>NZ_BAABGA010000029.1:0-426942 GCF_039541335.1 Novipirellula rosea | reverse complement strand
AATTTCGTCGGGATCAAAGACTTCCGATCGCGTTAAACGAGCCATCATCACACCTCGTTTCTGGCGAAGGAGTTTGTAGGCAGAAGGAGCCGATGGGTTTAACATTCAATCCTTCGCGTGAGCTGATCAAAAGTCAACCCCCAACAATTGGGCTCTGTCCCTCTGGAAGGAGTCCAGTCGTAGCGTTGTCCCCAAGGGATCAAGCTCTGTCCCCGTGGAAAACGTCTCGGGACTCGTTGCCTCGTCCACTACAGGGGCGAAACATGCTGTGTCCCTGGGTGAGGAGGTAGTGTGACGCGGATGCGGGACGGCTCGAGATTGCCTTCCTAGAGATTAACAGAGGCGAACAAGGCGGACCTCGCCGCTGTCACAGCGCCGCAGTCCCTCAAGTGTCCTGACCAGTAACGCACCGTCATCCGCGATCCCCTCGACGGTGCCTTCGTTTTCGACGCCGCGATCACGAAACGTGATCAGTTTGTTTGTCAAATAACATCGCAACCGGAATTCGGCCAAAACCTCGCTGGGCGATTCTTCGATCGACGCAACAACCTCGACTAATTCACGGACGATCGGATCGAGCAACTCAAACCGCGTCGCCATACGCCCGGTGGCCGAAAACAAAGACTGCGGCGATGCGGCACCAAGAGTATCGATCTTCGGTTGCTCGTTGATATTCACCCCAATTCCGATCACGACACGGTCGCGGGTCGCTTGATTGGTCTCAATCAATACCCCCGCGACTTTGCCGCCGGCGAGATAAACATCGTTGGGCCACTTTAAATACGCTCGCACCGGAGCGAACAAGAATTCAATCGCACGCGCCGTGGCCAATCCTGCGGCTAACGACAGCAGGCCTCGTCGATCGGCGGCAAGCAAATCGAACGCTACGGTCAACGAAAACGTCAACGCATCGTCACTGCTAAGCCATGTATTCCCCTGTCGTCCTCGCCCCGCCGTTTGACGATCGGCGATGTACAAACGCGGCAAATGATCTTGCGTCACTTTGCCTTGCGTTAACTCGTTCAGTGCATCGGAATTGGTCGATGCCGTGCTGTGGTGATACACCGCCGACCCGCAAACGTGGTCGTCCACCAGTGACTGCACGACTCGCATCCCTTTGGGATCCACATCCTGATCGGCCTGAATCATCCGAGCACCCACAAACTCATCGAAGCCAAGATCAATAGTATGACCACGATCTGCCACGTTTTCAGTTTCGAGCTGACGACGGCATTTTCGGAAAACTCTTCGCGAACGTACTCGTCGTAGTCAAAGTCATCGTCGGCATCGATTTCATCCGATTCTGTCTTCCAGCCATCCTCGTCACTGCTGCCGCAATGTCGGCAGAACTTCGCTCGAGCGGGCAACTCGGCGCCGCAGTGGGGGCAAGCAAAGGTTGAATCATCTTTCACTTCGGTGCTGCAACAATCGAGGAATCCGGCGTTTTTCCCAAACAAGCCGGGAATCAATGTACCACCAAGTGGTGTAGATTAGTGAGTGACGAACTTTCCGATAACCCCGCAGTCCGCCGTAAATTACGCTGTCGGCTGTAATTCGGGTCGTTCTCCGGTAATTCACGCGGGCATCCGGCAAAGCAATGAACCAAGACTTGACCACAGCCGAATCGCGACTGCCCGATCGACCGTTGACCGATTCACTGGGCCGAGTTCACACCAGCGTCCGGCTGAGCGTGACGGATCGCTGCAATCTACGCTGCACTTATTGCATGCCTGAACTCGACGCGACGTTTATGCCTCGCGATCACCTGCTGACCTTCGAAGAACTGCACCGACTCACTGAACTTTTGGTCACCCGATGCGGCATCAACGATGTTCGATTGACAGGTGGCGAACCGCTGGTCCGCCGCGAATTGGACCGTTTTGTAGCCATGCTCAGCGGGATTCCGGGGCTGACCGATCTGTCACTCACCACCAACGGTATCCTGCTGCCCGAGCAAGCCGCAAAATTAAAAGCCGCGGGACTGAAACGGCTGAACATCAGTATCGATACACTCGATCACGAGCAATTCAAAAAGCTGGCCCGCCGCGATTCGCTCGACGAAACGCTCGCGGGCATCGAGGCGGCAATTCAATGCGGTTTCGAGTCGATCAAACTCAATGCGATCGCGATCCAAGGAATCACCGAGCACGAATTCGTCTCGCTGATTGAGTTTGCCGCCGCCAAGCAAGTCGTAATTCGTTTTATCGAGTTCATGCCACTCGATTTTGATCGAGCATGGCAACGAGACTCAGTGCTAAGCGGCGACCGCTTGCTGGGGCTAATCGAGCAGCATTTCGGAACGCTGATCGAGCAACCTCGTGAGACGCCATCCCAGCCAGCCGAACGATTTCGCTTGCCCGAGGGTGGGAAATTCGCGGGCGCCGAGATCGGGATCATTCGCTCGGTGTCGCAACCGTTTTGCCAAGCGTGCAACCGGCTGAGGATCACCGCCGATGGATCGATCCGAAATTGCTTGTTCGCGAGTGACGAAGCGCCAATTCGCGACTTGCTTCGCGGTGGCGCCAGCGACGAACAACTGATCCAAGTCGTACGTGATTGTGTGTGGCAAAAGAAACCGAGTCATGGAATCGATGGCGATGGATTCTCGCCGCCGCCGCGGGCGATGTACTCGATCGGCGGATAACGAGCAAAGCGGGTTCCAACACCGATTTGTAGCCCGTCAAAGCACCTTTACTCACGTCGCCTCCGCCCCCTCACCGATGACAAAATCTTAAAACCCCCTCTCACCTATTCTGACACCGACCGAGCAATTAAAGTATCTCCCCATGAACAAAGACATATTCAAACTTGACGATGATGTGGCCGCAGTGATCGGCGGCACGGGCGAACTTGGCGGCATGATGGCCGAGGCACTCGGGGCTTATGGAGCCAAGGTGGCTGTGTTGGGGCGAAACCCCGAACGCGGTAACGCCCGGGCTCAAAAGATCATTGACGGCGGAGGCGAAGCGAAGTTCTTTGCCGCGGACAGTCTCGACCCTGACGCTCTTGCCACGACTCGCGATGCGATCAAAGCGTGGGCCGGTTCGCCGACTTCGGTGCTGGTCAATGCCGCAGGCGGAAACCGTCCTGACGCCACAATCCCACCCGGCGGCGATTTCTGCAAATTGCCTCAGGAAGCATGGCGTGACGTATTCGACTTGAACCTCGTAGGCGGTTCGCTGCTGCCGTGCCAAGTATTCGCTCCCGACATGATCGAGGCGAAAGTCGGCAGCATCATTAACATCGCTTCGATGTCGGGCATGATTCCGCTTTCGCGAGTCGTCGCGTATTCCGCAGCCAAAGCAGCCGTCATCAACTTGACCCTTTGGTTGGCTCGCGAATGGGCAACCACTGGCGTGCGTGTTAACGCGATCAGCCCCGGATTCTTTCCAGCCGAACAGAACCGCAAACTGCTGTTCAACGAGGACGGCAGCTACACCGAACGCGGCGGTCAAATCATTGGCCACACACCAATGTCGCGTTTCGGCAGCGCCGAAGAATTGGCGGGTGCGGTCGTTTGGCTTGCCAGCCGAAAGGCATCGTCGTTCGTCACCGGACAAAACATCGCCATTGATGGTGGCTTTGCCTCCGTCACCATTTAGCGAACCCGTCACGATTTAGCAAACCGGCCACCGCCAAGCGAACGGTTCGCACATTCCAGCACACACCTTAGCAACCACGTTCGCAAGGAACGTGGTCGGCATCCATGCCGGTTCCCTTCCCATCCCCTCAACGAGCCGCCCAAATGATTGAACTTCGAAACGACGCCAAGTACTCTCTCGTCATCCCCACCAGCATGGGAGTTCGGCTGACGCCGGCTGACCACCAGCCGTTTCACTGCAGCGACACTTTCAAGATGCAGGGCACCAGCGCGGAGTCGAACGTCGGCAGCATCGCGTCGTTCCTTGGGATGCCCGTCAAAATCTTGACAGCATTCGTCAAAGACAGTCCCATCGCGCGGTTCATTAAAGACGACTTGGCTCGCCGCCACATGGATTACGAAGGCCCCGAGTTCACTCAAGACACCCCGTGGGGGGTGCGGCACCAAATCAACATGGCCGATAGCGGCTGGGGCTCGCGTGGACCGCGAGTTCAAAACGACCGAGCCGGCGAAGTCGGACGCAAATTGAACGTGAAAGATTTCGACTTGCAGCGAATCTTCGGCGACGAAGGTGCCAAGATCGTTCACATGTCAGGGCTGATCGCGGCGTTGTCCGAAGAGACCAGCGAGTTCTGCTTAGAGATCGCTCGCGTTGCCAAAAAGAATGGTGCTCGCATCTCCTTCGACCTCAACCACCGCGCGTCGTTTTGGAAAGGCCGCGAAGAACTGCTATCGAAGCAATTCAAAGAAATCGCCAGCCTGTCGGACATCCTGATCGGCAACGAAGAAGATTTTCAGCTGTGCTTGGGCGTTGAAGGCCCCGAGGCTGGTGGCAAGGGCATCGCCGCCAAAATCGAAGGCTTCAAAGGCATGATCAACCGCGTCAAGCAGGAATATCCTGACACGTCCCTGTTCGCCACGACCCTTCGTGAAGTCGAGAGCGCCAACTCGCACATGTGGGGCGCAATCGTTTCGCACGGCAAAGAGTTTAGCGTGATCGAGCCCCGCCAGATCGGCGTGTTCGACCGCATCGGCGGCGGCGATGGATTCGTCGGCGGGTTGCTTTACGGCGTGCTCAAAGGCTGGGACGCAGACAAGAGCTCCCAGTTCGGTTGGGCCACTGGCGCCCTGACCGCAACGCTGAACACCGACTACGGACAACCCGCCGATGAAGACCAAGTCTGGAGCATCTGGAAAGGAAACGCTCGCGTCCAACGATAAACGTCAAGCAAAACTTGAGTAGGCCGGATCAAGTCGCCCTAAGCGACGCTGATCCGGCTGGATGCGAAAGTGAAACGTTCTGAATTCCAGCATGCTTTAAGCCACGGAGTGGCGGCAGCACGTAGCCTGGGGCGTGAGCCCCAGGAAACCGAAGAAAACTACAACATGAAGCCCCGGAGGGGCGACAGGAAGCGAAACTGCCGATCGCTGCCGCCCCTCCGGGGCTTTGGTAACGTGTGGCAACAAACACTTGGGGCTCACGCCCCAGGCTACATGCTGCCGTGCCTCCGGCACTTCAAAATTGCGGAGTCGAGCCCGCACGCCGCACCGTTACTTAACGATCACGTCTTTGGCCCCTTCACCTTCGCCGGATGTGTCGCCGGCAGGTTTGGGCAACTCAAGGACGGGCTCGCCCCAATCGGCTTCGTACATCTCCTTGCACGCATCGCATTTGATCTCCGTCGCAAGCTGCTTGTCGTCAATTACGACCGCTTGCTCACAGTGCTTACAGTGCACACGCACATTGCCTGGCTCGGCAACCAACGCGGCAAGATGCGCTTGCGTCACATCGGCAACCTCGATGTCTTCGGCCTCGAGTGTCGTCAACAACTTGCGATCCACTTCGGTCAACGTGGCCAAACGGTTCGCCAAGCGGCGAACGCTTCGCTCGAAACTGTTGCGAGACGTACGTCCGTTTCCGAAGTGACGATCACGAGCAATGTACAAATAGGTGAACCCGCGAAGCAGTCGTCGCCGCGATTCGGTTGGCAGCGTGTACTTTGACTTTTTCGCGATTAGCTCAAAGATCCGGCAAAGCGCTTCGGGGGGATAATCATCAAAGTGCATCGTTGTTCCGACGCGGGAACTCAAGCCAGGGTTGCTGCGAATCATCTTTCGCATTTCGACGGGATATCCCGCCAGGATCACAACCAAGCGATCCCGCTGATCCTCCATTCGCTTTAACAGTGTCTGCACCGCCTCGCGGCCATATTGGTCTTGCCCGTCTTCGTCAATCAACGTGTAGGCTTCGTCGATGAACAGCACGCCATCTAGCGCCTCGTCGATTTTCGCATTCGTTTTCGGTCCGGTTTGGCCCGCATATTCGGCGACCAATCCGCTGCGATCGGTTTCCACGAGGTGCCCTTTTTCCAAGATCCCCAGCGCCCCGTAGATATCGGCGATGATCCGCGCCACCGTCGTCTTACCGGTTCCTGGATTCCCAACAAACGCCATGTGTAAACTGGGCCGTGTCATCGGCAGCCCCTCTTTTTCTCGCTGCGACTCCATTTTTAGAAAGTTCGTCAGCGTTTGGATCTGGTCCTTGATCGCATCAAGCCCGATCAATTGATCGAGCTTGGCTCGAGCCTCAGCCAAACGCTGTTCCGGAGTTCGCTCATCGAGCGGTTCCGCCGATTTCGAGGCTGGCTTCACGCCCGACAGGGGAGGCGACTTGGGTGGCGCAGCGCCCGGACCCGCCGTGGGCGTCGGCTTCTCCGCTGCGGTGACACTCGTACCGTCCCGCAATCTTGCAGCTTCCTCACGAAGCCACACGATGGCATCGCGGGCGGCATCGGTGTCCATTTGACTATTCCGCTCTTCGGGCTCGGATTCACCGACAACCTCTTTCATCTGCGCCCGCATCGCCGCAAGGTTTGCGTTATCCGACTCACTCGTTTCTCCGTCGACCGAAACGAGCAAGTTTGCCATTCGCATCACCAGCGTCTCGAGTTCACCCCAGCGATCTCGCAACGGCGCGAGCTCGGCAAAAGGTCGCACCAGATCGCACCACTTAAAATCGGCCGAAGCCGAAATCAGCCAATCCACCGCTTCGTGCAATTGATGCCCCATCACGGATTTGCCCCACAGATGTTCGAGCAAAACGCGGCCGAGTTGACGCTGTTCGATCGTTCGGCTGTCGGCGGTGGGAACTACGGCTGCAAAGACCTTCATCAGCAACCCTTGGTGCAGATCATCCATCTGCTGGGCGATCGCCGCCGCGTCCACATCTTCGCCGTCGAGCCAGGCATAGGAACCGCGAACCCGTTGGCCGCTCTCGACATACAAAGCCTTCGTTTCCTGAATCGCTTCGCGATAAAGCCGAATCGATTCGATGATTTGGTCATCCGAAAGTCGTGACATAGATCTATTCGCATCCAAAGAGAAGGAGAGCCGGAATGCAAATCATCTTAGCGGAATCGATACATCAATGCAGACGGATTGACGGCGCCGAAATCACAGCGGCAAACGACAACGATTTTCTAGCGGAGCGGCGTTAAAAAAAGCGGCTTTGCAAACGAAAAAAGCCCGCCTGCAAATCATTGCGGGCGGGCTTTCGTTTTTTTCAAACCGACTCAGGCGGGCTTACGCGCCGACTGGCAACTTGGCGCTCTTGACCGTCGTGATGATTGCACTGGCAACCATGTACGGGTCAGCGTTGGATGCTGGACGACGATCTTCGAGATAGCCCTTCCAGCCCTTTTGGACAGTCACGATTGGAATACGAATCGATGCACCACGGTCGGAAACACCGTAGCTGAATTTGTCGATCGATTGCGTTTCGTGAAGCCCGGTCAAGCGTTGATCGTTGTCCGCACCGTAAACGTCGATGTGGCTCTTGATACGTGGCTCGAACGCTTGGCAAACGGCATCGTAAACTTCCTTGCTGCCGCAAGTACGCAGAAGCGTGTTACTGAAGTTGGCGTGCATACCGCTGCCGTTCCAGTCGCCTTGAACGGGCTTGCAGTGCCAGTTGATGCTCATGTCATACTTTTCAGCAGTACGCTCGAGCAAGTAACGAGCGATCCAAATCTGGTCGCCAGCCAAAGCGGCGCCCTTCGCGAAGATCTGGAATTCCCATTGGCCCATCATGACTTCGGCGTTGATGCCTTCGACGTTCAAACCGGCCGCCAAGCACAATTCAAGGTGCTCTTCGACGATTTCACGTCCAACCGCTTTGCCGTGGCCAACGCTACAGTAGTAAGGGCCTTGAGGACCGGGGAAACCTTCGACGGGGAAGCCAACAGGCTTTTGCGTGTCGGGATTCCAGATCGTGTATTCTTGCTCAAAACCGAACCAGAAATCGTCATCGTTGTCGTTGATGGTCGCACGACCGTTGGTGCGGTGCGGGTTACCTTCGTGATCAAGCACTTCGCACATGACCAAAAAACCGGTGCCCAAACGTGCTGGATCGGGACACACAAAAACAGGCTTCAACAAGCAATCGCTGCTACCGCCGGGAGCTTGTTCGGTGGACGAACCGTCAAACGACCATTGCTCGGCGTCTTCGACTTTGCCGCTGAAGTCGTCAACAACTTTCGTCTTACTTCGCAGGCTCTGGGTAGGTTGGTAGCCATCGAGCCAGATGTACTCTAACTTGCATTTGGTCATGTAATCGATTCCCTTTAATGAATCATCAGTACGAGTGAGTTTCGAGCCTCGGAGCGAACATTTCGTCCTGGAGGCTCAACAAAGTCCAAGCGGTTCTACCTACCACACCCAAAATTCCGATTCACGAAGCATCCTGCTCGCGGCAAAGGAATTGTGTCCCAACTCTACTCAACTCGTATTATGACAAGCGAGGTGTTGGCCCGGACCCAACTAGGATATCTGAAATTTTGCGAAGCGGAAGTGCAGTTGATCCAGGAGTGGGTCGGCAATAGCCAATGGTAACGAACCATCCATTGCGGAGCCACTCTGTTGAGGACTGGCCCCGCAAATAGACGGGGTGGCAGCATCACCCCGGCGCAAAAGCATCCCCCCGGCGCAAAAGCCCCCCGCAAGCGGTTTACCGCATTTCCAGCCGGCCCCGCTTCCCGCGGATCACCGTTCGCCTCTCCTTGATCGCCTCGACTATGCCGCAAACGGGTTTGCCGTTCTAATAGAAGCGAAGCCTGAGCGTCATGGAAACGGATTCTCGTACCGGTTTCCCTCGCTCTGAAACGATTCCGTTTTGCGCTGAACTCGCCCTCGTTTTTTCTGAGTGTCTTGAATGTCGATGCCCCCTAACGACCCGTTTGAAACTAACCCAAACAGCCGGTTTGCAGGCCAACAGTCTCCACCGCCAAAGAGCAACACCTGGAAATGGGTGATCGGAATCATCTTAGGCGTATGCGTCGTCGGTGGAGTGGTGTGCTGTGGCGGCGCGTACTTCATGTTCCGCATGGGCCAGGGCATGATGGCCGACATGATCACACAGGAAGTGGCGGCGAATCCTGTCATCCAAGAACACATTGGCGAAATCCAATCTGCGGAGCTGAATTTGGCTGCCACGGGTGAAGCGGGCCAGAACGAACCGGGCACCCTGGCATTTGATATCGTCGGCAGCAAAGGCTCTGGCGTGCTTGAGATCAAACAGGACCCCAGCAACAACGGCAACGGGATATCGATCCAGTCAGCAGACCTTGTGATGCCCGATGGCACTCGATACGAAGTCATTTCGGATCTGGAATCGTTCGAAGATCAAATCGACACGGGATTTGAGATGGACGCCGACTCACCGGCACTCGATCAACCCGAACCCGAAATCCTGCTGAAATAGCCACACAACATTCTCGTCATCGAAATTGACGAATCTAACTCCCCCCCTCTTTAACCAAGATTGATTGATGAAAGTTGCAACGTTTGACACAACCAAAGGCAAAATCCGCATCGAACTTTTCGACGACAAGACTCCAAAAACCGTCGAGAACTTTGAAACGCTTTGCGAAAAGAAATTCTACGATGGGCTCAGCTTCCACCGCGTGATCCCTGATTTCATGATCCAAGGCGGCTGCCCTCAAGGCACAGGCACCGGCGGGCCGGGCTACAAATTCGAAGACGAATTTCATCCTGAACTGAAGCACGACGGACCTGGCGTTCTTTCGATGGCCAACGCCGGCCCCAACACCAACGGATCGCAATTCTTCATCACGCACCTTGCTACTCCTCACCTGGATGGCAAACACAGCGTGTTCGGTAAAGTCATCGAAGGCCAAGACGTCGTGGACTCGATCGAGCAAGGCGACAAGATGACCACTGTGCGAGTGACCGAAGAGTAATCTGACTCGGACGCATGAACGCCCCTTACGCAAAAAGAATCGTTGCCAAATGGTTGCTCGGTGCACTGTTTGGCACGTTTCTTATCGCGTTCACTTCTCCGCTGTTTGTTCGCAGCTATGTGCCCTCTCGGCTCGACCCACTGCGCGGCGTCGTAGTCCTTCAGAGCGGACATCTCTATCGCTGGCGTAGCGAAGGTTACGCCACCACTGCGATCGGACCCCATGGCATGCCGGGGCGGACAAGTCTTGGCGAAACAAAGCCTCTTCCCGAAACAAAATCTGCGGGCGTTATTCGCATCGCGATCTGGGGCGACTCGCAAGCCGAGGGCGTTGGCGTTGCCGACGAGCAAAAATTGCATCGGCAAATCGAACGCATCGCCGAGCAATCCAAACAAACCATCGTGGCATTGCCATTGGCGCGAAGCGGCGATGATGCCGCCGATTGGCTGGCCCAAATCCCGCGAGTCGAAGAAGCACTTTCGATCGACATGCATGTGATCCTAGTCGCAGAAATGGTCGACCTCGAAGCGGCTACCGCAGCAATCGACGAATCACCCGAAGTGGATCCCAAGCAGCTAGCAGCCCAGAACCGGATCGCGTCGAATGTGCCTGCGTTTGTGATCCAAGCCGTTCGCCGTGTCTTGCGAACCCCCGACGATACGCCTCGCAAACTGCGGTTTTCCGTGGGTCCGATCAAAAGCGAACCTCAACCAGCAGCGATCCCGGTAACGCAAAAAACCGATTGGCACACGGTGATGCAGACGATTCGATCGGCAAGCGACCGGCCCATCTTGCTGCTTTATTCGCCGCGAATTCAACGCAAATCATTGACGTCGATCGTGGTGGACGACGATCAACCGACCGGCAGCGACCTAGCCAAAATCAAACAGGCCGCCCAGGCCGCCGAAATCCGCCTGCATGACGTGACCGAACAGCTCGTCGATTCGGCCGAGAACAATCAATGGCCTCACGGATTCCACAATGGCATCATCATGCAAGGCCATCTTAACGTGACAGGATACGCAATCATTGCATCGGAGATCGTTTCCGAGATCGAACTTTTTGATTTCCCCGTTCACTAAACTGCGGAGAGATCGAAGTGCTTTTTACTCAAGCCGAGTTTCTGATCTTCTTTCTCGTGGTGCTTGCTGCGGTTTGGCTAACCGGCAATCGCCTTGTTCGCAATACGATCCTGCTGGGCGCTAGTTACTACTTCTATGCCTACTGGGACATTCGATTTTGTCTGCTGTTGTTGCTGTCGACGATTGTCGACTTTGTCGTTTCCCATGCAATCGATAACAGTAGCCATACAGCGACGCGTCGCCGGTGGCTGATCGTTAGCATCTTGGTGAACCTCGGGGTGTTGGCGTTCTTCAAGTACTTCAATTTCTTCATCGCCTCGGCGGCCCCGATGGTCGAAGCGATGGGCGGAAGCGCCAGCACGCTGAACATCATCCTGCCAGTGGGCATCTCGTTTTACACCTTTCAAACGCTCAGCTACACGATTGATGTTTATCGGCGAGTCCTGCGACCGACGAACAGCCTGCTCGACTTTGCCCTGTACGTTGCGTTCTTTCCTCAACTGGTCGCTGGGCCGATCGTCCGTGCTCGCGAATTGCTGCCGCAACTCTCCACGACTCCTGCCTGGTCCAACCGACGATTTTACTATGGTTTTCAGCAACTTTTGCGAGGCGCGGTCAAGAAGGTCCTGATGGCCGACCGGCTAGGCGAGATGGTCGATGTCGTTTTTGAGAACCCAGACTACTACAGCAGCAGCACGCTATGGTTGGCCGTGACCGCCTATGCAGGGCAGATCTGTTTGGACTTTTCCGGATACACCGACATGGCGATTGGGTCAGCAAAGATGCTTGGCTATCGATTTCCCAAAAATTTCCGGCATCCTTATTTGGCGACTTCGATGTCCGAATTTTGGCATCGCTGGCACATCACGCTGTCACGTTGGCTTCGCGACTATCTTTACATTCCGCTTGGCGGCAATCGATACTCGACGATGACGACGTATCGCAACTTGATGGTGACGATGACACTTGGTGGTCTGTGGCACGGTGCAGCTTGGACGTTTGTCCTGTGGGGCATGCTACATGGTGGTGCGCTTTGCATCGAACGCGTCTTGCGTGGCGCGACGTCTCGGCGACTGCCAACGTTTATCCACTGGGCGTTGGTGATGATCGTGGTATTGGTTGGCTGGGTGCTGTTCCGCTCGACCGATTTGAACGCCGCGGTAAGCATGCTGCAGCGACTAGCGGTCCCGTCGCTCGGTATTCACTGGTACCCGCCGCTGGTGATCGGGGTGCTTGGGTGCATGATGATCGAGCATATGATGTGGGCAACACGCTGGCGACGTGTGATGCGATTGCCGCCGGATGCTTGGTATTCGCCGATCGCCACCACCGTGATGCTGTGGGCTTTGTTAATCTATGCTCCTGTCGGTTTCCAGCCGTTTGTCTATTTCCAGTTTTGATCAACAACCAAACCAACGATGAAGCCCGCTTTCGCCTACTGGATTTCCTTTGTCGTCGGCGGCGTTTTCGTAGCTTGGCTGAGCGGGCGACTTGAACCCCATTTCGTATCGGACTCCACAAGCTATCTGGATTACTCGTTTTCGTCGCTGGATGCGATCGGCCGTTCGATTCGCACGCCGGGATATCCGCTGTGGTTAATGGCAATTCGCAGCACGGCCGGCTTGGCTTTTATCCCTTTGGCCCAGGTGATCGTGCACGCCACGGCAGCATCCTGGTTCGCCATCGAACTGAGACGGCAAGGGCTCGGCGCTCGCGACTGCATCGTCGCAGGAATCGCGATCGCAGTGGGATGCACCGCGATGGACCACATCAACACCGTTTCGACCGATGCGATCGCAGCCTCCATGGGCGTCATGGTTGCGACCGCACTTTTGCGATTCAGCACTGCGGCGGATTCGTGGCGGTGGGCCACCGCGGTTGTAGTTTTGTCGGTGATTGCGATCATGCTGCGACCCGCTTACCTGTTTCTAATCCCCTGGCTGATGGTCGCAGGCAGCTTATTAGGCCGGATACATGGGCAATCCTGGAAACGCTCGCTGGGCAACAGCTTGCTCGTTTCGGTCGCGACACTCGTGCCAATATTAGCCTGGATGGGACTTCGCTTGGTGGCCGTCAACGACTTTGGAATCCTGCCGTTTGGCCACCAGAACTTGGCGGGTGTACTGGTCCAATTGCTGTCGGACGAAGAACTCCGAGCGTTACCGGGTGATGCGGCCGCGATGGGAGAATCGATCGTGTCGGAGCAGCAAGATCTCGCGGCAGCGGGGCACACTTTTGCCGCAGGCGAAACGGGAGCGACGATGACCATCGATGCTCGCTGGGACGAGATGACCTATTTTGTTGTCGTGCCTGCGGCACAATCACTCGCAGGCGACGATCCCGTCGCACAACACAACGCCATCAAAGCGATGAACCAAGAAATCATTCGCCAGTACCCGCAGCGTTACATGGTCTGGATTGCAAAAAATGGCCGCCGGGGCGCATGGGCGATCGCTGCGGACATCGTCATGCACCCAATATTTTTAAGTGCAATCCTCGGCTTGGCCGCATGGTTGATCTATGCATCGGCCAGCGGAATACCGTGCAGCGGAGTCGTGGACAATGGCATCGCCATGCGTTCGCTAACGATCATTTCGCTGACATATTTGCTGGCGAAGCTGGGGTTTGTGATCCTAACCAGCCCCGGGATTGGCCGATTCAGCGACGCTGCGGCGATCTTTTTGCCAGCGTGGCTTGCAGTGGCCGCACTGCAGTGCATTTTGCCCCTCCCGGAATGCAAAACGCGAGAGCTAGGGTGACTCGTGTTTAATCGCGAGGTTTCAAGCCATTATGAGTTGCTTTTGCGGTCAAAGCGTCTTCGGGCCAAAAGTGTTTGGGATAGCGGCGACGTAGTTCTTTGCGGACGACCGGATAGGTTGTCTTCCAAAAGCTATTCAAATCATCGGTGATCTGTTGCGGCCGGCGGTTTGGACCGAGCAAGTGCAATTGCAGCGGCACCTTGCCGCCAGCGATACGAGGTGTGTCGGTCCAGCCAAACAACTCTTGCAGCTTGACATGAATCGCGGGCGGCTTGCCCTCGGCGTACTCGACACGCACCGTGTTGCCGCTGGGAACGGTGATTCGCTCGGGAGCGTGACGTTCAATCTGTTGCAGCTGCGCGTAGTCGAAGATTCCCTTGAAATGGTCCAGCCAAGCCGCACGGCGAAGTTGGGCCAGCGACGTCATCGATTGGCACAGCTGTTCGAGCACGCTGTGCACGGCAGCGTCGTCAAGTTTGGGAATTTCTAAGTCCGGCATTTGCGAATGCAGAAAGCGTACCCGCTGCAAAAATGCCAATGCGGCCTGGTTTTTGTCGCTCAACAACGACTCGACATCATCTCGCGCCACATCCGCTAACACCGTCGCGACGTGGGGACTCGGTTGACACTCGATCGGTGATTCACTGAGAACGAGGTCATGGAAATATTGCCGTCTTCGTGCGATCACGACTTGTTTCGCGGGATCATAAAACGGCTCATCTATCGTGCGAACCTGCGACGTGTCAAGCCACTCCAGTTCGATCGGCACCGCGATTCGCACCATCGCTTCGGTGCCGCGATCGTCAACATCGATACAAACAAAGTATTTCGATGGCGTGCCCGCTTCGTGAGCCAGCGCCGCGTTGGCAAGCTGGACGCCGCGACCGCCCACCATCACCCCACGGTCGCTGTCGTGGCTTCGTCGACGTGCGACGCGGTCGGGGTACGCCGCTAACAGACATCGCTGCAATGCTTGGTTAGCACCTGAGTGCTGCGGCGAGTTCTCTGCCGATCCCATGATTCGGCGAATTTGCTTGGCAACTCGCTGAATTTGTTTCGCAGCCCCACGATCGATCTCGATACGAGCATCGCCATCGAGATAACGCTTCAATTTTTCAATTTGGTCAAACAGACTTAACGACTGCGAGCGAAACGGACTGCGTTCGCTCAACAGCGCCGCAATCAGTGTCGCGTCGGAAACCACCCCAAAGTCATCAGCAGCAACGAGGAATCGGGCAATCCGTGGATGCAGTGGCAACCGCAACATTCGCTGTCCGACCGGCAATAAGCCACCATTGTCATCGATCGCGCCGAGCGAGACCAACAACCGTTTGGCCCGATCAACGGTTTCGAGCGACGGCGGTGTCAGCCAAGGAAAATCCAATGCATCGCGTTCGCCCCAACCCGCCAACATCAAGGCGGCAGAGCTGAAGTCCGCACGCTCGATTTCGGGTGAATCGTGCAGCCGACGCGAGCGATGGGCAGCCAGCGGCCAGAGCCGAAAACAAACCCCCGCTTCGGTTCGCCCGGCCCGGCCCGCCCGCTGGTCCGCCGAGGCCTGGGAAATTGGTTCCAAACGAAGCACCGGAAGCCCCACGGCAGGATTGAAACGCATCACGCGAGCGAGTCCGCTGTCGATGACCGCGGTCACGCCAGGAATCGTGACCGACGTTTCGGCGACGTTGGTGGCAAGAATGATTTTGCGTTTTTTCGATGCCGAAAGCACCGCGTCTTGATCGGCCGCTTTCATTTCGCCGTACAGATCATGCAGCGTGCAATCTGCAGCCATCCCACTTGCCGCGATCATCCGGTGCGTTCGCCGGATTTCACCCACCCCCGGCAAAAAAATCAGCACGTGACCGGCCGTCCGATCGAGTGCTGCGGGCAACGTTTCGATGATTTGTGAATCGATCGGCTGCTTGGACAGATGAGGCGAATGGACGATGTCGACTGGAAACGCCCGGCCTTCGCTGTGCACCGATACGGCATCGCCAAGAAACTCCGCCACCGGCTCGGTCGCCAACGTGGCCGACATCACGATCAGTTTTAATTCGGGACGCAGCGTCGTGCGGATGCGGTGCAGCATCCCCAGCGCCGAATCGATTTCGAGACTGCGTTCATGGAACTCGTCCAGGATTACACAGCCGACGTTTTCCAGCAGCGGATCCTTGCTCAGTCGCCGCAGCAACATGCCGGTCGTCATCACGATCAACCGAGTCTGCTTGGACGTGCATCGATCAAAGCGAACGTGATAGCCGATGCGGCTGCCTAATTCGCTGTGGTCCAGATGAGCCAGCCTCGATGCTGCACCGCGTGCAGCCAGGCGACGAGGTTGAATCAATAGAATTTCGCCGTCATCAACGATCTTCCGCTGCAGCAATGCGAGTGGAACCAGCGTCGTTTTGCCAGCGCCCGGAGGCGCCTTCAAGACCACAGGAATCGACTTGCTTGCCGCAGCAAGGATCGAGTCCAAGCATTCCGCGACCGGCAAGTCGAGGGCGTCAACATCGCTAGAAACCGAGTTGCCGGAACCAGAATCGCTCACGTAGAGATGCTCATTTGGATTGCGACAGAGACACTTGTGGTTACGCAGGTCCCAAGCCAAACGCTCTTCGCCACGCACTGATTTGGCCGACGTGAAGCGTGATGTGACCACCGACGTAGAAGTTCAACATCGCACCAGACGTCGGCAGACGCTCTCGCATCGCTTCATTGGGATTCGCCTCTAACAAGACGGCGTCGTCCGCAGTTTCCAGCGCCGCCAGCGCGGCTTCATAGCCGGTGTTGAACGCGTTCAGAATCTCGTCCATCGGAGGATAGATGTTGCCCTCGGGATCGTCGACGCACTTCGCTGACTTGGAGAACACTTTGACAAATTCATCGCTTGGCTGATAGGCCGATGCATCGCCTCCCAACGCCTTGATCACCTCGGATGCGTACAGACTAAGGTGTCCAAAAACGAACGCGGGATGATTCGACTCGATCACCGTATCGCCGCACTTGGCAAAGCGAGCAAATTGTTCGGGGGTGACGTCTTTAAGCATTCGTTGAGCGTTGGCAAGTCCAATCCGGCTGGACGCTGCAATCATGGGACCGATGTTAGGCACGGCGTTAAATCCTTGTTTCATTCGAGTGTAAAAACCGCCAGACGGCATATCCTAGGTCGCGATGCCGAGAACCGTCTAGACACCGACGCGGATTTGACGTTCGCAGCCACTTACTACCGTTAATCACGCTTGGGCGATCGCGTCCGCCACAACTTGCTTGGACTTTGCCAGCCCCTCGCGGGCGACTTCCAACGCGTCGCGTTTCCAGTACTCGGGATTGAACAACTCGAGTGAAAAGGTGCCGCGGAAACCATGGTCAAGCAATTGGCGAATCGTTGGCACAAGCGGGCAGACACCGTCGCCGGGAAAGACACGATCCTTGTCACTGATGTCGCGCTGCGACGGTTCTCCGGGATAGTCGTTGATATGGAAGCAGTGCATTCGCGAGGCTTCGATCATCCCTAGTCCCGCGAAATCGCTGCCCCCTTTGTAGATGTGATAGAAATCGGGCAGCACACATGCTTTGGGGTGCTCGGCGGCCGTCGCGACGTACGCCAATTCACCCAGCTTGCTGATCGTGGGCGAAAAACCCCAAAGTTCCAGTTGAGGCGTGACTCCGGTTTCGTCCCCGACTTGCAACAGAGCACGATAGCGCTCGGCGATAACCTCAAGTGGCGGCGAGATCGCTTCTTTTTGATGCGCCCCGATAGGCGGCGCCGCAATCATGGTCCCCCCAATGGACCGAACCAATTCCATGTCCCGGCGAGCCACTTCGAGCCCCGCTTTTCGCTGTTCGGCATCGTCGTTGATCCATTGTGCAAATCCGATCGCGCTGTCGACCGTCATCCCGGCATCTTCAATCTGCTTTCGCAAATCCGCAACGCTGCCTCCGTCTTTGACATAGTTTTCTAGATCTCGAATCCATGGTTCGACGCCATCGTAGCCCGCCTCGGCAGCCACTTCGATCTGCTGCTTGACCGTCAGATTGTGTCCTCGCAACGTGCTCATATTAAGAGCGAAGCGGACCGGAAAGGTGTCCTTTGCGGAAACCGGTTCCGCGGCGGTGACGGTTGCGAGATTGCGGGTCACCGCCAAACCGACGGCGGAGGTGCTGACAAGTCCCATAAATTGGCGGCGGTCGGTCATAGCAGCAAAACTCTCAGGAAGGAAAAATCAGGGGAAGAAAAAGGGGCAGGAGCCATCGTTTTACTCGATTAGCCTAATCAAAACATCATGGCGTTGCTTGCACAGAAAATCGGTAGGGATAAGAGAACTGAATTTCCCGATAGCGACACGTGCCGAGAATTTCACTCCTCTGGGAATTTCCGAAACGCTTCGCGACCTTTGCAATGAAAATACAATCCCCGACGAATTTGGTTGCAGCAGAGAAAAAAAGCCTCACAATGGATGGAGTGCGAACCACACCCTTTTCTTATTAGATGCTTTTCTCAATAGCATTTGCGTGTTGATGCCAAGCGATTCACCCGAATCGAAATTGAATCCGCATCCATCGGATGCCAGCCGAACTGAGCTTACGCAATCAAGTGAACCACTTGTTTCACGAGACACCAGTAACCCCACTTCGCAACTGCGTATCGATTCGGAACGCGAGTCACTTGAACTCGAATTGTTCCGGCTCAAGCGAGAGGCCGATGCGGCGCGTCATGAAGCGCAAGCGGCGAGGTGTGATGCCGAAGCGGCCTCGATTGAACTAAAACTTCGCGAACTGGATGCTCCCGGCCCCGAGTCGCCGATACGGATGGCTGCAACCAGCTCTGTTGCCCCGAGTCATGCGTTGCGGCAACCGACCGGCTCCGCCCCCACAGCGGACGAACCCTCGCATGCCGCGGCGCCCATACAATCGGATTTAAAACCGGACCGAAACACAGCGGATGTCACTTGGTATACGGGCCCGATTCTCGAGAAACCCACGTCGACGCCGCTTGAACCGGAGCCGATCCCAAAGGAGCTTTCCGCTGCCGCATTGGCCTCGACGTCGTTTCAAAGTTGGCAAGAGATTCGCGAAGCGTTCGACCATGATGCCGAAAAACAGGATGGCGACCGTACCAATGCAACTGAAAATGCAGACGTAGCAACCAGCAAACCATCCGCTGGCGTCACCGAACCGGCCGTTCTTGACGCTCCAAACATCCATCCGGACACCATCGCTCCGATTGTCACTGAAGCTCGCGAAGATGACGCCGCTGCACCGCAGCGACGCGTCGATTCGGCGCATCGCCAAGCTTCTGCGCCTCGGTTTCGAGACGCGGTATCACCGGATGAGACGAACCCGGTCGTGCCAGCAGATGAAACGAGCGAGGCATCTTCACTTTGCATCGCAACGGCCGAATCAGCCGCCACCGAGTCGGCGAGCCGATTGGATCTACCATCCCTGCAGATCCCGACCCTCGACAGCGGCGAGAAGCCGTTCGAAAGAGCGAATATCGCGGACCTTGATTCTGCGTTTGTCGCTGACGACACGGTGACGCCCGAAGATCGGCGACGAAAACCCGCAGCCTGGATCGCTAGTGCGATTGTGCATGCAGTCATCCTCGTAATCCTTGGCGTTGTCACACTGCAAACGCACAAGCCACGGGACCAAGTGACGCTATCCGCCTCGGCGCCGTCGGCGTCCGAAGTGTCGATGGAAACCTTTTCCATTGAAACCAGCGAATTGGAAACCGAACCGACCGAAGAGCAAACCGAGTCCGAGATCCAGTACGACTTGAGCCCCGTCGGCGAGATCGCAGTATCCGATTTCAAGCCGCCGCCACCGCCATCGATGCCCAGCCCGGCTGCGGCCATGCTGAGCCAGTCCGACAACTCGGCCGCCGCGATGTTGACCAAGCCGAGTGACTCGGACGCGAAGATCCAGTTTTGTGGAGTCGATGGTGGGGGAAACCATTTCGTCTATCTGGTCGACAGCAGCAAGAGTATGGGGGACGCCTTCAATTCGGCCAGGATCGAACTACTGAAATCGATCAACGCGTTGCGTCCCGACCAACGATTCTATGTCATTTTCTTTGATTCGGATCCCGACTTCATGCGATTGAGTGATCCGAAGAAGGATGAGCCGCAAAGTGCTTACGCGACTCCGAAAAACAAGGCTGCGTTGCAGCGATGGGCGATGGGGATTCGCGCCGACCGTGGCAGGAACCCAAACGATCTACTCGATTTCGTGCTGAAGTTGCGAGCCGATGCAATCTTCTTGCTGTCGGACGGCGAGTTTCCTCAGTCGACCGAACAGTTATTGCAGGAAAAGAATGTGCAGCGAAATCTGTTTGGCACCGGCGGATTGATCAGTCGGGTGCATACGATCGCGTATTACAGTCGTGCAGGCGAGAGTCGGATGAAGCGAATTGCCGAACAAAACCAGGGACAATACCGCTACATTGCCAAGCCGTAAGGTGGGTAGGCGAAAGTGTTGCGGGCATTGTCGTCGGTGCTGGCAGCGGCCGGCTTATCGCATGTCTTAATCGTGCTTGACGCCACTGGGCTGGAGAGTCAGCGATCACGATCACGATCGAGTTTCAGAGGGGAATGCTCGCCTTCCCACGCAAGTCTTGTTGGAGTCCGGCAAGACAAAGCCAGATGAGGCACCTTCGGCGGGCCGAATTTGTTCGACGCAGCGGGGGCGTTCCGCATCCAGCGAATTGAGCCGACGGACTTCGAGCTGGACGTGCACATTGAAACAATCCGCGAAGAGCAAGAGTATCGTCTAACGTTAAGCAAACGCGGCCAGACTCGCGTGAGATTTCAGCAAGGCGATGTACGGTTCTTACCCGGTGCCCCTGCTCAGCCAACGATCGAAATCAAAGCCATGAGTGTCTACTCCGCCGCCAAAACGGTACGGTCAAAAGATTCGGACGAGCACTATAACCCGAGAAAACGAGACAAAAACACGGGGCGATTTAGAGGCGTTTACAGTGCACCGGCCCAGGAGATTAGTTCTCGAACACGACGCGGTCGACCGCTTGTTCGATGGACTTTTTGTTGTTTGTGTAGACCCGCACTTTGCGAAGGATCAGCTTGTTCACCCGTTGATTGCCGAATTCCACGCCTGATGAGTTTGCAGTGATGTTCGGATCGTAAGTGTTAAGATTTGCAAGTGTAGTTTGCGTCGACACGAGCAGGTTTGATTTGCCCCCAAACTTTCCCCATGTCGTTGACGTGCCGTTAAGGATTTGCACTTTCAACAAGCCATTGCTGTCTAACTCCATGCGCGTCGTCCATTGAATTTTCTCGTCCGCAGTAGCCAGCGATGCGAAGGTCCCTAAACCGCTCGAATCGAGCATGACGAGCCCGTTCCACAGTTGCAATTCAAGGCCTCCTCCGCCGAAAGCGTTTTGGTTGATCAGCAAAATGGTGTAATAGGATTCTGAGACTCCGATCGTCGAAATCATACAGTTGAGCTGCGGTGAGCTCCGGCTGGCATTTGGCGAATTGAGGTTGAGCTGCCATTCTTCTTCGACGGCGGTCACGTCGGCGGCAATCGCAACGGGGCTGGTGATTAGAAACAGAGCGGCGACAAAGCCGCGACTGACTTGGAAAAAAACTTCGATCGCACGCATGTGAGTAGCTCGTGAACGAAAAGGAGGTTGAAAACGCTCGGTCTAACCTGAAACCTAGGTCGCCCAGGAACCAAGTCAAGAAAAAGGGCGGAGATCGTTGCAAATAAGGCATGGATCCGAGGTTTTCACTCTCCAATAAGCTCGCTCGCATCATCTGGATGGCTGTCCCCGTTATTCGAGCTGATAGAATCGCCCAACTTTGCGAGAACTATGGGTGAATTCAGAATGCGTGGTAATATGCGTAGGTTTGCGGATATTAATTCGTGACCTTCGAACATTACAATGAAAGTCGGGGTGGCGTCGATTCCAAGCCGCTCGGCAAGTTCGATGTCTTGCCAGACTCGCAACACGGCGGGATCGTTTAGGTCGGCAATGCGATTCTCGATCTCGGCCGGTTTCACTTCAAGGCGTTGCATGAGGTTCAGATATCCCTCGCGAGTCAAACGCTGCGGTGCAGTAAACACCGCTTCGATAAACGGCCAAAACTGATCATGTTCGGCAGCAATCTCGCTGAGCGCGGCCGCGGCGCCGCTCTGTTCGTGACCGGGAATTCCTGATAATGGCCGATGTCGAAATGCCAATCGAACGCCCTTGGGATTTGCTTGCTGAAAGTCAACGAGCGACTGGTGGATGGCCCGACAAGCAGGGCACCACAGGTCCGCGAACATGACGATCGTCAACGGTGCTGTGTCAGGCCCCACTGATTTGGCCGGGTCTACCAAATCATCCACCGTCAAGTTCGCCAGTCGCTGCGCCGAAATGGGGGGCATGTTGGCGGAGCGTTGCATTTGTCCTGCCGCAATGCCGACAGCAGCCGAGGTGATTAATCCCAGTCCGAAAAACCAGGCGAACGAAAGTTTTTGAATTGGCTGTCGAATCCTCGTCAGCACGACGGCGAGTGCCAACAAAAGAATCATCATAGTGCCGGAGGCAATGCACCACTGGCAAGTCGCCTGGATCACGTTGTAGGAATAGATCAATAAAGCGACACTGACAACGCTGCCAATGGCGGTGATCGCGAGCAACACGATTTTCGCTGAACGGTGGTTGAGGCACGACAGCAGGAAAATGATGATCAGGTAGGCCGCGACGCCGCCGAAGGCGATTGGTACCCCAAACACTTTCGAAGCCGGGTGTTGCGCCACTGTCGCACAACCATGACTTCCACCACAGGGTACTGGCAAATCGAGGACATGACCTAAGCTCAACACCATCGCCGCGAACAGACCGCCAAAAGCCACAACGAGGGTGACAAGTCGCAATGAGGCTGGGTGCATTGATCCGATTCCAGACTTGCTTTCTTCTCGCACCCTGGGGAACTGCGAAACCAACAGTGTGTTCATGGCTATGAGACAAAAATGGTTAGAACATGGAAAAAGTTCGATGCTCACCGGAAAGCATTCCATCAACGGATTTCTTGCTCAGCAATCAAGCATAAGGCGATTTTTTCCCGTTAAAAAAAGAGACTTACTGCGAAATTGCAGCAAGCCTCGCGATATCTTGTGTACTTTTCTCGTGAACGCCTAACCCGATGGTTTAGTTAAGCGGGGCCCAGGTAGTTCCATTAATACTGACTTCAAGAAGGGTAGCCTCGCCCACTGCCACTGGATCACCAGCAGGTGTTGTCAACGACCAGGTGCTGGCAGGCGCGGGGCAGGAATTAAGTTTTGGCCCTTCGGTAACGGAACTAGAGTTCGGAGCTCCGTTGAAGCCCTCCAGGTTAAACCCTGTAACTTGGTTTTTCACGCGAGTTACGCTTGAGAGCAAACCCCCGATCGTCGTTGTCGTTGTTCGGCTACGCTCCTGGATCTTCTCGTTATTTGCGTTGGTGCATTCCCAACTGACCTCGCTCTGTTCGATTATTAAGGCTCGAAACGTCACAGCGCCAGCATTGGTCTGCAGTTGGGCATTGTTCCAGCCATAAACCAACTGCACGTCGCCCTTGCCGACGAAGCCAGTGCCGTCACCATTAACGTACCATGCCGAGTACGCAATCGTGCTGACACTTAAACAGGCAATCAAAGCCAAGCTACACTTCATTAACTTTCTCATCAGGAAACTCCACAGTAAATACACCAAATTGTTTTGCGGTTCTCACGCTGATTCCGCTGTTTTGCTTTCACTTCGCAACGATCTGCCGCATCTAAGAGATACCATCACCCGCATCCAAAGACACCTCTTCGGGACTGGCGCCGACCCTCCTGACAGGCGGGCTAATAGCAATGCACGGTGCGTACCAATCAACGTCAATTTGAAGAAGTTTCAGAGCCAAGGGTGGAAAGACTGGAGTTCCCCACAATTCTGATCGTAGGCAATGCAATGGGGGGCAAAGAGCTGGTGATGTACCACCAGTTTGCCCAGAATATTTCCACTCAGGGACGTCCCGACGCGGGCGGTTTTTGTGGAGTGTGTGTAGATGGAATTGGGAGTGGGGCGCAGCAGTACTCAAACTCGAACCGGCAGGCATGTAGGCTACCGTCATTCAAACGCACCTGCAGTTCGTAGGTGTGGCCGTCCACGAAAGCTGCGGTTGCAGTGGATAATTCGCAGCTCCACCGTCCGCTTCCCATGTCGTCCTTTTGGTAGCGAAAAGACGATTCGCTGGGCAACTCGACAGGCAAGCCAGGAACCGATTCGGCCGCTGGCCCGAGATCCTCCACTCGGGAAATACAATGCGGGCCGCCGCCGAATTCCGAGGTCACTTCATTTCCCAGCAAATCGTAAATTCGGAAGGTGATTGACAGCACCTCGCCCCGCCGCACCCGCATCGGCTTCGCTGGATCAATGGGGGCATCGAAAAGCTGACCCGCCGTTAGCGGACTTCCGCAACGGTTGCCGTACACGACCCGCGCACGGAGCTCGACAGTAAAAGGGACCAGTGACGGAGGCAAGTTCGACGTTTCGGCCACCACCTCGCGCCAGGCGAACTTGATCTGAGTCTCCCACAGACCTGGACCGATCAATAAAACATGATCCGAATCCACAGCCACAGCGACGCGATTGCAATTGAGACTCGCAAGCTGACAATAGTCCAAGTTGCTTAGACGTTGGCTGCGGCCAAAGAACACTTGGTCGACAGAGATTCCCACCACCTCGCCCAAGTCGAGCATCGGCAGGTTATTCTCGAACAAGTACTTTGGATCGCACTCGAATCGGACTACGCCACCTTGTGCACGAGAATCCATTGTTGCGGGTCGTTCCTTCGGAAGCACCTTTTTATAGAACACGGTCAGAGCCCCCCCCGTGCTATCGGTAGAGATGATTGCTTTGGACCGGAGGGAAACACCATGATTTCCTGGGGACGCGTTACACGCATGAGAGCGAATGAAAATTGGGATGTCGATTCTTCGATCATCCCTTAGCCAATCGGCCGAATGCTCCGTTCTCACCCAACTTCACAAAGAAGATGGCTTTGAATGCTCAATGCAAATGCAAGGCCAAGAAAATTGATTCTTGAAGTTCGCAGTCATCTGCACGTGAATCGGTTTCCAGCCTGTCTAAAGGCCCCGCTTGTCTAAGTCGCGACGGCATTGATCGGTTTGCTAGAAAAACATTTCAGTTGCCAAGATGCTCGGGACCGTTGCGGGAAGCGGAGTGGTCCAGAGGGTCGGTGTATTTCTTCAATTTCCAGCGAAACGTTTCGCGGGACATGGCCAGCAGCTTGGCAGCGTGACTTTGATTTCCGCGGGTGGATCGCAAGGCTTCGAGCACCAGCATTGCCTCCACTTTTTCCACAAAGGATTGGAAAGAGCGTTCTATGGTATCTGACAATAAATGTTGCCGTACAATCTCGCGAAGACGGTCTTCTGAGTTGCCCGCGTCAGGATTGGATTGTTCCGCCACGCTCAATGCTTGGCGAACGTGATGCTCTCGTAGCATGACCCCCGGATTGAAGATCATCAGTCGGCAGAGAAAATGCGAAAGTTCTCGCACGTTGCCTGGCCAGGGTTGTTCGGTAATCAGTGCGAGTGCATCTGGTGCGACTACGTGGCGTTGGACCCCGAGCTCCGATGAAAACTTGTCAACAAAATGGTTGACCAGATCGGGGATGTCCTCGCGGCGATCTCGTAGCGGCGGCAGTTTGACGCTGACCACGTTCAGGCGATGGAACAGGTCTTCGCGATAGGTTCCCTCGCTAATAGCACGCTCCAAGTTTCGGTTGGTGGCGGCCAACACGCGTACGTTAACCTGAATGTTTGTGTTGCTGCCAACACGGGTCAACGTCCGTTCTTGCAGTACGCGAAGTATTTTGCCTTGCACGCTGAGCGGCACGTCTCCAATTTCATCAAGAAAGATGGTTCCACCCTCAGCCTGCTCGAACTTTCCAATCCGTTGGGTCGTAGCTCCGGTGAACGCCCCGCGTTCGTGGCCAAACAATTCGCTTTCTAAGAGTGGCTCTGGAATGGCAATGCAATTGATCGCTACAAACGGTTTGAGTCGACGTTGGCTATAGCGGTGGATCACATCGGCGACCAATTCTTTGCCAGTGCCCGATTCACCACGAATCAGCACAGTGGCGTCTGTCTGCGCCACACGTCCGATTGCCTTGTAGACCTCCTGCATGCTCGGGCTGTTGCCGATAATCGTATCGTCATCGACAGAGCTGCTTGCCGGTGCGGTCGATTGAGGTCTCAGGGAGTCGCGATAACTTTCCGCCGCACGTTCGATTGTCTCAATCATCACCGTCGGGTTCAACGGCTTGGCCTGAAAGTCGAACACACCCAGCGAGGTCGCTTCAATCGCCAAGGACATGGTGCTCTCACCAGTCATGATAATCACCGGAATCTGTGGCGCTGTCGTTTTGAGTGTGATAAAGGCCTCCAGGCCGTTCATCAGAGGTAATCGGAAATCCATCACGATGACTTCCGGCCTCGCAGTGTCCACGCTGGCTAGCGCTTCCTCGGCGCTACCCGCAGTAAATACCTGATGTCCGCGTCCTGTTAGCGCGAGAGCAAACATAGAAAGCAGATGGACATCGTCATCGACTAGCAGAACCCTACTCACAACCTCTCTCCAGTGACATCTATTGCTTATGCGGGATCCGGAGTAAAAACACTGTTTCCGCTGCAGATGACGATTCCAGTTGCAGCTGTCCGTCATTCAAACGCGTGATGGTTTCGCAAATTGCCAACCCAAGGCCAGTACCCGAAGGCTTTGTCGTAAAGTAAGGTTCGAAAACGCGATCACGGATTGCCTCAGGAATTTCCGTTCCCTGATTACACACCCGTATGATGACAAATCGCCGACCATCCACATGGCATTCAGTGTTGGCTATTATGGTCAACTGGCTTGACCGTGGTGCCGCATCACAAGCGTTGGTCAACAGATTCACCAGCACCTGTCCGATTTGATCGGAGTCAACACAGACAGCTGGCAATCCAGAATCCAAGTCTTGCTGAACGGCCAGTTGTTTTTCAGTGATCCGGGGGCTAATCAACGCTACCGAAGTTTCGATCAGTTGAGCCACCGAACAGAGCGAGAATTGAGGTGCGGGCGAACGAGCAAAATTCAGAAACTCAGTAAAGTTGCGCTCCAACCGACGCATCTCGCTGTGCACCGTGGCGAACGTTTGGTGCAACCCTGAAGATTCTTTCGTGTGCTCCATGTACATACAGAAGTTCATCGTGGTCAACAAACTACGAATCTCATGAGCGACTTCCGCCGCGATCCTTCCGACAGAAGCCAGTTTTAACGCATGTTGCAACTGAGCTTGGCTTTGTTGCAAATCCACACGCGCGGTGGTCAACGTTCCGGCAATCGACCGTAAAGATTGGGGCAACGAATGCAGATCTTCACTTGTGCTAGAGCCCAACGGACCGCCATCGATCAACGCCAGTTGCCGAGCTTCCACGGCGGTCTGGTGAAGCGGACGAAAAACGCCGATTGTTAAGATGCCCGAGATGCTGAATGCTAACAGCAAGCCGACGGCCAAACATGATCCGGTCACCCAACCCATATTCAAGGATTGCTGGTAAGCATCGTCGACGCTTTGCTGCATATAACCGGTGTTGGCGTCAAGCAGCCGGTCGCATGCGTCCTTGGCCACTTCATACAGGACCGGGATCTCCACGAGTACGATTTGAATTGCGAGAGTGGTATTGCCCTGATCTACGGACCTCAAAGCGTCCTCGCGACGGTCATCGTAGGCTCGATACGCCAGCTCCAGTTCCTTCAGGATTTCAAACTCTTCCGCTTCGTTCGCGCTTGCTTTTGCAATTTCTAACCAGTGGACAAATCCTTCTTTCTTTTCTTCGAGGCGGTCGATCCAGATTCCGTTCCCGTTGTCCAGAATATACGCAGAAACATTTCCACGCTGCTCAAGCATCGCCAGCTTGACCTCCGCCGCAGCCTGCACACTTGGAACATGTTCGTCGAGCTGTGAACGTAAAGCAACCGACACACTCGTGATCGTTATCATGCCTGCAATGCCACTGGCCGCGAGTGTGGCAAACATGACAAAAATGATCGACGTGAGTCTTGTCTGCAAAGGAATCAGGGTTCTACGCATAAGTAACCTCCAAGCCGCCGCTTCGGCAGATGGTCCTTGGTCACGCAATTGGGATGTAGAGATACATGGGGCGTGGGGGTATCAGCGACTGAATTTGAATTGTCGATCCAATCGTCGTTTAGTCAGGGGAAAGTTGGCTTCCTACCGCCTTTTGTGCCCAAAGATTCAGTCGAAATCGAACCCCGAGACCACCCAGGGGGATCGGGCACCAACCAAGGGGACAGGATTATAACGCTGCGGCGATCAAACCGTACCTATACGATCGCCGCGAAAATGCGTTAATGCTGGTTTGCCTTCATCAGATCGGCGGTACAAGGCAGAATTCCAACGGGTTGGGATCGGTGTTGCTACGAATAAATCGCCTTCCATCTCTCAACCATGCCCAACACCGGTGGTGTTCGCTGCGTTCCAACCACCGGCTCATTTCTGTAATCCCTTACGGGATAGTGGCACATTCCGGCTTCACTGACTCATGCATCGCAGATACGATAGAAATCATGTTACCTTCCCACCTAAGCCGAACGCCCTCTTTGCGGGCCCCAGCTCATGATAGCAATATACATTTTGCATAAATCAACTATGCACTATCGTTTAACTGGCTAGTGAGGTGTTGCCCAGCAATGTTGAGCATTCACCTCCCGATTCAATCAGCTAGGCGAATTTGTCTTGCCGCGGGCGGGGGCGTTGAACATGTCGAGAGTCTCTTCGGCCGAGGATTGATCGACCAACGCCACGACAATATCGCCCGGTTTTAATTGGTCGTCGGCTCGCGGGACTCGCACAAAACCGTCTCGCTGGATCGCGGCGATCAAACATCGGCCAGCTAACGGAAGATCGGCCAGTGTGGCCGAAGTCACTCGGGTTCCCTCGACGACTTCGAGTTCGTAGACCCCGATTTCACCGCTCGGCAATCGACTCTGCGAAATGATCGCTCCTTCGTTTAAAAAACCAAGGATTTGGCGAGCCAAGACATCGCGTTCGCTGACGGCGCGGTCGATGCCAAGTTTCGCGACGACGTTCGCGTAATCAGGGCGACCGACGACGCACATCACTCGCGAAGCACCGAGTTCGCGTGCTTCGACGCCCGCCATAATGTTGCTTTCGTCATTGCCGGTACAGGCAACGAAGTAATCGACCGTCCCCGCGCCTTCGTCTTCCAAAATGCTGCGGCGATTGGCGTTGGCATTAATGACGGTGACGTTGGGCAACGTTTTGGAGAGATGATCACAACGATCGACATCACGTTCCAGCAGCACGATTCGATAATCATGCGGGCTGAGCGAACCAGCCAAGTGGAATCCGGTTTCGCCGCCGCCAGCGATCATGATTCGTTTGCGAGATCGCCGCTCTTCAGCTTCCGCACCAAATGTGCCTCGCGCCTTGGTAACGGCATCGGGCATCCCGATCAGGCTGACCCTGTCACCCGCTTTCAATTCGTCTTCGCCGCTGGCGATCCACATTCGACCTTCTCGCGCGATCGAGCCGACACGGACGTTGCCGGGGATTTTTAGTTCGCGAAGCCGCGTGCCCGCAGCGCTGGCATTATTGGTGATTTGCATCTCGTAGACTTCCAATTGTCCACGCGCAAAGTGTTCCAACGGAATCGCATCGGGGTTGCGAATCGCACGCGTCAACTCGAACGCCGTCAATTGCTCGAGCGACAGGATGCTATCGATATTGAAATGCCGTTGGTAATCAAACGTGCTGAGGTCACCAAAGGCCGGCGCGTAAACCCGCGCGATGCTGCGGCGTGCGCCCAGTGCTTTTGCCATGCTGGCGGCAACGATGTTGACTTCGTCATCCCCGGTCACGGCCAACACGATGTCGGCGCTACACACATCGGCTTGAAACAATACCGTGCTTTGCGAAGCGTTGCCTTGGATGGCGCGCACGTCCAATTCGCTGTTAATTCGGCGAACGTTTGCCGGATCGTTGTCGACCACGGTCACGCTGTGTCGACGACGACAAAGAATGTCGGCGATCCAGCGGCCGACCGTTCCGGCACCCAAAGTCAGAACTCGCACTAGATCATCCAATTCAAAATGCAAAGGACCACAAAAATGAACGCCATAAATCCACAGATCCAGCGTCCCGTACCCAACGCATGCTTAATGATCAGCGAATTGTCTTCATGACGCGTCGCACCAAACACCAAAGAGATCGAAATCAACAATGGCACAAAGTACAGCAGGTAGGTGGGGGAAATGGAAAGCATCGTCAATCAATTCGCTGCAAAGTGTAATAAGAAATAATAAGACGCGATGGTCGTTCCGGCGTGAAATCAATTACTGAGGCATTTCCACTACGCCAGTTATTTGCTTCGCATCTTTCACGGATTCAACGGGCGTTTAAGCAGGTAAGCAGGAATCATTGGGTGAAATCCCGTTAGCCGTTTGGCCCATTTACTGAAAGACTCCTGCCTAATTGTTTAGCTCGTGTTGTTGGCTATTCAGTATTCAGTCTAGGTATTGGATTCCGCGTCGGGCGTAGGATTTTCGTCTTTGCTGCCTTCTTTATCGCCATCGCTTTCCTTTTTGCGTCCGCTGATTGGAACCGACAACGGACCTCCGAAAGCATCGTAGATCACCAAGATATTCAGTAGCCCTGCGATCACGGTGTACCAGGTCCCCATCTCGTAGCCCGCGCCGTGGCGAGCAAACCAAGCAGAGACATCATCGGCATTGCTTTCAATCACCGGCCGACGTGGCGGAGCCATAAAGCCGCCCCACAAGGGTTCGTAACTATTGAGTGTTCGGCCGTTTTCCGTCATCCCCCGCATCCGGTTTCCTTGCACCAACGCAGGAAACGCGACCGCTCCCACCCCCGCTTGTAGAAAGTAATGCCATCGTTTGTCGCCGGGCTGCCAGGACGCGTACACCACGTGCCCGCCACCCAGCGCGAACCCAAGGACCCAAGTGGAAAGAATGCAAACAAAAAACAGCGCCGCCTTGCTGGTGCGTCCTTGGTAATAATGTCCGGCACCGGGCAGCAACCAAGCTAAGAAGGCGGCAAGAGATCGATTGCGAAGATCGACACGGAGTCCATCGACCGCGATCACGTTGTCTTCATTGGAGGGCATGAGCTTCGTTTGCTTTCAATAGTTCGTGGGCAAGATTTCGTGGGCAAGTAATTTTCGTGGGTCGGTCTTTCAAACCAAGCGGCTATTGTGCGGAAAAGCGATTGCGGGCGGTAGCCGAATCTGAATACGGATCCGAAGTCCAGTTCGCAATTGGCCCGAAGTCCGCTTCTTCGCAATTGGCCCGAAGTCCGCTTCGCTATTGGATATGGATCAATTGGGGATTCGCATCCGCGCCGAGGATCTTGGTATTTCCTTGCAGCTTCGTTTTTCGCTAGGGTCATCAGCGACGTTCCGTTGCGATGCCCCGCAAAGCTGGCCCCGCACCGCTGGCCCCGCACCGCTGGCCCGGCTGCTAACGCATCGGATCTACCTTGACGCCCCCTTGGTTGGTTTCTTATTTACCAGAATCCATGCCTGATCTTCCTCCATTTTGATGGCCTTCGCTATGACCCGGATTTTGTTGAACTCTACCCTGTTTGCTTCCTTACTGTTCGCAACCGTTGGTTGCGGCGGATCCGAGGAAGTTGCCCAACAGGCATCCCCCAATACAAACGTCGCTACCACATCGGCCAAATCGCCTGCCGAAACCTCGGCAACCGACGTGGTGAGCCAATTTTTAGATCAAGTTCGCCGTGGCGGAGAGAACTCCGGCGCCGGCGAATTGTTGACTCAGCGAGCTCAATCGGAACTCAAGCGAATTGGTCGTACCGTCCAGCCCATCGGCTCGCCCGACGCTCGTTTTAACGTGACCCAGGCGCGTGAAGTGCCCAATGAACCGAATTCGATGTTGGTGCAAAGCATTTGGACCGAACCGGGTCCTGAAGGCACCCAAAACGACTTCGAAGTCGTGTGGGCGGTGCAACGCGAAACCGCTGGATGGCGAATCTCGGGACTGGCGATGGAAATCGATCCTGCCGAGCCACCGATCGTGATCGATTTCGAAAACGGAGAGGAAATGGCCAAGCTGCTTGCAGGAAGCGAGGGATCCGAAACCCCAAGCGAAAATGGCACTCAGGCGGCCAAACCAGCCTCCGAAGCGCTTTCTCGCTAAGAAATCCGGCAAAATTTATCCTTGCCTTTTGTTCACTGCTTTGCCCCGTATTGTGTCGAGGGCAATCCCCACCCAAACGGCCTGCTGTGGCCGGAAAAATCGGCATAACCCGAACAAAAAACACTCAATTTTGGCGGGATTTGGCCACAATCTTTGTGACAATCTTACCTAGCTTCACAATTTGTGTGCTGTGGCACACAAAATGCCGGATTTCGCCCGCAGTCGAATTCAGGCAAAAAATCCTTTCACGGATCGTATTGGGTGGATTGACACGATTTTTCCCAAGGTTACTGTAGCGGCGAAATTGCGCGAGCCGTAAAGCCAACCTATACCCCCCATCTTAAAAGGGTGCGGGGGCTGGAACACGGTTCGATGATCTTTCGGTAGTCGATGATGTTATCGGCGGTTGGATCGACGCGATGGGCCGTGGGATTATGGCCTTAACAATTTTGATGTGCGAATTCGGATCGCACCAAACTCCGAACACTTGGGAGATCTTTATGAATCGGACTGTGGTGAGCGGCATTGCCGCATTCGCACTGTTAATTGGTGCGGCAGTAGTCATGAGCGAAACCGCTGAAGCAGGACACCATGGCGGTGGACTGTTCAGCCGACTGCACGCCAAACAGTGTGGCGGTGGATGCGCTCAACCGTCGTGCGGCGGTTGTGCTGTTGAAAAAAGCTGTGGCGGTGGACTGTTCGCACGCCTGAAGGCCAAGCACGCAACTCCTTGCTGTGTTGCTGAACCTGTTTGCTGCGAACCAGCTCCAGCACCTGTTTGCTGCGAACCAGCACCAGCACCCGTTTGCTGCGAGCCAGCTCCAGCACCCGTTTGCTGCCCCGAGCCAACCTGTGGCCACAAGAAGCATTGCGGCTTGTTCGGCAAGCATCGCAATCGCAAGAGCAGCTGTGGATGTGCAGCAGAGCCAACTTGCTGCGAAGCAGCTCCTGTAGTTGAAGCTCCTTGCTGTGGTGGCGACGTTGTTGCCCCTGCACCTGCAGCTCCTTGCTGTGGCGGCGGAGCTCCTGTTGCAGTTCAAAGCAGCGAAGGCTACGACCTTGCTCCAGGCGAAACTCTCGTTCCTGGCAGCGTTACCACCGGTGCTGCTGCGGAAGCAGCTCCAGCTCCAGAAGCTGCACCTGCTCCTGCTCCAGAAAGCAGCAGCGATGCACCTCCAGCGCCAAAAGCTGATGCTAACACCGACATCTAGTCGTGACCGGTTTAACCTCGCGTTAGGCTAAACCAGCGAAGATCTTGAAACCTCGTCGATCCCATTGGATCGGCGAGGTTTTTTTGTGCGCTGGCGGCAAGCCTTTTGTGCGATGGAGAGAAGCGAGTCCAATCCCATCCACTTTGGGTAGCGGCACGAGGCGGGGCCCCGTCCGGTTGCAGCGAGTAAAACGTTCGATTTCGACCGGGCGGCTTGCGCCGCATCGCTACAAAAACCATCCGTCGCCGCATCGCTACGAACGTCACTCGCCTAACAAATCGACGATATCGGGGCGCAACCGGCTGACGTCGTTCTGGTCCTCTAGATCATCCGGCTTTAAATACAGCCGATCCTGCTGATCCGCATCTTGAACGTGGTACCACCGCGATGTGGTCACCGCGACTGACCCTTTGTCGTCACGAGTGATCACGCGTGGCTCGAATTCCGAATCGCTGCTCGCCCAGCCCGCTGGATCGATCAGCGTTTCCGGCTGCATCTTGATCTTCGCAAGCAGCGTGGCCAGCGATTTTGCATTGACCACACGCTTTTCACGCAGCGGTCCTAGATCGCTGACGATCATCGGCACGCGATGGTGGCAACTACGCAGCGGCCCTGCGCGATATCCGATCGTTTGGTTTTGCCCAAGACTAAACCCGCTAGTCCCCACCAGCACCACGATCGGATCCCAATCGGCAGCGTACTCCAACAGCAACGCTAACATCCGATCCAACAAGCGGACTTGGCAGCCGTACGTTCGCATCCAGGCGACGGCAAGGTCGGGATGCGAATGCTCGGTCAATTTCAATTGCGGCGGCACCACGTCGGGAAAAACCCAGGGGGGCATTTCGCAATCGGCTTCATCCAATGCCACATCGGTTTCGGGCAGCAGATCTAATTCTTCGCTGGGCTCGCCAGCGTACAGTTCATCGGCATCCAAAGGCACCAACCATCGCGGCGCATCCCAAGATCGCACCAACGATTGCGTATGCAACCACCAAAGGGCCGCAGGATCGGGATCCTCGATGCGAGCAAACAGCCCCGCAAATAGGCTGGCGAGGTGCGTTTCTTCGATCTCTTCGGCTGGCAGCGTGTCGACATCCGGCGGATCCGATTCGATCAACCAAGTTTGATCAAAATCGTTGTCAAGCGATTGCTGCGACAAACGAGGATCGTCGGTGATCAATTCCACAGGCCCTCGTTCGTTCCAGCGTGCGATCCAGTGGTCCGGGTCATGCGACGGCGGCGGAGCCAACCAATCCGCCAGCACCTTCAGCCCATCATCGTGTTCGGCGATCGCTCGATCCCACACACAACCACGGCTGGCGAGCAGGTCGATTGCGGGCGTTTCATTCCACGAAGCCCCGTAGCAACCGAGTGCGGACGCCGCCAACCCCTCCACCGAGATTACGATCATTTTTCGATCATTCATGCGCGTTACTTTGACGAACCCGCGAATTCCCTACAACCGGACGATCCGGCAAAAGAGCCCAAAGTTCCCAGCGGGGCTTCGGCGATCCGAGGGAAACGGTCGTTTGCAGTGACGTAGCGTTCAGAGTCACACGCGTTCTATCACGCGGTGACCCCGAAAACACTCCATCTCACGATCTCATTCACGATCTGATTTTCCTGCCCCATCCAATTGCGGAAACAAACCGAGCAATGAATTACACTTCGTCTGTAGCTCCCTTTGGCATCCCCGTGGCTGTGCCTGCAATGAATGAACCTCGCAATCCAAGCGTGCAAAGCGATTCCGTTGCCGCGGCGTTGCCGCAACCGACCCCTCCGCTGCCGGATCGGATTCGCAGCGAAGTCTGGGATGTGCCATTTGATCACCTCACGCTTGCCGAAGCGGTGGACCGAATCGAATGCTTGGTTCAGCGCCGCATCCCAAGCTACGTGATCACCGCAAATCTGAACTACTGCATGCTGCATCATCGCGATCCCGAGATGGGAACGATCACCGACGATGCGGACATGATCCTTGCCGACGGACAACCGATTGTTTTGCGTAGCCGACTATCCAAAGAACCGCTCCCCGAGCGGGTTGCTGGCAGCGAAATGATCTACCACCTTGCCGAGCGATGCAGCGATAACGGCTGGGGCATCTATTTCTTGGGGGGCGAAGAAGGCGTGGCACAGCAGTGTGCCAAGAAGCTACAAGCGATGTACCCCGGACTCAAAATCTCGGGCGTCGAATCGCCTCCGTTTCGGCCACTCAGCGAGAGCGAACAGCGCGAACAAGATCTACGCATTAAAAAGTCCGGCGCCGCAATCCTGCTGGTTGCGTTTGGGCAACCCAAAGGCGAGAAGTGGATCCACGCGAACTACAAACGACTGGGGATCCCCGTTAGCATCCAGCTCGGCGCGTCCTTTGACTTTATCGCCGGAACGGCCAAGCGAGCTCCGATCGTTTGGCAAAAAATCGGCATGGAATGGGCTTACCGAATGTGCAGCGATCCCAAACGACTCGTCCCACGCTATGCTCAAAACGCGACCTTTTTGTTGGGTGCGTTAATCGAGGATTGGAAGCGTTTGGTCACGAGTTGGGGGATGGGCGATTGGAGCAATCGCCCCGAGCGGTAACCCCATTGCCCGCGGTCGCTCTAACCGCGGCATTTGAAAGCCCTCACGAACCTCTTGATGACTTCCGCTACGAGGACTGGCTTCCGCTACGACGGGCTTTAGCTGGCCGCCACAGCAGGCTTCTTCTTCGGCTTGTAGATTTCGGTGGCCGTACCGAAGTGGACTTCGCCCGCATTCATCAACGTCTCGCTGAGCGTCGGATGCGGGTGAACGCTTTCGGTAATGTCGTGCACTTCGCAGCCCATTTCGATCGCCAACACGGCTTCGGCGATCAATTCGCCTGCACCGCTGCCGACGATGCCACAACCGACCACGCGTTGCGTCTCGGGATCGACCAACCATTTGGTCAAACCATCGGTGATGTTCAAAGCTTGGGCACGGCCACTTGCCGCCCACGGATAAACTTCGACGTCGACTTTGCGACCGGCCGCCTTGGCTTCGTCTTCGGTCAAACCGGCCCAAGCAATTTCGGGATCGGTGAAGACAACCGCAGGGATCGCTACTTTGTCAAACGCTGCGGGTTTGCCCGCGAGCACTTCGGCTGCGACGCGGCCTTCGTGCGTCGCTTTGTGAGCGAGCATCGGATCGCCTGCGACGTCGCCGATCGCGAGGATATGCGGATCAGCGGTACGTTGCTGGGCGTCACATTCAATGAAGCCACGCTCATTGACAACCACGCTTGTGTTTTCCAGCCCGAGTCCGCGAGTCACGGGACGACGCCCGATGCTGATCAGGACGCGGTCAAATTTTTCATGACCAAAGTGGGCGGGACCTTCAAAAGTCACTTGGATCTTGTCGCCGTCTTCGGCTAGCGAGCCGACTTTGGTATTGAGCAGCACGCGGCCTTCGCACATTTTGTTGATACGTTTAGCGAGCGGCTTGACGAGATCGCGATCGGCTCCGGGCAACAAGCCTTCGCTGAGCTCGACGACGGTGACTTTCGAACCAAGATGAGCGTACACGCTGCCCATTTCCAAACCGATGTAACCGCCCCCGACGACCAACAAGGTTTCGGGGATATCGGCAAGTGCGAGAGCTCCGGTGCTGTCCATCACACGGTCGCTGCCGATGTTGAACGCGGGCGGCATCGCTGGCACGCTGCCGGTCGCGACGATGCAGTGATCGAACGTCAATTCGCCACCCTCGGGGATCGATTCGTCATCGCCTTCGAGTTTCAGCGTGGTCGAGTTTAGGAACGTGCCCCGCGCTCGGATGACGGTCACGTTACGGCGTTTTGCCAACTGGCCCAAGCCGCCCGTCAAATTCGAGATCACTTTGTCTTTGCGAGCTCGCACTTTGTCGACATCGATCTTGGGCTTTTCGTCGTACACGACGCCCCAATCTTCACGCAGCTCATCCACTTCGCTGATCACCTTGGCCACATGCAGAAGCGCCTTGCTGGGGATACAGCCGCGGAGCAGACAGGTACCACCGAGACGAGGTTCGGCTTCGACAATCGTCACGTCAAGGCCTTCGTCGGCAGCCAAAAACGCAGCCGCGTAACCACCAGGACCACCACCGAGAACAACAACAGGACTATGCATCAGAGGAGATTGCCTCTCAAAAAACGACTAGGACGATTCGTAAAGACAGCCTGTCGCAACCGACGAGATCGGTTACTAGGCCAAGGGAGACGTCATTATAAACAGAACCGGCAACCTAAATTGCCGGTTCGAATCAATGACCATGTACCAAGCGGGCTCCACACATATGTAGAGCCTTAACCCCCCACGCGGTGACACGCACACGGGTGGGGGGAACCGGCATACAAGGGACCGGTATGCAAGGGAAACGCAGAATCGCGAACGCTTATCGTGACAAGAATTCGACGACGCTGTTCGCATCCACGGGCAAGCTAATGTCGCTTGGTCCAGGAAGTCCCAGCACGGTAGCCTTCAGGTTTTCGCTATCGAAGGTAACCCAATCCAGGGCGTCGGGCGACGCATTGGCGATCACACCACGATAAAGATTCTTCAGATTTTCACGACCACGGACTTCGATGATATCGCCAGGGCGAAGCTGGTAGCTTGGCTTGGTGACCTTCACGCCGTTAACGCGAAAGTGACCGTGCGTGATGCCTTGACGAGCTTGAGGACGCGTCTTGGTGAAACCGACGCGGCGAACCACGTTGTCCAAACGACGCTCACACATCAACAGCAGCAATTCACCGGTGTTACCCGATTTACGACCAACCGCATCAAAGTAACGACGAAGCTGACGCTCGCCCAAACCGTAATAGTGCTTGATCTTTTGCTTCTCCATCAACGCCATCCCGTAGTTACTCGGGCGACGTCCACGAACGTGCATCCCGGGCGGGGTGTTACGTCGGTCCAATGCGCGTGCGGCACCGGCTGTTTCATAAAGAAGGGCGCCGAGGCGACGGTTGATTCTTGCTTTGGGGCCTGTATATCGGGCCATACTGCTTTACCTTTTTGCGTCCAGGACGCGGCTTGGGGACATCGGCAGGAGTGAAGCCGCTCAGAGACAAAATCTGCAAGCGAACTGCTGCCAGCGTGCGATCCGCATGGGGACGGCGATTACCGCCTTGCCCGCTGTACTGGTGTCGACCATTGACACCAGGCGTTCACACATCGAATTCGAGGAAGCCCGAAAGTGTCGCCTCCGGGGTCCAATTTGACAAGAGGAAGCGAGGGCTAATTGGGCTAGAAACGGGGAAAACAGGCCAAAACGACCGACGTTTGCCGGTTGCGGCGAGATTTCCACGCTCGCTAGCTTAACGATCGATCTGGTATTCGGTGATCTTACGGTACGCGGTCGCACGGCTAATTCCCAGCAAAGCTGCCGCCTCGGGGACGCTGCCGCCAGTACGCTCGAGTGCTTTGCGGATCAGCCGACGCTCCCACTCATCCAAACGGAGGGTGTCCAATCGGCTCAAACCGGCATCACGCAGCCCGAGATCGTCCGCTTCGATTGCCGGATCATCGGCCATCACGACCGCGCTGTCGATCACGTTTCGCAATTGACGCACGTTGCCGGGCCAAGCGTATTCCAACAATCGCGTCCGTGCTTCATCGCTGATCGCCAACAGCGGGCGACCATGTTGGCGGCGAAAATGTTCCAAAAAGTGACCGACCAACAATTCGATATCGTCGCCGCGATCACGCAGCGGCGGCACGAGCAACTCAAACACGCTGAGCCGATAAAACAAGTCTTCTCGGAAGCGTTTTTCACGGACAAATTCGGCCAAATCACGGTTGGTCGCGGCGATCACCCGCACATCCACCAACACCTCTTCGGTCGCACCGACAGGCAAAAACGGATGTCCTTCGAGGATTCGCAACAGTTTCGCTTGGCCTTCGAGCGTCAATTCGCCCACTTCGTCCAAAAACAACGTCCCCGTATGGGCTTGCTGGAACCAACCGATATGGTCGCTGTCGGCACCGGTGAACGATCCCTTGCGATGACCAAACAATTGACTTTCGATCAAATCATGAGGAATCGCGGCACAATTAACGGTTAACATTGGCCGCTTGGAGCGCCGGCTGGCGCGATGCACAGCGCGGGCCACCAACTCCTTGCCGACCCCGCTTTCCCCACGAATCAGCACACTGCCGCTGGCGTTGCCAACGCGTTCGATCCGTTCTTTTAACTTCTGCATCACGGCGCTGGATCCGACCAATTCGTCCGAATCGGCGTTGCGGTCCGCGATCCGCCGGCGATCGGCTCGCAACGAATCACGCTCGAACGCTTGGCTCAACCCGATCGATAACAAACGGGCGGCGGCAACCGTCAATTCAAATTGTGACTCGTTGAATTTGGGCTCACGACGGTACAGCTGCAGCACCCCGACGTTGGTATCGTCGCTGCCGATCGGAGCATAGATAATGTCGGACCACATTTGATCCTTGCCCGCGGTGCTCATTTCGCTGGCGTCCGACTTTGCCGGATCATTGATCCAAACCGCTTCTCCCTCTTTGACGATCCGCTTCAGCAGCGATTTTTCGATGGTCACCAAGTCGGCTGCATCGGCGGGTTCCACACGTCGCGGTTTCAACCGCCCGTCACCGGAATCGAATGACAATCCGACCACGTCCGCATCGGTTCGATCACGAAGCAATTCAATCAGCGTGCTGATCACCTCGTCGGGACTTTCACAACGCAGCAAACTGAGACTCAGCGAGTACAGATCCATCAAATGGCCGGTCGCGGCAACTTTGGCGATCGGATCTTCGTCGTCGGCGGTCCAGCGGTGCTCGGTCTTTACCGACTCCCACGCAATCGTCTGAGTAAGCGATGTCTCTTCGGTCGATTCCCCCGCGGGCTCGACCAACTCGAGTTCGGTGGCACCAATTTTGACCGTGTGGTGGTTGAGCATCCGAGCATGGTCGGTTTTCTGGTCGTTGACCAAGGTCCCATTGCGGCTGCTAGTGTCGCGTAAATGCCAATTGCCATCCTCGAAATAGATGACGGCATGGAAACGCGAACTGACGGGGTCCGTCAGCATGATTTCACAACTCTTCCCCCGCCCGATATGCATCGGCCGTTCAGGATCCAGAGTAAATTGCCGGCCTTTCTGAGGCCCGCTGCGCACCATCAAATATGCTGTCATCTGTCGCTTCTTGGCGTCATGAACACTCGAAACCGTTCGAGCAGTCCGGCAGCTCCTGCTTACGAATGCAATAACCGGACCTTTGATCGTCTCATTTTAAGACATCGTAATATCAATGTGGGGAAAGAGGTAGCAAAAGAATCCGGAATATCGGAAACAGGCTCTTGCTGGTGAATCGCGAGTCGAGACATCCGCTCTACGAAAACGCCCCCTTTTCTGTCAACGGCACCCGAGTAGCAAAAACATCGAGCGATTTCAAAGAGCGTCTGCGGCCACCCCAAGAGGCATGCGACTTGCCAGAAGCAAAAATGCTCGCAGCGGAAGCCGTCAAGACTATCGCTGGATCGACGTCTGCCCCCGAAACTCTTGACGAGGTCCGCTACAGATGATGCTTCACAGCGTCGCCTTAGAAGGGTTCGGCTGGGGGCACGATCAACTTATTTTCCTCGATCGCTTGCGACAGCGACTTGAGCGCGACCGGCAACGGTTGCGGATCACGATCGAGTTTTTCCCACCACTGCGTCAGAACATCGCCTGCGATTGCCGCATCACTGAGTCGCCACAATCGGGTGGCTGCAGAAATCGGCAGGGCACTGTGGGACACGAGATCCAGCTCCGCTGCAGACCGAAGCACCAACGGAACCGAGGCAAACGCCCATGCCGACGTCAACGATGCCGGGCGTCCAAACGTGCTGTCACCCGGTTTGGAGGTGAGCGATTTTTGAGCAATATGTTGTTCAATCGCGACTCGCGTGACCAACCACGCGACCCGCACCACCTCAGGCACGTTGGGCAACACATCGGTCAACATCGCCTCGATCCAAATCGCAGCGTTCTTGCCTTCATCGCTGCCTGGTTCGAATCCGCCGTCGCCGCCTCGTAGCGGCTGGACGAACAAGCCATCCACACTCGCTGGCCACCAATTTTTCGGTGGACTTTGCCCCCAAATCTGCTTGGCGACTTGGTTCAACACACCGCGGCCGACGGTATCCCAGCGTTCGCGGAGTGGTCGCGATCGCAATTCAAGTTGATCGAGCAAGCGGGGGAAACGATCGTGGACGACGATGCGGCATTCATCCAATTGGCGAACGATCCCACGACTGGTTTGGTCGACTTGCAGTGCGCTACACCCTGACGCGACGAGTGCGGTTTCGCAAGCCGCCCGAGTTTCGTCGCAACCAATCGATTCGCGAACTAAACGACTCCAAAAGCCTCGCATATCAATTGACGAAGAAAGCAACCGCTCGTTGATCTGCGTGACGCAGGGCACAAGCGATTGCTCGAGTTTTTCGTCGGTACAGGCGGCCCCCACCGCAACCGAATAGGCAGCGTGAATCGTCGAAAGAGCGGTATCCGGTTTCCAACGAATCCGTGGTGATGAAGCCAAGGTTGCCTCCTAGCCTTCGGCGCTCAAATGATCCTGAATCCAACACTCTAGTTCTTCAAAATCCACCGGCGGGTATTTAGAAAGATCAGGACGCAATCGTTTGGCTTCGTGCAGATAAACGTGGTGGATTTCGGATTGAGGCTTGTCGGTATTCCAGTGCAACATGACCCGGATACAACGCGGCAACGAGCCTTCGACCGACACTTCGTAGCCGCACAACAGCGGTACCTCGAGCCACCCGAGTTGGCGGGCTGCCAAGGCGGGAAACTCGGCCGTCAAGTCGGAAGTGACCGTAAAGAAGGCGCTTGCAACGTCCGCCGATTCGATCTCGTTTTGGCGGATCATCAAGGCTAGTAATTGACGAGTCGCGGTGAGAATTTGATCACGATCATCTTTCTCAACGCTGGTCGCGCCTCGCACACCACGGCAAACTGTCATCGCTAGAAGGTCTCTTTAATAAAAAGCAAAATTAGACGGGCAATCGCACCCCCAACGTCCCACCGCGTGCGGAAGCCGTTGAGAATCATCGGCCAATCATGACGCTAGCCCGGCCTCGGATCATCGCTACTATAGAATAACTGACCCATGACCGATAACTGGGTACAGTCCAGAATCGAGATTTGCCCCTTCGGTGATGCTCCCATTCGGGAATCGCCCGTCTGCGGCAAATCCGCACGGCCTGCATTCAAAACGGGACGGAAAACGGAAGTTTCCTCGACGCAAAATTTTTTAGCCACCATCCACTTCGGAGTGACAATGACCGAACGCACTCGGCATCAAGAAAAGATTATCAAGAATTACTACGAAAATCGTGATTCTATCGGGCTGCAGAAGGCCCAAGAGGCGGTCACCGAACTGTATCTCAGCGAAGGTAAAAAGCGAGCTCAAGTCTGGAAGCGGCTGACCAGTCACCTAGCCAAAATTGGTCTGAAAGAGGACCAGATCGCCAAATTGCAGGAAGACGACAACCCCGAGCAACTCGCCAAACTGCTCGAGAAGTACGTCTAGCAATTCATCACCGCTCGGATCTCCTGTGGCGTCGCGGATTTCGTGATCCCGCCATCGCTGCACCCGGGCTCGAAATTCTTCGCTCAGGCTCTGCTCCTTCCTGATTCACGAACGACAAGCGGTGCTGACTTCGTGAATCGAGGGAGTTGCTGATTGAGTTAGCCGTCTTGAACGATCCTTGACCAGCCAGGACAAAGGATCGGAAATTCTTCTGCGGCGATGGATTCCCTTACGGGATCAACCAGAACGCTCCGGTCATCGCCGCGGCTTGCGTCAAACCGCCTCGCAAACTGATCGGTACCGGAGGCTTGATCCACGGAGCGCAGTTGCCGGGGCGATAGTAACCCAGGGCGTATTGGCATTCGTTCGGAGCATGCACGCCCATCTTGTAAGGCAACACCGCGATGTTGACAAAGAAGTGAGCAGATGAAACAACCGGTTGCCACAGCGGTCCACGGGTGTGCCCGTAACGCTCGAGATTGACATCTTCGAAGTACAACGGCTTGTGACACAAGTTGGATGCTTTCCACGTCATCGTGGTGTTCTGCCATGAACGTTCGGTGTAGGCGACTTGCTCGATCAGACATTCCTTGGGCAGACCCCAGTTATCGGAGATGTAGGCCAAGTCGGCTTCGCTAAGCCGATTGATCGAGAGTTCTTCGGTCGTGCCGTGTCCGGTCTGAATCACAGCCTTTTCGTAAGCCAAATCAACCAAACGTCCCGATGCAAGCGGACGTCCGTCGATCGTACGCCATTGTCGTTCGCTCTGGTTCTCGTCGAACTTGGTCTTCAGCTTTTGGTATTCCGCTTCGCTGATCACGTCCGGTCGAAACGGCGGGCTGATGTCCAACGACAACTTGTCGATCGTTTGCGATGCAATTCGTTGACGGAAATCTTCGCACGAGATCCCTGCGGTTTGCTTGAGATCATCGACACCATCAAACTTGCCAACGCCATCCTCTTCGCGGCCCGAGCGTTGATCCAAGCGATCGCGATCGCGTTCGTCAAGAGCGCTGCGTCCGCCATCCGGTTTGCCAAAGGGGTTTTCGAACCGACCACGTTGATCCGAGGGAGATTCGGGACTCTCTTCGCTGTCGCTTCGTGGATTTGGCAGCGGCTGAACACTGCCTTCTTCCTTCAGGAAATCGCCGAGCGAACGACCATCCTGGGCCGGCTTGGATTGACGTGGGCTGGTCGGTTGGCCTTGAGGACTAGGCAGCAATTCGAGCTTCGATTGTGAGTCGACTTTCGATCCCGGAGCAGGCAACGATCGCGACGGCGGCATGGCTCCCGCTTCGCCTCGCAATTGGTTCATCGAGCGAGGGTCAACCGGGCGAGCCGGATCCGCTTGTGCCGGTGATGCGAAACCTGGGTTCCGTGGCGCCGCTTGACGTCCCTTGGTCGAGCCCTCGCCAAACGGGTTTTCGAAGAAGTCTGTTTTCGGTGGAGCCGCTTCACGCGGTTGCCCCGACGATTCGGGTGGCAACGCAAAGCCGCCGCCTTGCTGGGGCGCGACCAACCATGTGGTCCGCTCAACCGGTGCCGGTGACGATGCCGGATCGGCGTTGACCGAACGCAGGTCCGGAGCCGATTGCGCTTGCTGCAACGGGGTTGCCGGTTGGCTCTGGACCGCCGACACCGGACGCACCATCATGCTCGGGGCCATCATGCTCGGGGCCATCATGTTCGGGGCCGCCGCAGAAGGGGCCATCGTGCTGCGGCCTGAGCTGTCTTGCTGGGCCACCGCGCTGACAGCTTGTTGGCTGACGGCTTGTTGGTTGACAGCTTGCTGGCTGGCAACTTGCTGGTTTGACGCACCACCGCTGGCGACAACGGTTGCCGCAGGCAGGTCGTCGGCAAACGGATCTTGGCCCGCGAAATGGCGATCCACTGCGTCGCTGGCCGCGGTGCTACTGGGCTGCGGAGCCGACTTGGGATTGCGTCCCCATTTCAGATTCCAACCGTCGTGGGTTGGATTGTGAACGGGTGCCGGAGCGGCCGGCGGGACGGTTCCCATTTTGGGAACCGGACGAAGATTGCCGTAGCCCGTGGGCGACTGGCCGAGTGCCGCTGGAGTATTCCAAGCGGCGAGCGTCCCGGCACTGGCAATTAAGATTGCCAGGCTAGTTCGTTTCGCCTGATGAAACATCAGGGCTGTAATTTGGCGCTTCCTGGGTGATCGCAATGTCATGCGGGTGGTTCTCCCTAACCGTTGCTGCGGAGACGCGAATGAATCTCGCATCGTGCCGCAACTCATCAATCGTCCGTGTTCCGACGTATCCCATCCCCGCTCGCAATCCGCCGACCAATTGGTAGACGTAATCGCTAAGAGGACCCTTGAACGGCACGCGGCCTTCGACGCCTTCGGGGACAAGTTTGCCCGCCTCAGCACCTTTTTGCCGATACCGATCACTGCTTCCTTTGACCATCGCGCCCATCGACCCCATCCCCCGGTACGACTTGAACGTACGACCTTGGTACAGGATCATCTTGCCCGGACTCTCGGTCAGGCCTGCGAACAGACTTCCGATCATCACGGTGCTCGCGCCGGCCGCGATTGCCTTCGTAATATCACCGCTGAAGCGAATGCCGCCGTCGGCGATGATAGGTATGTTTCTCTCTTCGGCGATTTTGACTGCGTCCAAAATCGCTGTGATCTGAGGGACCCCGACGCCGCTGATGACTCGCGTGGTACAGATCGAACCTGGGCCGATGCCGACTTTCACCGCATCCGCACCCGCTTCGATCAAATCACGAGTCGCTTCAGGGGTGGCCACATTCCCGGCCACAATATCGATGTCCCAATCACGTTGACTCTTAATTTCTCGGACGGTTTCAATCACGTTCTGACTGTGCCCGTGAGCCGAATCGACTACTAGCAAATCAACGCCTTGTCGAATCAAACTCTCGGCTCGATCAAAATCACCGACTCCGATCGCCGCTCCGACCCGCAATCTGCCGAGCGGATCTTTGCAAGCACGCGGATATCGTTTCATCATGTCGATGTCACGAATCGTTATTAACCCCGTCAGTCTTCTATCTTCGTCAACCAGGAGAAGTTTCTCGACTCTTTTTGCCGTTAAAATTCGCTCAGCTTCCTCAAGCGTTACATTCCCTACAGCCGTCACTAAGTTCTCATGCGTCATAACTTCCGAAACGGGGAGGTTTGGGTCCTCTAGGAAACGCAGATCGCGTCGCGTCAGAATGCCAGCAAGCTTGCGATCGGCATAAACGATCGGGATTCCCGAGACGTTGGCCTGGTCCATCAATTCCGCCGCCCGGCTGACCTTTTCCTCGGGGGGTAAGGTCACGGGATCGACAATGATGCCATTGGCCGAGCGTTTCACCTTCAGCACTTGCTGGGTCTGGCTGCGGGGCGACAGGTTCTTGTGAATGATCCCCATCCCGCCTTCTTTTGCTAGCGCGATCGCCATTTCCGCTTCGGTGACCGTATCCATGGGCGAGGAAATGAGCGGGATCTGTAGCGAGATCCGGTTGGTTAGCCGGCTTGTCACATCCACTTCGCTGGGCACAACCTCGCTGTAGCGTGGCAGCAAGAGGACGTCATCGAAGGTAACGCCGAGTTTGCCAATTTTGTCTTCCGTCATCTTTATTACCGATTACCTAGAGCGTTCAGGCAGGGCATGCGACCTGTTGGGGAAAACCCCTGATTATGCCGCACCAAGCGGATTTGGTGTAGGGCCTGACAAATAGGCCCCCCAAGGATCCTCGCAAACCTCTCCGCAATGACTGCGATCACCCCGCCAATGCCTACTGGCTCGACACCGAGTTCGGTTTCACGACTTCTTACTTGCCACCCGCTGCGGGATCAGTAAACTAAAACCAAAGGAACCCCTCCGCAGAACCATGCGCAAACGAGCCTTCAGATGTACCTTCACCCGTCTCCTTCGCTGCGCTCGCTTAACATAATGACCACCCTGCTGCTGCTTAGCTTGGGCTTCGGATTGCCGGCGACCGGGTACGCTCAGCAATCCGAAAACGCGAGAGTCAGTCGCCAATGGAAATCGGCTGCCGGGACCGTGGTGGATGCGGAACTGGTGGGCCAAACCGACGAGATGGTGGAGCTATTGATCAAGGGCCAGCCGGCTGCTCGGAAAATCCCAATTGCCCAATTGAGCGAAGCGGACCAGAAGTATCTCGCGATTCGCTGGTTTAACCTCCAAGACCAACGACAATTCGAGTTGGTCAAAGACCACCTGCGAACGGTGGCCGAGCGTCCTCAAACGGTCAGCCGGTTGCTGATCGAAATCCACAATGAAATCAAAGAGAGCCCCTACGCTGGACTGTGGGCCGCCGTCACGCTCAGTTGCGGCAGCAACGAACATTCACGAGCCGCCGTGTTGCTAGAGGACACGCTCCGCCGCATCGAAAAGCAGCAGGACGCAGATCCGTCGCGGCATCGCATGACCTTTTGTTCAGCAAATAACAACCTCGCCATCTGCTTGATCAAAGGACGCAAGGGGGATTCAGCGGCGACACGCATGGTACGAGCGATCGAGTCGGTCGAACGAATGCCACCGATCGTTCAATCCAACGCCGAATTGTTACATGAGCTGACGACCAACACCGACAGCTTCATCACGTTTTCACCGAGCACACGGCAACGGCTGATGAGAACGGTGGCGTTATCGAACAACGCCGGTAGCGGCACGAAATTGGAAGCGGGGTGGCACTACACGCTTGATTTTGACGTTCCGTCGGAATCGGATGCCAACATCAAAATCGACGGCATCGATGCACCGCGACCCGATCTACAACTGCTTGCAACCGGGACCGGCTTTGTGGTGTCTCCGGGAATTGTGTTGACCGCACGCCCCGTTGTAGAAACGACGAACTACCACGGTCCCAAACTAATCACGGTGATTGTCGACCCTGCGTCGTCGTCACGCCGCAGCGAGCTTGTTCGAGACCTGCTGATATCCTCGACACGATCGGTGGCGGTTTCATCATCGGTGGGCTCGGGATTTGGAAGCGGCAACGTGGTGTGGACTCACTATTCCTACGTGCGACCCCAGAACGGTCAAATGGGAGCCGAGATCGCGGCGCTACGGGTACCGAACCTAAAGCTTGCCCCGGTGGAAGTCGCATTGGATGATCCCACCAAACGAACCGCGATTCGCATTCTTGGATTTTCGCGTGGCCAAGCGGCATTGCAGCGAGGACTGCAAACGCAAGCGGGCGAGGTATTGCAGTCACAAGCGATTCGCGGCAGCGTCTCGGCACTTGGTGCCTCGGGCAGCGGAGTGACGCTGCAAACGTCTGCCCGCGTCATGGGCGGAAACCGTGGCGGCCCGGTGCTGGATGCTGAAAACCGTGTCGTCGGGATCGCCTACGACACTCCCGTTTCGGGAAGCGACGCAAAAGGGTTCTTCTTTGGCTCAGGCGAATTTCGTCGTTGGTTCTACGAGAATGTGCAAACCGCTTCACTTACCGACGTGCAGTCAAGCCACACGGCGACACAGCGGCTGAACACGGTCGAGAAAAGCTCCGTTGCCGTTTATTGCTGGGGGCTGAGACAAAAATCGACGTCTCAGTTGTTTAGCGAGGTCGCTGACAGCAGCCGTGACTCCGGCGGGTTGTACCTGCGAGACAATTGGTGTGTTGCCTGTGATGGCCGCGGATTCCTGGATTGCCCCGTGCGAACCTGCAACAAAGGCGTAGTTGCCGGACGAGAAACGGTCGTCAAAGGTGTAAATCCATTGACAGGACGCCCGATTCGCGCCCAACAGGTCACTCAAGAACGCTGCTCGACCTGTAACGGAAAAGGGGGCAGAATATGTCCGCACTGCAAAGGCGGAAAAATCTAGGCTCAGCAAGACCTAGTGGCTTGTCGAGATTTGTTTTTAGGGTAGCGGAACTCGTCAAGAGTTTTGTTTGGAATGGAGTGCTGTCGAAAGTCCTGACGACTTCCGCTACAGTTTTCAGACAGAGCCTAGCACGTTCCTGCCAATTGATCTGCGAACCACATTGCGAGCGCGATTACCATCGCGTTCGGATTGCCCACCGTCAGCTCGGGAAACACCGAAGCATCGACAATCGACAACCGACGCGTGCCGATCACCGATAAGTCCGCGTCGACGACACGTCCAAGCCCGCAGGTCCCGACGGGATGGTACAGCGTTTGGGCGTAACGCGAGATTGATTTGGCAATCGTCTGGTCGCTGTCACGTTTCGCCCCCGGCACCAATTCGGGTCCAATCCAATCTCGCAGCGGCGACTGCATCGCGATCGAGCGCGCCAATTTCACTCCGGCGACGGTCGTTGCGACGTCGGCGGGATCCGCCAAGTAACCGAGATCGATCTGGGGCGGTTCGTTTGCATCGAGTGACCGAATCGCAAGCTGCCCACGTGATTTCGGTCTGGCCGGATTGACGGCAATCGTCATTGCCGCCGGCGCACCGGGCTGCGGAAAACGGAGGTAATGCGTCGGCGTCACATGAATCTGAATCGTGTCGTTGGCAAACAAGCCACCGGCTTCGGCAATATTCGACGCAAGCGGTCCTCGACCGAGCGTGTCGAATCGCACCAGATCTCGCGGTGAGACGTTTAGATCAAAGCGAGCCGCGGGGTTGGTCGAAAAGACGACGGGCATCACCAGATGATCTTGCAGACGCTGGCCGACCTCCGCCGCGTCCAGCCACGCTTGACCACCGGCGTCTACCAACGAATCGCGAGGCCCAATGCCGCTTCGCATCAAGATCGCGGGACTGGCGATACTGCCGGCCGACAAGATGACTCGTTTGCTGCCACGAATTTTCGACCCGTCGGCCAACTGGACTCCAATCGCTTGGTCATCACGAAACAGGACGCGATCGACGGTACCTCGAATCATTTGCACGCCGGGCGAATCTGCAACCAGAGCGGCGGGGGACCAACGGCGTCCGTTGCGATTCATCCTGCGATATGCCTGCGGAGTACCAAACGGAGTCGCCGCCTGCAAAAACCGCTCGGCCGGGTCGCTGATCCAGCGGGCCGATTCGGGCTGTACCAATCGCTCAGCGGCTTGATAGGCGGACCGCAGCGATTCGGTTGACCAGCGATCATCCGCCGCGGCTGCAGAAAACATGTTGAAATCATCGTCCGTTGGCGAAAACCAGATCATCGCATTGATCCGGCTGCTGCCGCCGACCCCTCGGCCTCGGGGACAATTCAGCGAGCGGCCGGCGAGCGACTTCGACGCTTCGGTGGCGTAGTTCCAATCACTCGAACTGCCCAGCAATTTCAACCAGCGAGCGGGCCGAGTGTGATCGATTTCGGTCGCGGCAACGATTTCTGGGTTTTCCGCCGCTCCCGGCTCGATCAATGTGACCGAATAGCCGTGTTGATGGTGCAACAGGTGGGCGAGAGTACATCCCGCCGATCCGGCACCGACAATCAGGATGTCAGGAGAAGGCATAGCAGCAGCAGTGTCCAAATTTGGGGCAGTTGGCAATAGGCGATAAGTCGTTTGTTGATTAGGATTTCCGGGAACAATTCCATTCCGTCCCTATCCAATTCTCAATTCTGCTATGAATGCGTCCGCAAAATCGAATGCCGTGCACCGCTTCGTTGGAATTCCGACCGCTCCACCCGACTCCATTTTGGGGCTGACCGAAGCGTTTTTGGCGGACAAGAATCCTAGCAAGATGAACCTCAGCGTCGGAGTTTACAAGGACGCGTCGGGGCAAACCCCGATTTTGAAGTGCGTCAAGGAAGCCGAGCGACGGTTGATCGAAAACGAGGCGACCAAAGGCTACCTGTCGATCGATGGATTGCCGGATTATCGCGAACAAGTCCGCTCGCTGGTCTTTGGTGACTCGCTCGACGCGGGCCGCGTGGCCATTTTGCAGACTCCCGGCGGCACGGGAGCACTTCGAGTCGCGGCCGATTTCATCGTCGCCCAACTTTCGCCAACACGAATTTGGATGCCCTCGCCAACCTGGGCGAACCATCCGGCTATTTTTGCCGCAGCGGGATTGGCGAGCGAAACCTACCGCTATCTTGGCAGCGATCGCACCTCGTTCGATTTGGCCGGAATGCTCGAAGATTTGAGCGAAAAGACCAAACCGGGCGACGCGGTGCTGCTGCATGCATGCTGTCACAACCCTACCGGCGTCGACCCCACCCCCGAGGACTGGAAGGCGATTGCCAAAACGGTGGCCGAGCGTCAACTGATTCCCCTAATCGACTTTGCCTATCAAGGCTTTGGCGACGGCATCGAGCAAGACAAGACGGGACTGAACACGATCTTGGAAGCGGTCGACGAAGCGATCGTCTGCAATTCGTTCAGCAAGAATTTCGGCTTGTACAGCGAGCGTGTTGGATCGGTTTGCCTGATCGCTGCGGATGCGGAAACTACCAAAGCTGCCCACAGTCAGCTGAAAACAATCGTCCGCACCAATTACAGCAACCCACCGCGTCACGGTGGTGCGATCGTAGCAACCGTTTTGCAAGACGCAGAATTGACGAAGCTTTGGCAGCAAGAGGTCGACGAGATGCGCGAGCGGATCGATGCCCTGCGTCAACAATTCGTCGAAACGATGAAAAACACCGGCTCAGGCCACGATTTCTCGTTTTTACTCAAGCAAAAAGGGATGTTTTCCTTTAGTGGCTTGACCCCGATGCAAGTCGACGAACTCAAAAGCAAGCACGGCATCTACATTGTCGGCAGCGGCCGCATCAACGTCGCCGGCATGAGTGAAGACAAGATGGATTCGCTGTGCCAAGCGGTTGCGTCTGTCCTGTAGGCCCTTCAAGGTTTACGTCAAACGGACGAAAGTCTTGACGACTTTCGCTACGCTCAATTAGCAAAACCCTATAAGAAAATGCTTCACAGCGTTGGCCAAAACGGCTAAATCAACCAGCCGTCATCGTCGAGAGAGAGAGAGTTAAAGCAGGTGGTGGTCGTTGCATTAACCTGAATGCCGCGCCAGCCTGCGACTTTCCATCGGAACGACAGCCGCACCCCCTCTCTCGGTAGGTCCTGTCCTCTGCAACACTGGGCCCAATCCCTTCTTCTGGGCAACCTCGCTCTGGGTAACTGTTCTTTAATCACATCCGTGATACTGCTAAGGTTGCCAGAGCGCCGCGATCGGTGGCGAACGCAGACGCGTCCGAACCTCCGCATCGCAAACGCTGCCAGACCACACTGGAACCACGCGTTCAGGGGGCAGTGTCGCCTAGCCACCCAGCGGACTAAACTGGGCTGTCCCCTAATTGCCCCCCCTAAGTTGCCTGTCGATTTCGTGTGCCGAAGACGCTAGCGTCCGGCCGCTGGTCGGTAAAACGTTAGCAAGTCGATGCCTACGGTAAGCGCCGCAGGCATCCTGACAGCGTCCCTCCGGACTGATGACACAGCAAGAATGAAATGACGGATCCAGCGGCAACATCATCGACAGCAGTCAAATCATTCGAATCTCGCATTACGCACCGTGATTCTCTTTTGCTCTCATGCCTCCAAGACGCGGCGATTGTGACCGACGTCGCGGGGACGGTTAGCTACTGGAATGACGGTGCGACGAACCTGTTCGGCTGGACCGCCGATGAAATGGTGGGGCGTTCGCTGGTGGACCGTTATCCGCTGCAAGCACGTGATTCGATCCACCAACAAATCCAATCTCTGTTGGCGGGCCAGGATTGGAAGGGCGAATTTCTCGATTGGCGCAAAGACGGCAGTCGCGTTTGGACCGATGCCCAAGTCACACGGCTGATGGACGACAACGGTCATGTTTTGGGAATTCTTGGCATATGGCGTGATATCACCGCTCGCAAAAATTCCGAAGCGGCTGTCGAATCGGGGGAACAGCGGTACCGGGATCTGGTCGAATCCTCGCACGACTTGATTTGGACCGTCGATGCCGAAGGGCTCATCACATTTATCAACCAAGCCGCCAAAGCGATTTACGGCTGGGAATCTCACGAATTGATTGGCAAGTCGTTCCTCGAGTTCATCACTCCGGAAAGTTTTGAAGAGACGCTCAAGACGTTCATGACGATTATTCAAACGGGCGTCGAACAACTTGACTATCAATGTGGTGTGTTCCGCAAAGATGGCAGCGTCGTCACGCTCAGCACCAACGTCCGAGCACAACGTGACCAAGAAGGCAACTTGGTCGGGCTGTCAGGAATTTCTCGCGACTTGACTCAACTGATCCAAGCCACCAACGAATTGCAAGAACGACAGGTTTTGCTGTCCAACGCCCAGCGCATCGCCAACATGGGCAGCTGGGACATTGATCTGCGGCTAGGAAAGTTCCAGGGGTCTGAGCAAACGTTCGAGATCTTTGGCATCCAAGCGGATCACTGCGATGGGTCGCTTGATTGTTTGATGGATCAAGTTCATCCCGAGGACCGCGATCGCGTACTGACCTCGCTCTCGATGGCGGGTTCGGACAACCAATATGTCGAACAAGAGTTTCGAATCCAGGGTCCCCACGGCGAAATTCGGCTGCTGCGTGAGCGTGGCGAAGTAGTGACCGACGAATCGGGCAAAGCAATTCGTCGACTCGGGATGGTCCAGGACATCACCGAGCAAGAGCGGAATATCGTCGCTTTGCGAAAAAGCGAAGAACGATTCCAGCTCGCCGCCGAGGGATCCAGCGCCGGCATCTGGGACTGGGACATTTCATCCGGTGAACTTTATTACTCGCTTCGATTCAAGCAGTTGCTTGGCTATCGCGACGATGAGTTTCCGAACGTCTTCTCTTCGTTTTCCGACTCGCTGCACCCCGACGATAAGGCTCAATTCGAGTTTGCCCTAAAAGAACATTTCTGCAGCAACAAGCCGTATGACACCGAGTTCCGGTTGCGAACCAAGTCGGGCCAATACCGCTGGTTCAATGCTCGCGGTGATGCATTGCGGGACGATAGCGGCGAGCCTTACCGCATGGCCGGATCGACGATTGACATCACCGACCAAAAAGAAATCGAACAGGACCTGCGGAACATCCGTGCGCAGCAGCGTCGCTTGATCGACCAACTCGAAAAAGAAAAATCAAGGCTTTCTGAAGCGCAAGCGGTAGCCAAGATCGGAAGCTGGGAAACCGACCTCGGGACGATGAGGGTGTTTTGGTCCGAGGAAACCTACCGCATTTTCGAAAAGCATCCTGACACGTTTTTCCCCACCCATGAAAACTTTCTAAAACTGGTTCATCCCGAGGACCGCAAACGGGTGAACGAGGCGTTGATCGCATCGTTTGACGTCGAGTCGACATGCCAGGTGGAGCACCGAATTGTGCTCTCCGACGGCCGCGAAAAATGGGTCGAGGAATCGTGGCGTGCATTTAATGACGACGATGGAAACCCGATCTATGCGATTGGGACCTGCCGCGATATTTCCGAGACCAAACGAACGCAAGGCCAGCTTGCCGATCACACCCGCCGCCTCGAAGCCACGGCCTCCGTTGCTGGCGCGTTCCTGGAAAAACTTGCCTTGAGCGACGCGTTGCAGACCTGTGCCGGTGCAATGGTCGACCATCTTGATGCCACATTGGTGCGAATTTGGACGCTCGATCCCGACGCGAACGTGTTGCATCTGCAGGCCCAATCCGGCCAGCAAGAGGCGGACCAACACTGCTGCGAACAAGTTTGCGTGGACGATAGCCCACTGGGGCACATCGTCCGCGAGCGAAGCCCACAAATCACCCAAATGCCTGCCTTTGATCATGGACGAGAGGATCACGACTGGGCTCAGCAGCATCAGATTGCTGCGACCGCTGCCCATCCGTTATTGGTCGAAGATCGCTGCATTGGGGTCGTCGAAACGTTTTTGCAATCGAAGCTTAGCCAAGAACTCGAGACCAGTCTTGCGATTCTCGCGAACACGATCGCGGTCAACGTGGATCGTAATCGTGCCGAAGAAAACCTGCGTCGTCTAAATGAAGAACTCGAATCACGCGTCCAGCGGCGAACCAAAGAGCTGTCCGAAAGCGGGCGTCGTCTGAAGACGCTGTTGGCCAACTTGCAAGGCATGGCCTATCGTTGCCGCGACGACTCCGATTGGACGATGGAGTTTGTCAGCGAAGGTTGTCGTGATCTGTTGGGCATCTCGCCCGAACGATTGACCCAGGGCGACTGCGTCTTCACCAGCTTGGTCCACCCTGATGATTTGCAGCAGGTTGTTGCGGTGTTTGCCGACGGCTTGCAAGCCCGTCGACCGATCGAGCACGAGTACCGAGTCCGCACGCCCGATGGGCAACTGAAATGGGTTTGGGAACAGGCTCGCGGGATCTACAACGAGCGGGGTGAAGTCGCAGCGATCGAAGGTTTTATCTCGGATATCACCGACCGAAAACTTCGCGAACTCCGAGAGAACCACCAAAGCCAACTGCTGAGAATGTTGGCTGCGGATCATTCACTCAAAGCATGTCTCGAAAAGATCGTTTCAAGCATTGTGGCCGAAGACCCCGCGTTGATGTGCCATCTGATGCTGGCCGACAAATCCCAAACCCATTTATCGAATCATGCCGCGTTAAATCTTCCCAGCGATTACTTGGAGGCAATCGAGGAGTCCAAAATCCAAGAACATGGGCCGCCGTTTTGCCATGCAGCCTTTATTAAAAAACGAGTAATCACCGACGACATTCCTCACGATTCGCAGCCGGGCTCGTGGGCAGATTTAGCCCAACAAGCGGGAATCCGATCGTGTTGGTCAACGCCGATCCTAAGCGTCAATGCCGAACTACTCGGTACGCTCAGCATTTACACGGCCCAATCTCGAACGCCCAGTGCCAACGAGTGCGAACGATTGGAATGGGCTTCGGAACTCGCCTGTCTCGCGATCGAACACACCCGTGCGAAACAGGCGCTCGTCGACAGCGAATCGTTTAATCGCGTGACGCTCGATGCGTTGTCCGCACATATCGCCGTGCTCAATTCGAGCGGTGAGATTGTCGCAACCAATCACGCTTGGAAACAGTTTGCGACGGCAAGCCAAGCCGACGTGCGAAGTGTTTGTGAAGGACAAAACTATTTGCAGGTCTGCGATGCAGCAATCCAACTCGGCAACGAGGATGCGAGAAAAGTCGCGACCGAGTTGCGAGAGATCATGGCGGGAAAACGGGAATCGTCGAGCTTCGAGTACGCCTGCCATTCGCTCCAGGAACAGCGTTGGTTCCAGCTCCGCATGAGGCGGATCTACGTCAATGGCGAAGTGCACATTCTGATGGCTCACGAGAACGTGACCAGCATCAAACAATCCGAAACCGCGCTACGAAAAGCGATTGTGCATGCCGAGGAAGCCAGTCGGGCCAAGAGCGAGTTTCTGGCGACGATGAGTCACGAGTTGCGAACGCCGCTGAACGGCATCCTAGGCATGAACGAATTGTTAGGGACGACGGCACTCACGAGTCGCCAACAACAATTCGTCGAAGCGGGCCAGAAGAGTGGTCAATTGTTGCTGGCATTGATCAACGACATTCTTGATCTTTCTAAAATCGAAGCGGGCAAATTGGAACTTGAGCCGCGTGAATGCAATTTGGCAAAGGTGGCGCAAGACGTCGTCGCCGCCAACGCGCCGTTAGTCGCCGACAAGGGTTTAAGCTTGGATTGCCAATTGGCTCCCGAACTGCATGCACTTGTCCGTTGTGATGACCACCGCCTATGCCAAATCCTAGCGAACCTGCTGGGCAATGCGATGAAATTTACCTCGCAAGGCGGAATCCGCTTGGTCGGAGAACAGGTGTCGCGTCGAGGAAAGATTGCCCGGGTGCGAATCTCGGTAACCGACACCGGACTGGGCATCCCCGAGGACCGTAAGAACCGCTTGTTCAAGGCCTTCTCGCAAATCGACAGCTCGACCACTCGCCAATATGGCGGCACAGGATTGGGGCTTTCGATTTGCATGCAGTTGGTTCAGCTAATGGGTGGCGAGATCGGAGTCAAAAGTCAGCAAGGCCAGGGATCAACGTTTTGGTTCGAGATTCCCGTGGAAATCATCAACGAGACTGCGAACCTTGTTTCTCCCAATCCGTCACCGATTACCCCGAGCGAGCAACCACCCCTCTCAGGTGCATTCTCAGGACATATCCTGGTGGCCGAAGACAATCTCACTAACCAGTTTTACATTAGCGAATTGCTAAAACATTTCGGTTGCACCTGTGAAGTCGTCACGAACGGCGAGGAAGTGATCAAAGCAATCAGCAAGAAACAGTACGACCTGATTCTGATGGATTGCCAAATGCCTAAGATGGATGGATTTACTGCGACGCGTGAGATCCGCAAACGGGAACAGTCCGGCATGCTCGCAGGAAAGTTGCAAATCGTGGCGTTGACCGCGAACTCTTTATCGGGTGATCGCGAGCGATGCCTCGAAGCCGGCATGGATGATTACATCAGCAAACCGGTGCAAATCGGACAGCTGCAAGCTCTTGTGCAAGACCATCTCAGCACTCCCTCACAATAACGCGGCTGAGTCGGTCGAGGCGACGTCGCCACGGCAACAAAACAGGGCTAGCCAGCGACCGCAAAACAGGGGGACCGCCCAGGCAATTTATGATGACTGTCAAATTGATACTGCCGAGCGACTCTTACTAGGACGATCAACTCTCTTCTACGAGGCCCTCGGTCGCGTGTTGGAGAGCCTCAGCGCGGTGAACTTCGACACGAAATCGTTGGAGCGTTGCGGATCACCTGGGGTTCGTCGCACGGATGCGGCGAGGGGTACCGCACGCCCCTCGGACCTGCTTGATTACTCGAAGTGCGTGTGATGAAAAAACGAACTGCTCGTCTTGCTCTGCTAATGGCCATTCTCGGCACGCCTGCTGCCATGGCCGCCGACTTTAGTGTCAACAATGCCAATGACTCCGGTGCCAATTCGCTGCGTTGGGCGATCGAACAAGTGAACGCCGCCGGTGCCGGCAACCACTCGATCACCTTTTCAAACGGCATGGATCCGATTGAGTTGGCATCGAATCTGCCGAGGATTGAGGGGAGCGGACAAACGATCACGATCCATGGCGCTGGCAATACGGTCTCGGGGAACAAAACCGCGCGGTTGTTCTTTGTCGCCGATGGGGATGTTACGATCGAAAATATCACGCTCAAAGATGGCCTCGCCGCGGGCGGCAAGGGCGGTGACGGAATGGCCGGCGGCGGCGGCGGCGCGGGGGCCGGCGGGGCCTTGTTCGTCAACTCCGGTGCCAACGTCGTTGTTCGCGGCGTCACGCTCGATAGCAATGCCGCCAAAGGAGGCGATGGCGGAGTAGGAAGCCTCTCTCCTCGAGGTGGCGGTGGTGGGGGTGGATTCCACGGCGATGGTGGCAGCACGACCGACTATGGCGGCGGTGGCGGAGGTGGATTCGAAGCCGGGGGCGGCAGCACCACCACCACCACCGGCGGCGCCGCTGGTGTCGGTGGCGGCGGCGCGGGCGGTGATAGCGGATCCGCGGGGACCGATGGCGGTGAGTTTGGGGGCGGCGGCGGAAACGGCGCGAACATCATGGCGGTCAGTGGCAACGGCGGCGATTTTGGCGGCGGCGCCGGTAAAGGCAGTGGCACGGGCGGCGACAGTGCCCCCGGAAGCGGCGGCTTCGGTGGCGGCGATGGAGGGGCAACCTATTACGGCGGCGATGCGGGCGATGCCATGGGCGGCGCGATCTTCGTCCGCAGCGGCGGTTCGCTCTCAATCGTCGATAGCAGTATTTCAGGAAGTGCGCTGACCGCGGGAAGCGGTGGCGCAGGAAGCAATGCGAGTAGACGTGGAGCCGACGGGGAAACGATCGGAGCGGGAATGTACCTGCACACCGGGGTGACCGCGGGCTACGAAATCAGCACCGGATCGACGAGCATGAATGACGAGATCGGCGGCAGCGGGTCGCTCGAGAAAACCGGCGCTGGCGAACTCGTTCTCTCCGCAGCTAATACTTACACCGGGGGCACGACGGTTTCGGGCGGCAACTTGCAAGTCAACTCGACCTCCTTGCCCGGCGACGTGACCAATAACGCCAGCGTCCAATTCAATCAAGTCACCGATGGCACTTACTCCGGCGTCATCTCAGGAACAGGGAGTCTGACGAAAACGGGGGCCGGCATGCTGACGCTCAGCGGCGCCAGCACCCACACCGGAGACACCACCATCCATGCCGGTCGGCTGGCCGTCAATGGATCGCTCGCCGGCGATACCATCGTGAACAGCGGGGGCGAATTGGGCGGTAGCGGAATCATCTACGGGGACGTCATCAACAACGGTACCTTCGCCGCCGGCAACTCGATCGGAACGCTGACCGTCGGGGGCAACGCCACCTTCAACGCCGGCAGCAGCACCGTGGTCGAAATTCAAGCGGCGGTCACGCCGGTCGCCGGCACCGATAACGACTTGATCACCGCCGACACCGCCACCATCAACGGCGGCGATGTCTCGGTGCAAGGGGCCGCGGGGACTTACACCGGCGGAGCGAAGTACACGCTCCTGCAAACCACCAGCGGCCTCACTGGCGTGTTCGATTCGATCAGCGATGACCTCGCCTTCTTTAATGCCGAGCTAGGCTACGATACGCACTCGGCGTTCTTTACCCTCGTCGCCAACAGCACCGATTATGCGACCGTCGGCGGCTGGGGCAATCGTCGCGCGGTCGGGCTTTACATCGACCAAAACTCCACTGGCGCCAGCGGTGACTTCGCCAGCGTGCTGGATGCGTTTAGCATGCTGACGACGGCCCAAGTGCAAAGTGGACTGGGCCAACTGAGCGGTGATGTTTACGGCAGCGGATCGCAGGTGATGATCCAAGGCACAAGCCAGTTGATCGGTACGATCGGCGGCCAATTGCGTTCGGGCTTGTTCGGCGGCGGTGCAGCCAGTGGAGGCGGCTTTGCTAGTGCCATGCCGTCCCCAAGTCCGGCGGCATCCGCCTCGGGTTCCGGTGTCGCCTTGGTCAGTTATGCCGAGGCTTCGCAAACGCCTTGTGACGTGCTGATCGCGCCGACCTGCCGTGCTGCTTACCACTGGCGAGGCTGGATGACCGGTTACGGTCTGGGCGGATCGGCCGAATCCGATGGCAACGCCGCAGGAATCGATTACGGATTGGGCGGCACCACGTTCGGAATCGAGCGTGATCTCGGCGACCGCGTTCGCCTTGGCTTCTTCGGCGGTTACGTCGGCTCCTCGGTCAGCGCCGACAACATCAACCAAACCGTCCGCAGCGACGGAGGCAACTTTGGCAGCTATCTCACTCACACCTCGGGCCGTCATTACGGGATCGCGATGGGCGGTTTGCAGTTCGACGATTTTGACAGCGACCGCACGATCCAAGTCGGCGGATTGACTCGTACCGCAAACGGCGACTCGGACGGCTGGCAAGGCTTCGCTTACGGCGAACGCGGCTTGAATCTGCAATTGACTCGTTCACACCAATGGCAACCTTTCGCGGGACTGCAATACGTTTACGCTCGTCAAAACGCGTTTGCTGAAACCGGCGCGGGGTCGATGAACTTGGCGATGGCGGGAATCGACACGCATTCGCTGCGCAGCAACCTGGGCAGCCGATTGCAGTGGCAGCCATGGTCATCGCGTCGTGGCTGGGCGATCACACCGGAGATCCGCGGCAGCTGGATGCACGAGTTCTTGGACACCACTTCGGTCGTCAACGCCCAATTCGCCGGCGTCGGCGGTGCGGGCTTCACAGCCAACGGACTGGACCTCGGCCGCGACTGGGCGATCGTCGGTGGCGGTTTCGCGGCGCGGCCGAGTGACCGCTGGGAACTGCGAGCCGATTACAACACCCAGTTCAACGACCGGCAAGTCTTCCACGTCGGCTCGGGAACGCTCAGCTACTCTTGGTAGAAACCAAGCAGGTCCCGAAGAGCGTGCTCAGACGTCAACGCTGGCAATCTATAGCGATTATCAAATGGCCACTACGATCAGCTGCTGGCGTCGACGATCTTCAGAAAACAAGACCTCGAGTTTCGTGGTTGCGCAGTGACATACATCACAGTCGCTCCCACGCAACTTGAGGGAAATCCCAGCACCGCCGCTTGATTTTGCTGCAGGGAAGCAGCGAGGGCGATTGCTTGCATCGTAGAATCATCCTGCCCCATTGACGCTCGCCATGAAAAAACAAACTGCCCGCCTTGCTCTTTTCTTAGCCATTTTGGGTGGCCCGTTTGCCCCGTTTGCCACAGCCGCTGACTTTAGCGTCAGCAATCCTAATGACTCCGGCTCCGGATCGCTGCGAGCGGCGATCGAAAGCTTGAATGCCGCCGGTGCTGGCACGCACTCGATCACCTTTGCAAATGGTTTGGATCCAATCGCGCTCGCATCGAACCTGCCGATGATCGTGGGGACCGGTCAAACGATTACGATCAACGGCGCCGGCAACACGGTCTCGGGGCAAAACACCGCACGCTTGTTCTTTGTTGCCGATGGTAATGTCACGATCGAAAATGTCACGCTGAAACAAGGGCTCGCCGACGGCGGTGACGGCGGCGTTGGAATGGGCGGTGGTGGTGGTGGCGCCGGGGCCGGTGGCGCGTTGTTCGTCAACTCCGGTGCCAACGTCGTGATTCGTGGTGTCACGCTTGACAGCAATGCCGCCAAAGGCGGTGACGGAGGAAATTCAAACACAAATGCTGCAGGTGGCGGCGGCGGGGGTGGTGGATACGCGGGAAACGGTGGGGTTTCAAGCGATCAAGGTGGTGGCGGTGGAGGAGGATTTGATGGAAATGGAGGTAGTGCAGCCGACCAAGGCGGTGGTGGCGGCGGTGGTGTCACAGGCAATGGAGGCGATGCAAGCGCTAGCGCTGGGGGGGGTGGCGGTGGCGGTGGAATTGGAGACGGCGAATCCACTGCTGACAACACCGGTGGCGATGGCGATGGTGGCGCCGCAGGCGGCACCGAAAACAACAACGGGGCGGCAGGCAATCCCGGCGGTGGGGGAGGTGGGGGCTTTGCGGCTGGAGGAAATGGGGGTGTTTATGGCGGTGGCGGCGGATCCGGTGTATTCGGCGTAGCTCCGGCCGGCAGCGGCGGCAGCTACGGTGGCGGCGGAGGTGGCGGCACCGAATCGTCAGGGGGGAATGGCGGTGAATTTGCTGGCGGTGGCGGTGCTGGTGTTGATGCAGACAACGCCGGCGACGGCGGTGACTTCGGCGGAGGCGGCGGAGGAAACACTCCGGGCAGTGGCGGGTTTGGCGGCGGCGATGGTGGAGGGGGGTTCAACGGCGGCGATGCCGGCGATGCGATGGGCGGTGCCATCTTCGTGCGCGAGGGCGGAAGCCTCTCGATCGTCGACAGCTCACTCTCAGGCAGTAGCTTGACCACCGGGACCGGTGGGACAGGTTCCCTTGGCAATGGCGCCAACGGCCAAACCATCGGGGTGGGGATGTACCTGCACACCGGCGTCACTGCAGGGATCGAAGTCAGCACCGGATCAAAGACTCTGGCCGACGAGATTGGCGGCACTGGATCGCTGCAGAAAACCGGAAGCGGCGAACTCATTCTCTCGGCTACCAATACTTACACCGGTACCACTTCGATCAACGCCGGACGACTAGTCGTCAACGGCTCAATCGCCGGCCACACCATTGTCGGCGCAAATGCTGAACTGGGCGGCAGCGGAACCATCACCGGCAATGTCGTCAACAATGGCACCTTCGCCGCCGGCAACTCGATTGGAACGATGACCGTCGGGGGCAACGCCACCTTCAATTCCGGCAGCAGTACCGTAGTCGAAATCAAACCGGCGGCCAGCCCCGTCGCCGGAGTCGATAACGACTTGATCACCGCCGACACCGCCACCATCCACGGTGGCGATGTCTCGGTGCAAGGGGCCGCAGGCACCTACACCGAAGGAGCCAAGTACACGTTCCTGCAAACCACCGGCGGACTCACTGGCGTGTTCGATTCGATCAGCGATGATCTGGCCTTTTTTGATTCCGAACTGGGTTACGATTCGTACTCGGCGTTCTTTACCCTGGTCGACAACAGCACCAATTTTGCCTCGGTGGGCGGCTCGGGGAATCGTCAATCCGTGGGAGCCTACATCGACCAAAACTCCCGCGGTGCCGGCGGTGACTTTAAGGTCATGCTCGATGCATTTAGCATGCTGACGACACCTCAAGTGCAAAGTGGACTGAGCCAACTGAGCGGTGATCTCTACGGTAGCCAGTCTCAAGTGACGATCCAAGGAACCAGCCAGTTGATCGGCACGATCGGCGGCCAATTGCGTTCGGGTCTGTTCACCGGCGGGGGATCCAACAGCGGTGGTTTTGTTAGTGCCATGCCGTCCCCAAGTCCCGCAGCGGCCACAAGCTCGGGTTCCGGTGTCGCCTTGGTCAGCTATGTCGAGGCTTCGCAAACGCCTTGTGACGTGCTGATCGCGTCGACCTGCCGTGCTGCTTACCACTGGCGAGGCTGGATGACCGGTTACGGTCTGGGCGGATCGGCCGAATCCGATGGCAACGCCGCAGGAATTGATTACGGTTTGGGCGGCACCACGTTCGGAATCGAGCGTGATCTCGGCGACCATGTCCGCCTTGGCTTCTTCGGCGGTTACGTCGGTTCGTCGGTCAGCGCCGACAACATCAACCAAACCGTCCGCAGCGACGGAGGCAACTTTGGCAGCTATCTCACTCACACCTCGGGCCGTCATTACGGGATCGCGATGGGCGGTTTGCAGTTCGACGATTTTGACAGCGAACGCACGATCCAAGTCGGCGGATTGACTCGTACCGCAAACGGCGACTCGGACGGCTGGCAAGGATTCGCTTACGGCGAACGCGGCTTGAATCTGCAATTGACTCGTTCACACCAATGGCAACCGTTCGCGGGACTGCAATACGTTTACGCTCGTCAGAACGCGTTTACTGAAACCGGTGCGGGGGCGATGAATTTGGCGATGGCGGGGATCGATACACATTCACTTCGCAGCAATCTGGGCAGCCGCTTGCAGTGGCAGCCATGGACATCGGATCGTGGCTGGGCGATCACACCGGAGATCCGCGGCAGCTGGATGCACGAGTTCTTGGACACCACGTCGGTCGTCAACGCCCAATTCGCCGGCGTCGGCGGTGCGGGCTTCACAGCCAACGGACTGGACCTCGGCCGTGATTGGGCGATCGTCGGTGGCGGTTTCGCGGCGCGGCCGAGTGACCGCTGGGAACTGCGAGCCGATTACAACACGCAGTTCAACGACCGCCAAGTCTTCCACGTCGGCTCGGGAACGCTCAGCTACATTTGGTAGAGCCAAGAAACCAAGTAGGGCCGGTTCCCACCGGCCACGGGCATTGGCTTAACGCTATCGAGATTGGTACGAAACAGATGGCTCTTGTAGCGGAGCGAAGCGAGGGGGGGGGACGGCCGGTAGGAACCGGCCCTACTTCGCTCACGACGTTTCACCAAGTCACCCGGCGGGAGTGTGATTCGGCAGCCCCCGAGCGAAAAAAACTTATTTTCACAAGAAAAGACGGGCAAAAAATGTCTTGCTGACAACGTTGCCAACTTTGCCCCAGCCATGGTGTAGTGCTTCGCAGCCGCCCTAAAGCCACGCGTCGATCACGCGGATGCAGCTGGAAACGATTCGCAAAAAACCGCTGTCCCATCCAATAGGCAATCTCGGTTAGAATCTCGCAGCAGACCGTTATTGTTCGTACTGGAGATTCCCCGCGTGCCTCCCGAAGTTCGCCGTGCTTTCCTGATCGTCGCCTGCCTTGTCGTGGTCGCCGCTGTCGCTTGGGCATCGTTATTTGATGCGACCGCCCCTGCTGACTTTAGCCTCCAAAACGGCAGCGATCCGAAGACCATCGATCCCGCGCGGGCCACAGGCAACATCGAGAGCCGGATCATTTTCGCGCTGTTCGAGGGATTGTTGACGATGTTGCCCGAGGGCGATCCCGATCCGATAACGGGATTACAGCCGATGTCGCCTCAGCCCGGAGTGGCCGAATCGTATGAGGTTTCCGACGACGGCCGCACCTATACCTTCCATCTTCGCGAGAACGCATTCTGGACCGATGGCACTCCGGTCACCAGTCATGATTTCGCCTGGAGTTGGCAGCGGATGCTGCATCCGGAAACCGCTTGCGAGTATACCTTCCAGCTATATGCGGTGCCATTTGCCGAACAATACGCCAACGGCTTGGTCGAAGTGGGTGACCGCGTCGAAGTCGAATTGTGGGACCGCCCGCTCGATACGCCGACGGAATCGAGTCAGCAGAACTTTCCTCGCGGCACGATGCTGTATGGAACACTTCGTGAGATCGTCAAACCGCCGGAACCCGAATTGGCGGACGATCTCGGTGACGAAGAACGTGAAGACGCGATGCTCGATTGGCAACAACAATGGGTCTATCGCGTCGACGTTGCTAAGGAGAACGCCGATGGCGAAGTACAGTGGGACGATGACGTTAAATCGCAAACCTTTACCGTTGACTTGAACTCAACCGCCGCCGATGAAAACACATCTCGCTGTCACGCTGTGATGGTCGCCTTTGGCAAACTCGGCAGTTTAGAAACGCCTGACGACCGCACCTTCATTGTTCATTTGAAGGACGCGGTGCCCTACTTTCCCAACCTAGCGTCCTACTATCCACTGTTCGCGGTAAACCGAAAGTGCGTGGAAACCTTCGGGTCACCTCTGTGGACCAAGGCCGAGAACATTGTCACCAATGGGCCATTTAAACTAGGGTTTCGTCGTTTGCGTGATCGATTGCGATTGGTCAAAAACGAAGACTATCATGCGGTCAATCCCAACGGCTTTGACACCGTCGACTTCCTTTCGATGGAAGGTCAAAACACGGCGTTGAACATGTACGAAACGGGGCAAATCCAATGGGTGACCGATCCGCCGACCGCGTTGTTAGAAGAACTGAAAACGCGTGATGATTTCATCACCGCGCCCCAATTGTCGGTCTACTTCTATCGTTTGAACGTGGCTCGCAAACCGCTTGATGACGCCCGAATTCGCCGCGCCATCGCCAAGGCGATTAACCGTGTTCAGATTGTCGAGCAAGTCACCAAGTCGGGACAAATCCCGGCTTACACAAACGTGCCTCCGGGGCTCGCACTTTACGAGAGTGCTGTGGGCATCAATCCCGACATCGAGGAAGCGAAACAACTGCTCGCCGAGGCGGGCTATCCCGGTGGTCGCGGCATTCCCAAGATGACGCTGCTGTACAATACCAGCGAAGGACATCGCGCGATCGCCGAAGTGATCCAGCAACAGCTGCTGAACAATCTGAACGTCAAAATTGAACTGCAAAACATGGAGTGGGGCAGTTTTTTGGACAAGACGCAGCAAAAAGATTACGACATCGCCCGAGCGGGCTGGATTGCGGATTACCCCGACCCCAATACGTTCCTGGATATGTGGGTCACCGACGGGCCTCAGAACAGCACCAATTGGAGCAACAAAGAGTACGACCAATTGATTGCCGATTCGGCTCGCGAGGGCGACCCGGCGAAACGAATGAAATTGCTGCAGCGAGCCGAACAGATCTGGGTCGATGAGATGCCGGTGATTCCGATCTATTTCTACACCTCGATCAATATGGTCAAACCCAACGTCAAAGGGTTCTTTCCAAGTGCCCAGGATTTACATCCTCTGAATTTGCTCGAGTATCGAAAGTAAGAAGGTCCACAAAGGATTTGCATGCGAGATTTACTTAGCTACATCATCAAACGATTCGGCTGGATGCTGATCACGTTGTGGATTGTCTACAGCGTCTCGTTTGTGTTGATGCGCAGCGTTCCGGGCAACCCGTTCAGCAGCGAACGCAATGTGCCGCCGGCAATCGAGCGGCAGCTGAAGGCACGCTATAACCTGGACGCTCCGCCAATAGAACAATATGTCGATTATCTGGTGGGAATTGTCACGCGATTTGACCTGGGTTGGTGTATCCGGTTAGAGGATTACAGTGTCAACCAAGTGCTCGCCGAAGGTTTTCCCGTCTCGGCATCGCTGGCGATCTTTGCCTTGGTGTTCGCCATTGTCTTGGGCGTTTCGGCGGGAGTGGTCTCGGCGGTCTATCGTGGTTCGTTTGCCGATGTGAGCATGATGGCAGCTGCGGTGCTGGGGATCGCGATACCGAACTTTGTGCTTGCCAGTTTGGCGATTCTGCTCTTTGTGTTCGGAATCCAAATCTTTCCCGCAGGGGGCTGGGGCACGCTACGGCAAGTGGCGCTGCCGGCACTCTGTTTAGGCGCTCCGGTGGCCGCGTACATCGCGCGGCTGACGCGTGCCGGAATGTTAGAAGTGATGACTCGCGATCACGTGCGAACGGCATTTGCCAAAGGTTTGCCACGACACACCGTGATCACGCGGCATGTTTTGCCGGGTGCGATGTTGCCCGTTGTTTCGTATCTCGGACCCGCAACCGCCAGCGTTTTGACGGGATCGTTGGTACTGGAAAAAATCTTTGCCTTGCCAGGCATGGGTAGCCACTTTATCTATGCCGCGACCCAGCGTGATTACACACTCGCGATGGGCATGGTCCTCACTTACACCGTTATCTTGTTCATCATGAATTCGCTTGTGGACATTTCGTACTCCATCATCGATCCACGGGTGAAACTGCAATGAGTGCCCCGAACAAAAAAGAACTCGATCGCGAGTTGCTTGAAAAGTTACTCGATGAATCGAAAGAAATCCGTGGCGTTTCGCTTTGGCAAGACGCGTGGAAACGGCTGCGTCGCAAGCGAACTGCAATGGCGTCGATGGCATTCCTGGTCGTGTTGGCGTTGTTGGCGCTGCTGACCCCATTGTTGCCGCTGCAAAGCCCGATCGACAAAGATTTGAACAACCGCCGGTTCTTGTCACCCAATCTGCAAACCGTGGTCATGGGCGGCCGCGAGGGATTGAAGTTTGCTGACGGACGCTTGACCAGCGAATTGGCGGCATTCAATGCCGAGATCGCCGAGCTACAGCAACAGCTTGATGCCACAACGGATCTAAAGGAACAAACAAAGCTGATCCTTGCGATCGACGAACGCTACCAAGTCGAACACCCCTTTAACCAGCTTTGGAACGAGCTCGGCCCGGTTTCCTGGCAACTCACCCGAGCTCGCGTGGCCCTGTTTGGCGACTATGCGATCCCCAGCATTTTCGGCACCGACATCCTTGGCCGCGATCTCTTGGCGCGTGTCTTTTGGGGCGCCCGAGTGTCGTTGATCGTTGGGATCGTCGCGACATTGGTTAGTTTGTTGATCGGAGTCAGCTACGGCGCGATCGCGGGTTATTTCGGCGGCTGGATCGATGCGATCATGATGCGAATCGTCGACATGATGTACTCGATCCCGTTTATCTTTGTCGTCATCTTCCTGGTCACGTTTTTGGGCGAAGACAGCGTCAAGAAAAAGCTTGACGGAATTGGAATCGACCAGATCACGATCTTTTACATCATCATCGGAGCGATCTACTGGCTGACGATGTCGCGAGTGGTTCGGGGCCAGATCCTATCGCTTCGCCATGAACAATTTGTCGAGTCGGCGCGAACCGTGGGGGCATCCCCACCACGGATCATCTTTCGCCATCTAGTGCCTAATGTACTGGGGATCGTGATCGTCTATCTGACGCTAACGATTCCCTCGGTGATGTTGTTCGAAGCCTTCTTGTCGTTCCTCGGTCTTGGCGTTGCCCCACCCGATGTTTCGTGGGGGCTGCTACTAAACGATGGCGTGGAAGCCCTTTCGAGCGTGAAGTTGTTTTGGTGGGTCGTGGTTTTCCCTGGCCTCTCGCTTGCGTCGACTTTGTTTGCGTTGAATTTTCTCGGTGACGGACTTCGTGACGCACTGGATCCACGTATGAAAAACCGGGACTAGATGCGGTCCGAAAAGGGGTCTGACCCTTTGCAGAGAGCAATCCACTTTTTATGACACTACCATTTCAGAGAGGGTCAGACCCCTTTTCAGACAGAGTTTAGATTTGATGCCCGAATCCAACGATTCACCGATCCTTTCGGTCGAAAATTTACAGGTCAGCTTTAAAACCGACGACGGCATCGTTCGCGCGGTTCGTGGCGTGTCGTTTGACATTGGTCCCGGCGAAACCGTGGGGATTGTCGGCGAAAGCGGCAGCGGCAAAAGCGTGACCAACCTGGCGCTGATGGGACTGGTCCCGAAACCGCCGGGACGCATCGATGGCGGCTCGGCAATCTACGGCGGTCGCGATCTGCTGAAGATGAACGAATCACAATTGCGAACGATCCGAGGCCGAAAGATCGCGATGATCTTTCAAGATCCGATGACGGCGCTGAATCCGCTGATGACGATCGAGCAACAGTTGTGCGAGATCACGCAGTTGCACTTGGGGCTGACCAAAAAACAAGCTCGCAGTCGCGCCGTCGAGATGCTCGAGCTTGTCGGGATTAGCTCGCCCGCGAAACGATTGCGAGATTACCCGCATCAATTCAGTGGCGGGATGCGGCAACGCGTGATGATCGCGATGGCATTGTCGTGTGAGCCCGACGTATTGATTGCCGATGAGCCGACGACGGCACTGGACGTGACGATCCAGGCTCAGATTTTGGATCTGCTGGCCGATCTTCAGAAACGTCGAGGCACCAGTATTTTGTTAATCACGCATGATCTAGGCGTCGTCGCCGGCGTTTGTCACCGCGTCTTGGTGATGTATGCCGGCCGCGTGGTCGAGAAGGCTTCGGTGAACGATTTGTTTGCACAGCCGAAACATCCTTACACGTTGGGATTGTTAAATTCGTTGCCTCGATTTGATCAAGAGCAAAGTGACTTGCTGCAAGCGATCCCTGGTCAGCCGCCGGACATGGCACGCGTCCCTGCGGGATGCTCCTTTCGTGCTCGATGCCCTTACTCGATTGACAAATGTGCCACTATCGATCCACCGCTTGCACCTGCGGGCGAAGGCCGATTGGCGGCATGCATCGTCGATGTTGAAAACGCGACGCCTCGCGATTATGAGGTGACCCAATGAGCCAAAGTCCATTGCTAGATGTCCAGAATCTGAAGGTTCACTTTCCGTTTAGTCGCGGATCACTGTTCCGACCCGAACGAGGTGTAATCCGCGCCGTCGACGACATCTCGTTTCAAATCAAAGAAGGCGAGACGCTGGGGCTAGTGGGTGAATCGGGCTGCGGAAAATCAACCACCGCGCGTGCCATCATCGGCTTGGTGCCCCCCACCGCCGGGACCATCCGGCTGAACGGATCGGATATCACGGGACTTCGTGACCGTGAGATGCTGCCATTTCGCCGACAAGTCCAAATGGTATTTCAAGATCCATTCGCGTCGCTAAACCCACGCATGACCGTAGGCGGCATCATTGGCGAACCACTGGTGGTGCACAACTTGGCCCAAGGACGTGATCGCAAACTCGAAGTGATTCGTTTGATGGAATTGGTCGGGTTGAACCCACGATTCCTGAATCGGTATCCGCATGAATTCAGTGGTGGCCAACGTCAGCGGATTGGGATCGCTCGAGCCCTCGCGGTCGAGCCCAAGTTGATTCTGTGCGACGAACCTGTTTCTGCATTGGATGTTTCGATCCAGGCCCAGATCATCAACTTGTTGATGGAATTGCAACAGCGACTTGGGCTGTCGTACTTGTTCATCGCCCATGACTTGAGTGTCGTTCGGCACATCGCGACCCGCGTCGGAGTGATGTATTTGGGGCGAATGGTCGAGCTTGCGGACGCGGCCGACTTGTATCGATCACCGACTCATCCTTATACCGAAGCATTGCTATCGGCGGTTCCGGTGCCGGACCCGGTGGTGGCTGCGAAACGGGACCGAATCGTGCTCGAAGGCGAAGTTCCTTCGCCGGATCGCCAATATCCGGGCTGTGCATTTGTCGATCGATGCTGGATTGCCGAACAGAAATGCCGTGAAATACGTCCGAATCTGGGCGATCAAGCTCACGCGGCTGCTTGCCACGTCCGCTGTCCCGAGACGTCGTAGCCAAAACGCCTCAGCGGCCGAACCCCAGCATTCAGCCGCATTCTTGACGGAATTCCCGCATCCGGGGGTGCCGAAAACGCACCCGCCGCGTACGCTTTCGGTATGGATGAACACGAAGAAACGCTCGACCAGTCGCCCAATGACCTGTTTTTGACGGCAGTGATCTTTGAGTCGGCGCTCGGGCTGCTGGCACTTCTACTGGGATGGGCCCTCGGCCCCGACCCGCGAGCAATGATTCCCGAAGGCGGATTCGAAAATCTGCGAACCATTGGTTCGGGGCTGGCATACGGCTGTGCCGCAGCGGTCCCAATGCTGTTGGTCATCGCGTTGATTCGCAAGATCCCCTGGGAACCGGTTCGCGAACTGGAACGGCTCAGCGATGACGGCATGATCCGCACGCTGCTGAGTCTCGGGCGTGCCGAATTGGTCGTGATCAGTCTTTGCGCCGGAGTGGGCGAAGAGCTGCTGTTTCGAGGCTGGCTGCTGCCTTGGCTTGCCCACATCGGTGGCGCCGATGCGTCGCCCAGCCCGGTGGAATGGGGTGCAGCGCTGATCGGATCATCGATCGCATTTGGAATGGTCCATCCGATCACACGGCTGTACGTCGTATTGGCCGCCGCGATGGGGCTGTACTTTGGCGCGTTACTGCTTTGGACCGATAATCTGCTGATCCCCATCGCCGCTCACGCTGCCTACGACGCCGTCCAACTGCTGAGTCCCGGATTCAAACGCAGCGACCCAGACAACACCAGCGAAGCCTAGTGCACCGCAAGTAGGTGGAAGTTTTCCGTAGCGGAACTCGTCGAGAGTTTCGGGGAGCACCGGCGGTGAATCGAAAGTCTTGACGACTTCCGCTACGCTAAGAAATGCACAAACCCTAAAAGAGAAATGTCTCACATCGCCATTTCTCTTCGCTTGAGCTTTGCGGGCCTAGTACTGCAATCCGAGGGCGAAGGTGATGGCGTCCAGCGAGATGGTACTCGATGAATCGACGGGGCCTCCGGCGTCAAACCATGCTTGGCCTTCGTAAGCGGCTCGGGCAAACCAGGCCGAGTGTCGACCGAGTGATTGATTCCACTGTAAACCCAGCGACATCTCCATCGCGGTGATGACTTCGCGGTGTATCGCGGCATCCTCGAGCTCGGTGGTGAAGACGTTTTTCATTTCGTAAATCTTTTGCGTGGTCTCGCTCATCAATAACGAGCCACGAAGGCCGCCGTACACCCCAAGTCGGCTGCCGCCGATCCCGCGTCGCAGCTGCAGCGATGCCGTCGGACCGGCGCCCTGGACATCCAAATCATTGCTGACCGATTCTTGCAGCACGCCACCGGCATCGCGAACATCGCCACGCATGTATTGCTTGATACTAGCGATTCGCACGCCACCGCCGAGAGTTCCCTGCAGCGAATTCCAATGAAACTGCTGCGTTGCCTCCAGATCAAGTGCTTGAAGATTCAACTCGTGAGTCGACGTCAACGTCTCACCGACTTGAGCCTGAGCGTTCCGCGACAAATTGCCGCCAGCACCGTAAACGTACACGAACACCGGAGTCGAGCCGGTGACCGCGGTCACCGCTTCGGTATTGGCTTGCTCGTCAAAGCGAAAGTAAGTCGCCCGAAATCCACCGCCACTCTTCAGCGACTGCCAACCCAACCAAACACGAGGTGAAAGTTCATAGTCGTAGCTGAACGGCACCAATGTGTTTCCCACCGGCGGGTCAATAATCATCGCCACGTTCTGGTCAAAATGGGCTCGCATCCACATGAATTCGAATCCGCCCAACAAGGCTCCGCTACGAGCCGCAGGTGCAGGTGTGCAGACGGTTGCCGCCGACGTGTAACCTGGTTGGCACTGCGAAGGCTGAGCCACCGCTCGGCGGGGTGCACCATAAACGGTCGAATCCAACGGCGTATGAGGCGTGTTGAACCAGTTCGGCGGTAATCGGTGCCCGCTGACCGCTGCATTACAATGGCCAGACTCATCACATGCAGCATCGCCAAATCCAGGCGACGGAGCGTATTGCTGGGCCGAAACCGTTGTCTCGCTCAAACCGACCGTCGCGAGTAAAACGAGGAACATCGGTAAGACAGACGAACCGACAGCGCGTCGGCATTTCTTGCTGGTCATTCTTTGCAATCCATTGCGAAAGGTGTGTTAACCTTTTCATCGGATCCCCACTCACGACGACACCAGATTGGCTCGCATCGCAGGCGAAGCTTGGTTGACCACACTATCTTTACAGCAAGTGCACACCTCTAATTGGGGAATATGCGCGATAGTGCACAATGCAGCGTCAATCGGCGAATCGCAACGCTGCCTTTCACGCGGCGAAAGTGCACTTACAGACGCAACGGTTGCGAAGCAAAAGGCGACGAGCTGTAACCGTGATCGATCCACGCATTATTCGGCAATTCTCGTGATTTATTCGGCGACTCTCGTGATTCGCGACAGCACGCCCCGCACGATCTGGTCACATCGCCGACCATCAAACTGATACAACTGGCGAGATTCTTTTCCCAGTTCACGGTCAATTCGCTTTCGTAAACGGGCTCGGGCGCGGTACAGGCGGATTTTGACGTTGGACTCGGTTACTGACAAACACTCCGCAGTTTCCTCGGTACTGAGCCCCTCGACCGCTCGCATCATAAAGACGACTCGCAACGCTTCGGGCAATGCATCGATGGATTCCCGCAGTACCCTCGAAAGCTCACTCGTACTCATATGATCCACACCGTCTTGCATTGTCGAGTGCCGAGCGATCGATCCAGCCGTTGGTTCATGGGGATCAAACAACTGAACTCGGCGGCGACGTTTGCGACGCCCGGTTGCTTCGTAGACCGCAATCTTGGTCAGCCAGGTCGAGAACTTTGATCGGCCCGAAAATTGATCGAGATGTTCGTACGCTCGCACGTATGCCTCTTGGACGACATCATCCGCTTCATCGTCATCATCGACGATCCCTCGCACGACCCGAAAAATGCGTTGATTATATCGACGCATAATCAATTCAAACGCAGCAAGATCGCCCGACTTGACGCGGTCAACGATCGTTTTGTCGGACAATTCATCCACCGTTGGCGAGGCGTCCGAAAACGACTCTGCATCCAAACGTTTGTCATCACTCGAATGAACGCCGGAGCGATCGAGCGAGTGACCGCGAATCGAAAATCTAGGTTGTCGTTGCATGGGTTGGCACTCCTTCATTGACCGTGGTTCCTGGCAACCACCCTTCGCCGCGAAGACCTGCGACTTGACCCAGAACATAGGCACCAATCGCCATCACAAGATCACGCACGGCGATGTCATAGTGGCCTGACAAGACGACCGCGACGGAAATTAACACCAGCCATGCCATCACGATGTAGGCACCTAATCGTGTCAGCACGGTCAACACCGCCAGCCCCGCGACGATCTCGACCACGCCTACGATCATCATAAACATCGCCGGAGTCACCGGCAAAATATCGGCGGCAAAGCGAGGCAAATAAGCCTCCCAGTCGGCAAGAATTCCGACGAATTTGTCGAGTCCCGCCAGTAACGGAACCAGTCCGTAAGCCAAGCGAAGTGGCAAGTAGATCGACGACAACGCGTTGTTTTGCTGCTCAGACATCCGAAAAACCCTCCTGGGTAATGTGGCAAAGTGAAAGATTCATTTGGCAATCACTCTTACAGAGTCAACAATGAACGATCGGTTACATAAAAAAGATTCGTGTTTGCCAAATCACCTTTTTGGGAGCGGTTCTGCTGATTACGTTCACTCTGAAACCCAAGCCTCCGTACCGATTGGACCTTGCCGTTTGGACGCTGCGTCGACGCCCCGAAAACATCATCGATGATTGGGATGGTGATGTTTATCGCCGCGTACTCGTGGTGCGGGACCAAGCTGTCTTGGTGGAAATTCGGCAACGTGGCCGCCGAGAGACGCCACGGCTGTACGTCACCGCCCATACCGACGCGCCGTTTCCAGGATTACAGAAGCAGTTAACCGCGACTCTGACGCGGTTGCTTGGGATCGACATTGAACTGACGGACTTTTATCAATTGGCGGCTGAGCATCGGCAGTTGCAGAAGCTGGCCCAACCGTTCGTCGGCATGAAGCCTCCACGCTATGCGTCGTTGTTTGAATGCTTGTGCAATGCGATCGCGTGCCAGCAAGTTTCTTTGGCGTCAGGAATCCAGCTGCTCAATCGCTTTGCCGAGCATTACGGACAACCGTTTGACACGACGCCGTTTCGCCGATTTGCATTCCCAGAGGCGAAAGCACTTTACGGTGTGGAAGTCGAGCAATTGCGGCAGATTGGATTCAGTCGACAGAAAGCGACGGCGCTACTGAACCTTGCCGAAGTCGCTCGTCGAGGTGAACTGAGTTACACACAATTCGAGCCTCTATCGGACGAAGATTGCGTGGCCGCATTATGCCAATTTCGCGGGATCGGTCGTTGGTCGGCCGAGTACGCGATGCTGCGTGGTCTGGGCCGACTGCACGTCTTTCCCGGTGATGATGTCGGTGGACGCAATAATTTGCAAGCGTGGTTAGAAGTGACTGAGACACTTGATTATGACGGGGTTGCCAACCTGCTTCAGCGTTGGCAGCGTTTCGCAGGACTGATCTACTTTCACCTACTGTTAAACAAACTTGCCGCGAAACCGCCAGGAGGATTCGATGTCGAAACAAACACCGACGATTGAGATTGCTCGTGTCTATGATTCGCCGAAATCCGCGAAGGGATACCGTGTCTTGGTCGATCGATTGTGGCCGCGAGGAGTCAAGAAAGAAGACTTGAAACTCGACGATTGGTTGAAGGAAATCGCGCCGAGTGACAAACTTCGCAAATGGTTCGATCACGACGTGGACAAGTGGGACGAGTTCCGAGAGCGATACAAAAAGGAACTCAAAGCCAATCGGGATTTGATCAATTCGCTACTGGAAACAGCCGAGAAACAATCCGTCGTGTTGCTGTACGCCGCGAAGGACGAAGCACATAACAACGCAGTGGTTTTGAAAGAGTTTCTCGAGCAAACGCGGGAATAAGACAACAACGCAAGCGAGCGGAGTGAAGGCATCACGGCGTTGGCGAGCTATTTTTTGCCCAAGATCAGGGTGACCAGTAACGACGAATCCTCCAGTGCCTGAACCGCATGAGGCTCGGCGGCCGACAAAAACAGCATTTTGCCAGCGGTCAATTCATTCGCGTTGTCCATCGCGGTAAAGATCACGCGGCCTTCGATGCACTGGACCGAGATCTCTCCTCGTGCTTTGTGCTCGGCGATGACTTTTCCCGCAGGTAGGTTCAATCGCAACACTTCGAAGGCCTCGGTCTTCAATAGCGTCGATGTTTTTGTGTTCGCGATGGCGTCGCCCAAAGGGCCGACGTCAAACACTTCACCTGGTTTCGCGTGTTGGATTGCCATGATTGGATCCTCTGAGTTGGTGGCTAGGTATATACCGGCTAACGCCGTCGGTTCCGATCATTGCATCAAATGGCGGATCTCGAGCTGCTTAGTTCAGTCAAAGATTGGATGAGGGAAGAGGGTGAACCATAATGATGACAGGCTAGCAGCCTATCCCACTTTTGCGATGGGTTGCTGCAGTTCTTCTTTGGGGCCGAAGAATTCGTAGCGGACGCGAGTTTCATCGACGCCCAATTCTTGCAAACAGGCGTGGACGGCCTGCATGAAGGGCTTGGGGCCACAGAAGTAAAAATCGGCGTCTTCGTACGGCGTCCACTCACGCAACAGCTCGGTCGTGATAAATCCGACACCGTCAAACTTCTTGCTTTGCAGATCCCCTTCGAGCGGCGCGTCGTACAGGACTCGCGTGTGCATATTGGGGCTGAGTGAGGCCAGATTTCCGATCTCGTCGGCAAACGCGTGCACCCGACTGTTGCGGGCGGCCTGCAGAAAATAGATCGACGCTTCGGGATTGGCGTGCACAATGGACTTGGCCATCGACAACAGCGGTGTGACTCCGATCCCGCCCGCCAACAATACCACCGGACGTCCCGACGTCGCGGTCTCGGGATGGATGGTGAACTCGCCACACGGTGGTCCCACTTTGACGACATGGCCGGGTTGGATTTCATCGTGCAAATGATTCGAGATTAACCCGTGGGGCGCATCGGGCGAAAGTGCTTGTTCGCGTTTGACGCTGATGCGGAAATGCTCGACGCCCGGACGCTCGGACAAACTGTAATTGCGAGGCGACGTCGGTGTGGTGGGGTGTTCAATGTGGACGGTAATGTATTGGCCTGGTCGAAACGGCGGCAACGGGCCTTGGTCCTCCGGACGCAGATAGAACGACATCACTTCATCGCTCTCGGGAACCTTGCGATCGACCACGAAGCTGCGGTAACCGTTCCAGCCGCCCGGAGCGGACTGCTGCTCTTCATAGATCGCCCCCTCACGGCCAATGAAGATGTCCGCCAAAAACTGATACGCTTCGGCCACCGCGTCGATGATCTCGTCGGTCGCCGCGTCGCCCATCACGTCTTTGATTGCGCCGAGCAAATGCTCTCCGACGATGGGGTAATGCTCGGCTTTGATCCCCAGCGAGCAATGTTTTTGAGCGATCAATTCGACTGCCGGCATCAGCACGGCGGGATTATCGATATGAGAGAAGTAGGCACAGATCGCTCCGGCTAACGCTTTTTGCTGGCCGCCGGAATGTTGGTGAGCTTGGTTGAAAAAGGCTTTGACCTCAGGATTGCCTTCAAACATCCGGGTGTAGAAGCGGCGCGTAATCGTTTCCGCATTGGCGGCCACCAAAGGGGTAATCGCTTTGACAATTTGGATGGTTTTGTCACTCAACATGGGCTGGATGTCCTGGCACAACGGGGTGGGGGGAAGGTTGCCGACACACGGCGGAGAGGCTAGACTCATTTCATACACAAAAAGGTACAGATTTAATCGTGCACGTCAAGGTGTATGTTTTGCGAGTCACGATTTTCCGGCGAGCGTGGGCAAAATGTCGGAAAAGGGGTATTCCTTGAGAGGGTTAAGGTTCAACCCTTTCGTGAGCCGGTAGACGGTTTCGTTGCCTCGTCTATGCTTTGGGGCTAAGGAATATCCTTTTCCCGCCCCTCCCCCCGCTGCATTCCGATCCATTGAGGTTCCCCCCATGCTTTCCAAAACAGCCGAATACGCTCTGCGAGCGGTGACATGTTTGGGCGCTCGGATTGGACAACCTTCTTCGGCGGACATTTTGGCGGAACAAACCAAGGTGCCTCGTCGCTATCTCAATCGAGTCTTGCAAGACCTAGCGGCGGCCGGATTGGTCCGTTCACGCAGCGGCCCTGGCGGTGGCTATGAATTGGCGAAAGAACCGGCGGAGATTACGATTTTGGACGTGGTCAATGCCGTCGCGCCGCTGGAGCGAATCAACGCCTGCCCGCTGGGCCTAAAATCACACACCTCGCTGTGCCCGCTGCATGCCGAACTGGATCGCGCCTACGAAGCGACTCAGGCCGCGTTTGCCGGAGTCACGATGCAACAATTGCTTGAATCGACCAACCCCATTATCCCGCTGCGTGAAGTCTCGTAACGGCGTAGTCTCGCAACCGGGGGCCCGGTGAAGAGCAGGAAGACGCGAGCAGGAAAACGCGAGCAGGAAGCGACGTTCCTCCGATCGGCGGGTGAGACCGCAGATTGTGCATCCTCTCTACAAACGCAAGCCATCACCAACGCAGGAAGTCAACACAAACATGTCATGGATTTTTCTCGTCATCGCGGGTCTTTTAGAAATCGGCTGGGCGATTGGATTGAAGTACACCGAGGGTTGGTCGCGAGTAGGACCAAGCGTATTGACGATCCTGACGATGATTGCCAGCTTTTATTGCTTGGCGATTGCGATCAAGGACATTCCCATTGGAACGGGATATGCCATTTGGACGGGGATCGGAGCGGTGGGGACCGCAATTCTGGGAATCATCCTGCTTGGTGAATCGGCATCTCCCATGCGAATCGCTTGTATCGGAGTCGTCATTCTGGGAATCATCGGACTAAAGATTACGGCGGCTTAGGCCATTGCGAACCGTTTGTCGCTGCGGATCACGCGGTACAATCATAGGAACCCAAACGTGCTGCTGCGATGCTTCAGCACGTCGCCCCCTTTTATCGCGCCGCTGGACAGTCCTCGCGAGATGGAGCCCGAAAATGCCGAAACCCAATGAAGACGATTCCGACAAGATGATGCGGAACTTCAAACTGATCGTGTTTTTAACCGTGGTCATCCCCATCGTTGCGCTGACGTTATTCTTGGAAATGCGATTCGAGGCGATCGAAGACGAAATTCAATTTCTCGAACCGGGAACTCGCGACGCAGCAAGAACGGACCTCGACGCACTGCCGTGGCATCCGGTCCAAGGGCAAACGTTGTATGCCCCTGCCTACTCGCACATCTATCATCAAAGTGGCGAACCTCGACTGCTGACTGTCACGCTATCGGTACGCAACACCGATCGAAAGAATGACATCGCATTGACCTCGGTGCGTTACTACGACACCAGTGGGAAGGAGCGTCGATCGCTGGTCGAAAAGCCGCTTCAGCTCGGACCGTTGGCGTCCACCGAATTTGTCATCGAACAAAAAGACAAGAGTGGTGGCAGCGGAGCCAGTTTCATTGTCGAGTGGAATGCGGGACAACCCGTCAACACGCCTGTGGTCGAGACGGTCATGATCGACACCAGCAACACGCAAGGCATCTCGTTCGTGCGCTCGGCAACCGTGCTGGAGGAAACGACGGTCAACGACTCGGCCCCCACAACGAACGCGACATCAAGCGACTAGTATCGCTGTCATACAAACGCACGCGGATACACCGTGACTAGCGTAAAAGACGAATCGATGTGAATTGAGTTGACTTTGGCGTAGGTGATACCTACAAAAGATGCATTAAATCCGCATCTTTAGAGGTGGATACTGCTAACCGCCAGGAATCAACCGGAGAAAATAAGATGAAACATCATGCTCTTGTTATCGGTTTCGTTGGAATCGTCGTCGCACTGATCACCACCGTCCAGTCTGGGAACCTTTCGCACGCAAATGCGGAAGAGCGTGTTGCGAAGGCGAGCCCGAACAAGGCTGCGGTAGAGCGGTCTCGCCGAACCGTGCAGATGCTCGACAATATTTTTAAGCAAACCATCGTGATGGTGACTGACAAATACGTCAACGATGATGACGACTTTGCCGCAGGCAGCGCCGCGGTATTGTTGTTCAAAAAAATCTCGGACGATAGCGACAAAACCATACGGTTGATCGATGCCACCGGCGATCCCTATGAATCTGAAAACGTCGCCAAGGACACCTTCGAGAAAGAGGGAATCAAAAAACTGAAGGCCGGCGCGAAGACGGTTGACGAAGTTGTGACACGCGATGGCAAACATTACTTGCGAGCGTTAACACCGGTACCGGTCGTGATGCAAAAATGCGTGATGTGTCATGCTCACTACGAAGATGTCAAAACGGGTGAACCGATCGGAGCGATCAGCTACACCGTCCCTATCGACTGAATCGCCTTCCTACAAAAATCGGCTGCCCATTTCCCACCTCCCTTGATGCCGTGAGCTCTCGCTGTCTCGGCATTCCCACCTGACGAGAACGCAATGAGACCTCGATTTCTGATCGTCCTTTCCCTAGGCATTTTCCTCACGTCGCTGCTGACGCTGCGAGCCGAGGAAACGCCGCAGGACGCCAACAGCGGACCTGAGAAAAGTGGACAGACCGACATGTCCGCAGACACTCTGGCACCACCGACGAGTCTCGCCGAAGCCCGCGCGCGTGCTCGGCTGTTGCACGAAACGATCCACGGCACGCTGCAGATTGTTCATCGCGATTTCTTTGACGAAGACGAGGCGCATGCGATTCCATCGGCATCACTCGAGGACGTGTTCCATGAATTGGCGACCCACTACAACATTGAACTGAAGTGGTTGATTGTCGACACCGATGTGGTGAACGTGGATCATCAACCGGAGGACGACTTCGAGAAGGCTGCCGTGAAAGCACTCCGTAAAAAGCAAAATTATCATGAAGCGGTCGAAGCGGACCGCTACCGTTTTGCCGGATCGATCCGGCTTGCTTCTCAATGTTTAAAATGCCATGTTAAACATCGCAAGAGCACCGAGGACAGGACGGCGGGTCTGCTGATTGCGATGCCGATTCGTGTCTCGCCTTGATGCCAAAGCACTACGGACCGTCGGACCGGGTCTAAGAATCCACTGCATCACCGCGAGATTAGCCAGTGCCAACAATCGTCTCTATCAACGTGGGTCGGCCGCAAACGCTTGGAACCGAGAAGCCCTGGGTTTCCGGGTTCTTAAAGCAATCGATCAGCGAACCCCTGTGGCTGGGGTCCACGAATCTTGACGGAGACGAACAAGCGGATCTGGAGCACCATGGAGGTCCCCACAAGGCCGTGTGCGTCTACCCGGCCGACCACTACCCCGACTGGCGAACAACGCTGCAAATCCCTGATTTGAATTGGGGTGCGTTTGGCGAGAACTTTACGATCGCGGGTGTCACCGAGGCGGACTTTTGCATTGGAGACGTATGGACGATCGGCGAAGCCACGGTCCAGGTCTCGCAGCCTCGGCAACCCTGCTGGAAATTAGCTCGCCGATGGGACATCAAAACGCTGGCGTTGCAGGTCCAACAAACCGGTCGCACCGGGTGGTATTTTCGAGTCCTTGTCGAAGGCACGGTTCAGCAGGGAATGGAGATGACATTGGTCGAGCGTCCAGAACCGCAGTGGACTGTCGCGGCAGCGAATCAAGTGATGCATCACGACAAACAGGATCGCGATGCCGCCGCCAAACTGGCGGCCGTCCCCACGCTATCACCGAGCTGGAAAACAACGCTTAATAACCGGGTCGAAAAGAATGTTCAGCCCGACGAGCAGAAGCGACTGGCGGGCGACTCTCAGCGCGACTGAACTTGGCTAAGCTGGCGAGGCGTCGGCACGACGTCGGCAAGAGAAACACCGTTCAAATATTCCAACTGGACTCGTTCTGCTTCCGCAAGAACGCCCTTCAGCTTGCAAAAGGAATGGATCACACAGCTCTCATCGCTGCCGACACACGCCAACAGGTGCACGTCGCCTTCGACTTGCTGGATCACTTTGCCAAGCTGAATTTCCTCGGGCTGCATCGCCAATTCAATACCACCGCCGATTCCACGTACGCTGCGAATGTAACCCAATCGCGATAGCAGGTTGACCGCTTTGGCAACATGGTTGATCGAAATGCCAAACAGCGACGCGACATCCGCCACCTTCGCTCGCGACGTACGCGATGCCAAATACATCAGCGTTCGCAACGCATAATCGGTCTGCGTGGTCAGTTTCATCGCGTTATCGAATAAGAAAGATGCTAATTTGCTACCGCTTTGCACGATCCTAGAACGAACCTCCGCCGAGGTCAATCATTTCCCTCGCGATGATCGATCACTTGCTGCAATCGCGACAGCACTGCTTGAGGACTGAGCCCGCAGTGGTGACAAACATACTGAAGCGATTTGCCAGCGCAGCTTGTATCGAGTCCAAGTTCGTCAAAGACAGCATTGGTTTCGGGGTACTCGATGATCCACTCAGGGATACTCGTCATCAGATCACAATCCATGTTTGCAATTATAACGAGTGAGCAGTTACACTGCCTTTACCAATCACGGGCTGCTTTTTCCAACACGGCGGCCAAGTAGGGAGCGGTGGCTCCCTTTTCCGATTCGGCGATTAATTCGGGAGGGCCCTGGGCGACAATTTCGCCGCCTCCGACTCCACCGCTTGGTCCAACGTCGATGATCCAATCACATGCGGCTAACAAGTCGAATTGATGCTCGATCACGATCACGGTGTTCCCGGCATCGACCAGCCGCTGCAGCACTTGTACCAACCGCTCGATGTCTTGGAAATGCAAACCGGTCGTCGGTTCATCCAACAAATACAGTGTTCGCCCGGTGGAAACACGGGCGAGTTCCGTACCGAGTTTAATCCGCTGGGCCTCGCCACCGCTGAGTGTCGTGCTCGATTGTCCGAGCCCGAGATAGCCCAGCCCTACCGCTTGCAGTGAAGCGAGTTGACGATGAATCCGCGGGACGTTCTCGAAGAACGCCGCTGCCTCATCAATACTCATCGCCAACACATCGGCGACCGAGGCCCCTTTGAAACGCACTTGCAAGGTTTGCCGATTGAACCGTTTGCCACCGCACCGCGTGCAAGTGACAAACAAATCACTGAGAAAATTCATCTCAATCCGTTCCACGCCGAGACCTTTGCAAAGCTCGCAACGTCCTGCGGCCGAATTGAAACTGAATCGACTGGAGTTGAACCCACGCGTTTTTGCTTCTCGCGTGGCGGCAAAAACTTTGCGTACCTCGTCCAAGACGCCCGAATAGGTCGCCGGGCAACTGCGAGGACTGCGGCCGATCGGCGATTGGTCAATCGCGATCATCTTGTCGAGATACTCGACGCCGGTGATTCCGCCGTGCGGTCCCGGCGTCTCGGATTTCAGCCCCAGGTAATCGGCCACCGCGGGAGCCAAGGTGTCATTGACCAACGAGCTTTTGCCGCTGCCGGACACCCCGCTGACGCCGATGAACAGTCCAACCGGAAATTTCGCAGTGACCTTTTTTAAGTTATGAGTCTGGACGTCGCGGAGCGTCAGCCACTGACCTTCGACAGGTTGGCGGCGTTCATCAGGCACCGGGACGCTTTTCGCCCCCGAGAGATATTGGCCTGTCAAACTTTTGGGATCCTCTTCGACGTGGGCGGGCGTGCCATGGCTGATAATTTTGCCGCCAAGTTGACCGGCACCTTCGCCCATATCGATCAACACATCGGCCGACCGCATCGTCGCTTCGTCATGCTCGACCACGACGACGGTATTGCCTTGATCGCGAAGATCGGTGATACAGCGAATCAATTGATCATGATCCGCCGGGTGTAAACCGATCGACGGTTCGTCCAAGACATAACAAACGCCAACCAGTCCGCTGCCGATGCTGGTCGCCAACCGCACTCGCTGCAACTCGCCGCCACTGAGCGAATCAGCGGATCGATCGAGCGTCAGATATGTTACGCCGACACGCTTTAGGAATGCCAACCGCTTGCTGACTTCAGAGGTAATCGGTGCCGCAACGGCAGCGTGCAGCGGCGAGAACGTTTTGTCGATTCCAGCAAACCAATCCGCGGTCTCTCCGAGTGGCATCCCGCAAACTTGATGAATCCCCAGCCCATTGATCGTGACACTCAGGGCTTCTTTTCGAAGCCGGCCGCCGTGACAATCGGGACACTCGGTGGTGTGATCGTCCACGGCAATACGTCCAAGCCCGTCACAGGTTCGGCAGGCACCATAGGGGCTGTTGAAACTAAACGTCCGCGGTTCAATCTCTTCGAAACTGGCACCACACTCGACACACGCCATCGCGGTGCTGTAGATCGATTCGTGCCAATCGCCGGCATCGTCTTGAATGAGCGATGACGCCAACCCACCACCGAGTCGCAGTGCAAGCAGCACGCTATCTCGCAACCGCGAATCGGCTTCGTCACGAATCACCAGCCGATCGATGACCGCTTCGATCGTATGATTTTTCCGCGGTGCCAGCTCCGGCACCTCTTCTAGCAAGTAGGTTTCGCCATCGACGCGGGCCCGGACCAGCCCGGCTTGTTGGATCGATTCAAACACTTCGCGGTGCGCCCCGCGGCGGCCCCGCACCATCGGCGCCATCACAACCAACTTGGTTCCCGGAGCGAGCGCCGCCAGCGAATCGACAATCGCGTCGGGCGACTGTTTTGCAATGGCCGAGTTGCAGTGAGCACAATGGGGCACGCCGACCCGCGCGTACAACAGCCGCAAATAGTCATAGATCTCGCTGATCGTGGCGACGGTACTGCGTCCGTTGGTCGAACCTGGCTTTTGGTCGATCGCCAATGTCGGTGCCAGCCCATCGATCGATTCCACATCAGGCCGTGGGATCTGGTCCAAAAACTGTCTGGCGTACGCCGACAAGCTATCGATGTATTGACGCTGGCCCTCGGCGAACAGCGTATCAAACGCCAACGAACTTTTGCCGCTGCCCGATACACCGGTGATCACGGTCAAGGAGTTGTGAGGAATCTCGACATCGATGTTTTGCAGATTATGTTCGCGCGCCCCTCGGATCCGAATGGCATCGTGCGATGCAGTTCGCTTGGATTTCGATGATGGTTTTGGCGTACGCTTGGACGGACGTGTCGTGCGTTTTCGTGTTGTTGGTTTTGTTTTCAAGGACGACGCTCAATCCACTTGTAGGCTCGTTTAGCATTTCCGGCAAAAAAGTTTCGTGTGGCGGTTTCGCCTTTTTGCATCGCGTACTGCATCACGATCTTTTGCAGCACCGCGTACTCCGCAGCTCGCTCGCAAACCGGCCAATTGCTACCGTAGATCACACGATCGTCGCCAAACGCATTCCAAACGACGTCGATGTAGGGCCGGTAAAACGACAGCTCGCTGGGAACCGGTTGCCCGCTGCGTGCCGCCCCTTCGACCAACCCCGAAATCTTGCAATACACATTGGGATACTGAGCAGCAACTTTGATACCGTCAACCCAGTCGCTCGGTGGGGCGTCCGTCGTAATGGCTACATTGGCAACGTGATTGAGCACGATTCGCAACTCAGGTAACTCGCCGGCTAACTGTGAAATCGCCGCGAGCGAATCGATGCCTCCGTTCACATCAAGCGACAAGTCATACTGAGCGAGCACCGCCAATTTGGCTGCGGTCCCATTTTGCAACATTTCGTTGAGCTGTTTGGCAGAGATCCGAATCCCGCGAAACAGCGGGTTGGCGGCAAATCGCTTGACTTGATCTTCAAAATCGTCAGCCGCGGGGTCTAAACGTCCCACAATGCCAACAATGAACGGATCGTCTTTGGCGAGATCCAATAGCCAATCGTTGTCTTCGATCCACGCACTCGCTTCGACAATTACCGTCCCATCGATTGGCCGTTCGGTCTTCAGCGCACGCAGATGCTGTGGCAAAACGGTTCGGTACAGCGACGAATTCTTGTTCGGCCACGGCACCCCCTGCGGACGCGAGGGGTCATAAAAGTGCGTATGACAATCGATGATTTGCAGATCAGCGATCGAGTCGGTCTGAATTCCCTCGGGCTGAATTCCGTCGGGCTGTTGGGCGTCGAGTGAACGGGTACACAGACCGAGAGCCAACAGAATGAGTGCGAGAAACCGTTTCATAAGGAATGTCGGATAAAAGGTTTACAGTTTTTTTCAGAGCGAAATGCCGGATCCGCCCCCAACGTGCCGCAGGATAACCTAAAGATATTTGTCGAGTGGTCGATCACGCGTCAGGCGACTAAGATTTGGCTCCCAAAGACTCGACCAACCGGAAAAATCAGGTACGCAGTGCAGATTACGCCGCAGAATTTAACGAACTTGTTTGACATTATTGGAATCGGTCTAGCCCATGGTACAATCCCCCGCAGTTTCGCAGTTTGCCCCCGAAGTTTCGCGGTTGGACAACGCACCTATCGAATCGATCCAAGCAACGTTGCAGACGATCTCCGCACTGGGCGAAACCGAACGGAGCGAAATGGAACGGAGGCATCCCTTGAACGGGCTTAGGCTGTACGACCAGAGCGAACATCTGCTATTGGCAAGCTATGCGATGCACAGCGCCGATACCGAGGGGCGTCTGTATCCCGAGCCCACGCATCCTTATCGCGGCCCCTATGCTCGCGATCGCGACCGAATCCTGCACAGCAGTGCGTTCCGGCGACTAAGCGGCAAGATGCAGGTTTTTACGGGCGAGATGGGGATCTATCATCGCACCCGGCTGACGCATACGTTCGAGGTCGCCTCGGTTGCCCGCACCATGGCTCGCGTACTGCGGCTGAACGAAGATTTGACCGAGGCGTTGGCGCTGATGCACGACATCGGGCACCCGCCGTTTGGCCACTGCGGCGAGGATGTGCTGAGCGAACACATGGCGTCCGTTGGCGGTTTTTCACACAACGAATTTGCCTTAGTCATCGTCAGCGAACTCGAGCAGCGATACGTTGAATTTTCGGGACTGAATCTGTCGCGAGAAACACTGGCCGGACAAGACGTGCGAGCTCACAAGGCCGAAGCGGCCGTGGGACGAGCCCCGCTGCTAGAAGTACAGCTTGTCGACGCGGCCGATTCGATCGCCTATGACGCTCATGACGTTGACGACGCGTTGCAAATGGGACTGCTCTCGATCGACGAACTCGCGGAACTCGCCATTGTCCGGCGAGCTCTCGATTTGATTCGAGACAAACGAGGCTTCATGCCCATCCATCAACTGCGTCAATCGTTGGTTCATGAACTGATCGATCTGCAAGTCAGTGAGCTGGTCGAGGTGTCCAGCGAGATGCTGCGTCAATACGAGGGGCATCACCACAACGACATCTGTGACTTGGGAGTCCGGTTTCATCACGGCGCGACGCTCAGCACTGAACGCCGTGAATTAGAAGCGTTCTTGTTTAACGCCGTGTATCGTCATCCTCGTTTGATTCCGGTTCGAGATTCGGCGGCGAAACGCTTGAGCGAACTGTTTAACGTATTGATCAAGGACCCAAATCGTCTGCCGCTGCGATTCCGCCAACGCCAACAAGACCATCCACTTGAAAAGATCGTCGGCGAGTACTTGGCTGGGATGACCGATGCGTTTTGCGACCAGCAGCATCAATATGCGACGGGAACATCCCGAGGCCCCCTCGCAGACTGGTAGCAGTTACGGATCAGAGAAAAGGTGCCGGTTAGAGAAAGTTTTCTCATCGTAGCGGTCATGCCGCGCCGATGAAGAAAACTGGAGTCTCGGTAGATGCTCTCGCAATCGCGTTACGCGGATTGCTTGCATCTGCCAGAACGGCCATCTTCGCACGACTTTTCTCAAAAGTAGCTGTTATGAAAACGTCACCGATCTCACGGTCTCTGCTAGCAACCACGAAAACGTTGTCTACCGCGATTGTCGCAGTAGCACTTGCTTCTTTGCTTGCAAATGATCTCCATCTTCTTTCGCATGCCGAGGGAGCCGAGAATCAGCTTCGCTCATCCGCGGCGAGCCCCTCGATGGAGCAGACGCGAGTGATGTGGGAACCCAAGCGATCGGCAAAGCCGATGCCGAAGCGACGGTCGTTGGTATCGCAAGCGGCTCGCGGCAACGTGATTGACGAAATGCCCACCGAACCTTTGGTGGACGACCAAATTCGCCAAGTCGGATTCTACGATGGCGGCTGTACCAACTGTGGTCCGGTTTGCGATTGTGGTGGCGAAGTCAGCTGCGGCGTCGAGCCGGGCTGTGGTTTTGAACCCGGTTGTGGGTTCGAGCCAGGCTACGGGTATGAAGTCGGTTGTGGCGCCGAATATGGCGATCCCGGATGTGGCGTCGAGGCATGTCCTAGTTGCCATGGCGAACCGGTTTGCGGGATGGAATCGATCGGTTACCACGACGCCAGCTGTGGGCTGGAATCGATCAGTGGCAACTATTGCGACAGCTGTGGTGGTGGCGGGTGCGATTCATGCTGTGGCGTGCAAACGTATCCATTGTTCCTGCCGCTGCTGCGAGTCAATTGGCATCGATTCGACTTTTTCGCCGGTGTCCAAGGATTCAAAGGCCCGCTCAGCTTTGCCAATACCGATGGCGGCAACGGTCGTAGCCGTGTTGGATCAGGCAGCTTCGGTTTTTACGAAGGCTTCAACGAAGGACGTTCGCTGAAACCGTTGTTTGGCTGGGACATGTCACTGCAACTCGGTGTGCGAGCGACTCAGAACAATCTGTCGGGTGCCGAATTCACCAGCGACCGACGTCATCAAGTGTTTGTCACGGGCGGATTTTTCCGCCGCGTTGATTATGGTTTGCAGTACGGGTTGGTCGTCGACTACATGAACGACGATTGGTACTACCAAGCCGACTTGACCCAACTGCGTGGTGAATTGAGCTGGAAAGAAAACGGCTGTCACGTCTATGGATTCCAGTTCATGACCAGTCTTGGCGACGACAGTTCCTCGACCTTGGTCCGCAACGCAGCAGGAGCCACCGTGATCTCGAGCATCGACTTCGAGTCGACGGATCAGTACCGATTCTTCTATCGCCGTATGCTTCACAACGCCGGATCGTGGGACGCGTTCGCCGGATGGACCAATCATGATGATGGCATTCTCGGCACGACGATGACGCTGCCACTTCGCCAAAAGTTGGCTCTTTCGACCGGAGCAACCTACTTGATTCCAAACGAGGGAACCAACAACGGCGGTTACCAGGAAGAGTCATGGAACATCGCTATCGGATTGGTTTATCGTCCCGGTGGCCCACGCGGGGCAGGCCGTTACAGCCGTCCAATGTTTGACGTCGCCGACAACGGCACGTTCATGGTCGATCGCAAATAGACGGATTCCGTCATAGCCGTAGGCCGGACCGCAGCCTTAGCGAAGTTCTGGCCTAGGGAATTCGGATGTTAAAGAACGCGGACGTCCTGAGACGTCCGGCGACTGTCGATGACAAGCCCGGAAGCTTATCGTGCATTAGTCGGCCAAATAGCCCGACAAGGTGCGTTTGGGCGTTGGCAATTTTAGTAGCGGAGCGAACGAAGCGGTGTTCTCATCGACATCGATAAACAGATCCGCCAGGCTTGCTTGGTCGCCTTGAGTCAATCGCTCGTAACCGGCTACAAATTCCGCCTTCTCGCTCCAGTCATCGTCGCTACAGGATGGCAACAGCGATGCCAAGGCAACGCATGCTCCGCCGCGAGCCGATTCGCCTTGGGCAAGTAGCGATTCAAGCTGAGTGTGCTGGGCAATCAAGGTCACAAAGTCCTTGGGCAAACTCCATCGATTCGCCAAGAGTGCCGCGGCATCGGCATGATCCCAGCCGAACATTTCTTGTTCCAGTCCACTCAAACGTCGACTCTCGGCCGCACGTCGTTCGACGAGCGCCTGGTATTGTTCTGGCAATTCCTTCAGCAACAACGGAATCGCCATATCTTGCAGAAGTGCTCCGGCAAACAAGTCTTCGGCGTTTTCGACTTTCAGCGAACGCCCGAGCTTGCGTGCCAGGATCGCCCGTCGCAGCGAGTCTTGCCAAAGCGACTTCAAGTCGAACGGACCAAATTTTGGATTGGGAATCACGCTGAACACGGCGTTCCAAAGCGCAAAGTTCGTGATCGCTCGACTGCCCACCAATGTCAACGCTTGTTGCACACTCATGATCTCGCGGCTGAAACCAAAGTACGACGAGTTCACGAACTTCAACACTTGCCCCATCAGCCCCGGATCGGCCTCGATCGGCTTGGCAAATTCGGGCGGCCCCACATCCTCTCGCTGCGAAAGCTGCAGCAGGGCGATCGCGCTGTGCGGAAGCGCAGGCAATACGTCCGAGTGAAAGACATCTTCGAGAGCGGTGGTATTGATGACGGTCGACATGATTTTTTTGTGGGCTTTGGACCTAGGAATTTTTTCGTCGGGTGATTTCTGCAGGTGGCGAACACGAATGATTTGCCTCTGAAACCTAGGCCAAGAATCACCCGAGGGCAACGTTTTTATCGGGGCTCGATCAAGCAACCAAAGCGTGGGGCCAACAACCGGAAATTCCGTTACAAACCGTCACTGCGGCGTCCGCATGGCATCGGTTTCCCGGTTCACCATCGCGGTGAATCCACGATGCAACCCGCGTTGCGTTTGGGCAGCTTATGTTGCCCAAAACAAACGTCCACGGATCCCCGCCGGGAACGCACAACAATCGCACAACCCGTTACTCAGCAAGAACTTAGAACACACGTAAACCCATTTGAATCGCGAATTGGTTCGCTTTGTGCAACGTTGCTCCCTTTAATATGAGCAACCTTGGATTCAACAAAAACGACATTCGTCTCCTGAAGCATTGTCTATGGATCAATGCCAAGTGCGTTACGCTGATCGTGGCGTTCGTGATCGCATTGCAATGGGCTCACGGCGATCCAATCCCTTCGCTTGCCACCGCCCCCGCAGCAACAACATCTGCAGTCACCTCGGCTGCAGACTCGTCAGTGACGCCTGCGGTCACATCGACAGGATCCCGACCGCTGAACCCGATCCCGCCAACCGGTTGGCGGCGGACCAATCGCGGCTGGGAACATACTTCGTCGTGGCCGCAAACCAGCGGGCTGGGGCAAACGCATTCGATTAGCGAATTGATCGCGATGCAAGAGTCACGCGAACCGAAATGGTTCAATTCGATGCTTGGCCGCGTCAGCGGGATTCCACCGTTAATGATCGCGGTCCTTCAAATCACCATGATCGCGGTGATTTTCAATATGGCTAAGCCCAAAGCACGCGTCTAACCCGCCGTCTTCTATTCAGCCGGTTCTATTCGGCCGGTTCTATTCGGCCGTGTTTTATTCGACCGTGGCGACCTTCGCCTGCTGGGCAAACGTCTTGGCGTTCATGTGAGTCGAATCGCCGTTGACGCTCACGACATAGCCGCCCGAACCGGCGACGGCCGCTTCAAAGCCAAGGATGGCGGTGGGATCGACCGCAGGGTCGGTAAAGAGCACCGCGTTGTACAACATCATCATGTCACCCTCGGTAAGCCGCCGCAGCGATTCGCCGAGGATATCAATCTCACCGCTAGACTGCGTCGTCGTCGGATCCTGGTCTGCAGGAATGCTTGCTTCGATAAACGTAGCGAACTCGGTAACATCCTTGGGCGACTTTCCATTCTCGGTTTGAAAGCGGCGATATTGCGATGCCAACTCGCTCAAACAGCCACGTTTCAGCAAGATCTCTTTAGCAGCCGAGTCATCGCTGCAACCACCGATGGCAAACCCAATCAACGTCGTGATCATGCATAGCAGGATTGCCAGTCGGCGATCGCAAGCTGGATAGGCGACGATGTCGCTGGATGCCTTGCCGCCGAGGGATTCACCAGCGAACCCGTCATGGATATCGGCCGAACCGTGATCGAGTTGCAATTCATTGTGAAGGGGATAGATTCGCATCGATGAGACAGCCTTTAAAAAAGAAGATGGCAGGTAAAACTTAGCACACAGACGCACAAAGTAACGTCAAACAAAGTCGTGCCAGACAAAGTCGATGACAAGAGAACGTCTGGGGCAGACTGAGTCGCGGCAAAAAAATAGCCCGGGCCAGCCAAATAGCTGCCCGGGCTACGGTGAGCCGCTTGCTTATGATTTCAGCAAAATGCCGATCGCAACGAGGTAGCGTTCGATCGTTTCGGCATCGGTTTGTTCCCACTTCGCCGACTTGTGACGCAGCACGGCTAACTTCAGCGATTCGATGGCATCGGCCAAATCATCGGGAAGTTCGGGCAATCCCGCGAACGGTTGGCTGGTCGAAGGAGTCTCGGCCGAGGATTCTGATTTCGACTCGGCCTCGGCCATCGGCGGGTTCGCCTTGGAGGCATCCATCGCGGAAAACTCTTCTTCGTCGCCAAAGTCGGGGCCTTCGGGTCGCGGTCCCGTAGCGACTTCGCCGGCGCTCTCTTCGTCAAAATCTTTGGTACGGCCGCCGCCTTGCGCGGGCAACACGACGTCTTCGTCGGTGTCGACTTCGACAATTTGGCTGTTGGTTGGCCGTTGCGATTCGACCGCTCCGGTGGCTTCCCAGCGTTTTTCACGCATTTGGGAAACACTCCAAGATTCCTGAACGGCACCTTCGAGCCACAACGGAGCGTCGTCCCAATCGAGAGCCGCCAAGAAATGGCTCCAATACAATTTGTCATAAGTGGCACGGGTCGAACCAAAACGGTCGAAAACGCGACGCAAACGTCCCACGTGCGGTGCGGTCACGCCGCCCACACGACGTGCCCATGCTTCGTCGGAGTATTCGGTCGAAGGCGCCCCGGACTCGATCAGTGCCAAACGCCATTGGTGGACGATTTCGCCCTTTTCCCAATTCGTCGTGCTGATCAATTGGTTCCACTGGCCAACAAACGGCTGCGCCAATTCGGCCAAACGTGGATCGTCTTCATCCCAAGCTTGCTTGGCTTCGACGATCTCTTGCTCATCGACATCCGATTCGCTCGCCTCGCTCACCAACACTTCGGCGTTGTCCGCATCATCGGCCGAGGCAACGGGGGCGGCCACGTCGTCGCTCGAATCGACGTCTTCGTACGTTTCGGTCTCTAAATTTGTTTCGGTTTCATAACTGGATTGGTTTTCATACGTTTCGGTCCCATTGGAATCGAGTTCCTGGGAATCCGTCGCAGAAACTTCCGCCGCATCGACATCCGTTTGCACAGGAACGTCGTAAGAATCTTCGGGGGTCATCGGCATCCGTCGCGTGAGGAGTGGGAATCAGTGCATCGAGGCTTCAGGCCGAACCATGAGGCGTGAAAAGCCAGAAAACGGGGCAGACAAGACTCGCCTTGCCACCGCACGTCTACGCTAACGAACGATGAAGCCGCAATGAAGTCACTCGCATCAATTTCGGTCATGGCCCCGCAAAACACACGTTAGTCGTAGCGATTGCAGAAACAATGCGGTGTGGAAAAACTGTCACGAACTCGCTCTAAAACCGAATCGATCGGATTTTAGCGGGTGCGGAGTCATCGCATACGGCACATTTTTCGCTCGCGGAAAGGTCACAACGCCCCCGACCGAGGGAGCGACTTGCATGTCCGCCGCGGCCGTGAACAAGAATTCGGGCGGAGTAATGAGTCTGAGACGCACGAATCCACTGACCGGTACTGGAAAGGGCGATTTGACCAGCATCTCGGCGATTTTTGCTCAAGTCGCCCGTCGTATTGACACCTTGGCACAATCGATACAGCATGCGCCTCGTCATCCAACGCTGCTGGAATCAAATTAGCTGCCGTCTGGCTTGCCCATGGTGCGCCACCGGCTTGCTTCCTCGTTATCCCCGTGCCCCTGCTGCTATGACAAAACTCTTCGAAAAACTGACGCTCAAAGATGTCACCTTGCGAAACCGCATCGCCGTGTCGCCGATGTGTCAATATTCATCCGACGATGGTTTTCCAAACGATTGGCATCTCGTCCATCTGGGTTCACGCGCCATTGGCGGGGCAGGCTTGGTGGTGGTCGAGGCGACCGCGGTATCGCCTGAGGGCCGGATCAGCCCCGCCGACAGCGGGATCTATAGCGATGATCACGTCGAGCCGTTTGCCAAGCTTGCCCGGTTTCTAAAAGAACATGGCTCGGTCGCCGGCATTCAACTCGCACATGCCGGTCGCAAGGCGAGTGCGAGTAAACCGTGGGAAGGGGACAAACATCTTGCCAATGACGAAGGAGGCTGGGACACGATCGCACCATCGCCAATCGCTTTTGGCGACAAACTCTCCAAACAGCCAAAAGAGATGACGCTCGATGATATCACCCGGGTCAAAGGCGATTTCGTGCGTGCCGCCGAGCGGGCATTGGCAGCCGGTTTTAACTATCTCGAAATCCACTTTGCCCACGGTTACTTGGCACACGAGTTCTATTCGCCCTTGTCCAACAAACGGACCGATGCCTATGGCGGTGACTTCGAAAACCGTATTCGTTTTATGATGGAAACGTTTGCTGCGGTGCGAAAGGTGTGGCCCGAGCGGCTGCCGTTGACCGCTCGATTGTCGGTGACCGATTGGGTCGATGGAGGCGTCACGATCGACGAGTCGATCGAATTGACTCGCAAACTAAAATCCGCCGGCTTGGACCTGCTGGATGTCAGCCACGGATTTGTGACTCCCGATATCGATAGCGTCCCTTGGGGCCCCGGGTTCATGATTCCGATCGCAGGTCGGATCCGCAAAGAGGCTAATATTCCGACCACCACCAGTTGGTCGATCACCGAACCGCAGCAAGCCGAGGATGCACTGCAAAAAGAACAAGTCGACATGGTGATGTTGGGGCGTGAACTGCTGCGAGATCCGTACTGGCCCTACCACGCGGCCGAAACGCTCGGCGCAGAAGTGGCCAGCGACATCTTGCCGGTCCAATACGCACGCGCGGTCGATTAAGTGATCGGCGTGGCAAGCAGGGCTCGCTAAGCAGGGCTCGCGAAAAACAAACGTCTTTTCCGCGTCTCTCGGTGATTCCAGGTCCTTTGGCTACTTCGAGCGAGCCTTGGCTGCTCGTGATTTCCGCCATCGTCACGCAGTTTGTTCGCGACTATAATGGCGACTCCCTCCCATATTGCGATTTCCCATCGCTGAGTCCCCCGCATCACTGCCCCCCGAACCCCCCTCGCTCACCAACCGATCCAACGCGAGCAAATGAAGCGTTGAATCGCGGAGCAACAGCGTTTTGATCGCGGCGCGATCAATGACGCTCCCCACCAATCGCATACGCCCACAGGCATAACGTTCGATGTTGATCGCACGCAATTTCTATCGCTCTACACAAAAGCGCCCATCCTGCCAAAGCTCTATAGGCTTGATGCGTGTCACGCTGCTTGTCCTGATTTCGGCATCAACGCTTGTCGCCGAGCAACCGGCGACTGGGGCGACGCCCGCAGCCGGAACCCAACTCAGCAGCGAAGCGGTCACGTTTTTCGAGTCAAAGATCCGACCGTTGCTGATCGAACATTGCTACGAGTGCCATTCGCATGAAGCCGACGCCAGCGAAGGCGAACTGTATGTCGATTCGCGTGCCGGACTGCGACGTGGCGGGACTCGGGGTGCCGCGATCTCGGACACCGATCGATCCAAAAGCCTGCTGCTTCGTGCAGTCGAGTATGTGGATGACGACATGCAGATGCCGCCGGAGGGCAAACTTGATGACGACGCGATTGCGAACCTTCGCAGCTGGGTTGAAATGGGGGCACCGGACCCGCGTGTTATCGAACAGGATGCGACCCACCAGCCCTCGGTTTCACCGATGGACATCGACCCCAAATCGCACTGGGCGTTTGTCGCCCCCGTGTCACCCGATCCGCCACCGCAGCATGATCCCCGATCCCACGACGTGATCGACGATTTTGCGAGCCAACGAGCGACCGAGAAGGGGGTGACGCTGGCCGAACCGGCGCCGCGTGAAACGCTGATCCGCCGTGTCTATTTTGATTTGACCGGACTACCACCTAGTGAGTCCGCGATTGAGCAGTTTGTCGCTTCGACGCGGCCTGATGCGTACGTGCGTTTGGTCGATTCGCTGTTGGCGTCCCCCGAATACGCCGAGCGGTTTTCTCGCTATTGGTTGGATGTGGCACGCTACGCCGACACGGTTGGCTACGCACTCGGGGGCAAGGAACGTCGTTTAAAAGGGAGCGATCGTTACCGCGATTGGACGATTCATGCATTTGGCTCGGACATGCCATTTAACGAAATGATCCTGCACCAATTGGCGGGGGATCGCACCGACCCCAATAACGAAGCGGGCAATCTCGACGCGATGGGCTTTTTAACCGTCGGACGTCGCTACTTGAACGGTTTAGATACGCGCGATGATCGCATCGACGTGATCACTCGCGGGTTACTCGGGTTGACCGTCAGCTGTGCTCGTTGCCACGACCACAAATTCGACCCGATTCCGACAGCGGATTATTACGCGATGTTCGGAATCCTCAGCAGCAGCAAGCATCACGAGGACGGAAAAAGCCCGTTGATGATGTCCGATATCGAAAAGCCGCACGATCATCCGATCTTGGTCCGTGGCCAACAGGGGAATCGAGGCGAGATTGCGCCGCGGCAATATTTCACCGCGCTGCGTGATGCGGATGACAAACCGTTTCGTGATGGCAGCGGTCGTTGGGAATTGGCGAACAAGATCGCCGCAGCAGACAATCCGCTGACCTCGCGAGTTTTTGTCAATCGAATCTGGGGGCATTTAACCGGCAAACCGTTGGTCGAATCGACAAGTGACTTCGGAGTACGGACTCCGCCGCCTGCGGTTGCCGAGGTGCTCGAAGAATTGGCGGTGGATTTTTCGCGACACCAGAGTGTTAAGAAAACGGTCCGCCGCATCGTCCTTTCACGAATCTATCGGCAAGCAGTATCGTCCTCCGAGCGAAATCTTGAACTTGATCCCGACAATGGACTACTGGCCCGCGCGAACCGTCGCCGGCGTGATTTTGAATCGCTGCGTGATTCGTTCTTGGCGGTTTCAGGGTCGTTGCAGCACACGATCGGTGGCGAGCCGGTCCAGATCACCGGACCGACGCCCGCCCCCCGGCGTACGATCTACGCGATGATCGATCGTCAGAATTTGCCAGCGGTGTTTCGCACCTTTGACTTTGCCAGTCCCGATGCTCATTCGCCCAATCGCTATTTCACGACGGTGCCGCAACAGTCACTGTACTTGCTAAACGGAGCCCAATCTCAGGAATTAGCGAGGCGGGTAGCGAAGGAAGTCCGGCGAACTGTCGCTCGCAACAGTGAACAGCCCAACGAGTTGGCGTACACACAAACACTGGTTCGACGTGTGTTGTCGCGTGAACCCAGTGAAGAGGAACAACGACAATTCGTTTCCTTTTTACAACAAGCTCCGGCGCCGTTCGTTGTCGCGAGTGAGCACTGGACCTACGGCACCGCGAAACTGGATGCCGACCGCCGTGTCAGCGAGTTCCAACCGCTTGCGGTATTCAAAGACAAACGCTGGCAAGCCAAGGACAAGTACCCCGACGATGGTTCGTTTGGCTATGCGGCGTTGACCGACAATGGAGGTCACGCCATGCGGGGCGCCGACGGCGGCGTCGTGCGGCGCTGGACCGCACCGGTGGCGGGCGACGTCACAATCGCGGGGATGATCGGGCATCGCGAAAAACGAGGTGACGGAGTCCAGGCGATCGTGTGGTGCGGCAAAGAGCAATTGTTCAGCGAAGTTCGTCACGGCGAAAATCGTGAATTCGGACCACTGAAAACACGGATCGAAAAGGGACAAACAATCGATTTCGTCATCAATCGCGGGGATTCCGATAGTTTCGACTCGTTCGTGTGGCAAGCCACGATCAAATTGGTGACCGAGACCGGACAGGAATTTGAAACCGATTCGGCCGAAGACTTCAAAGGTCCCGGCAGAAACGCGGCATCACGACCACTCGATCGACTCGAGCAACTGGCCCAAGTCTTATTGATGAGCAACGAATTTGCGTTCGTGGATTAGCCGAACATCACCGCGTTTGTGCTAGCCGTCTCCGAGTAGCGGAAGTCGTCAACGGCTTTCGTTCGATTGACGGATGCCTCCCGAAACTCTTGACGAGTTCCGCTACGAAAAAAGGCTTCACGACGTCAGCCAAAACGGCTAACCAAAGCAGCCGGCCCTACATCCCGTCAGAATCGGTCGACGCGACAATCTGGTCGATCTCGCTGACGATCTCGGGTGGCAAGCGAGTGGCGGTGCATGTTTCGCGTATCTGAGTCGGCCGACGAGCACCGACGAGCGCGGCGGTAACGCCCGGCTGCGACACCGCCCAACCGATCGACAATTCGGCAATGGTACGGTTCGTACGTTCGCCAAGTATCTGCATTTGATCCAATATCCTATGCGTCCGCTCGCGTGCAGCGCCTTGGAAAATCGGATACCCAGGCCGACTATCGCCTTCGGCAAACACATGATCGCGTTTGATTTTGCCTGCCAACAAGCCTTTCATCAGCGTCCAAAACACGTAGACCTGGCCGCCATCCTGATTCGCCTCGGGGATCAATTGATCGAGCGAATCACGCTGCAACAGATTTAGCGGACACTCGATCGCATCACAGCGAACCACCGACGCGAACTGTGCCCTTTGTGCCGGCGTCACATTGCTAACCCCGGTGCGTTTGCAGAGCCCTCGTCGCTGGAGTTCCGCGATCGCAGCGGCCGAGGTTTCGATTGCCACGTTTGGATCGGGCGAGTGCAACATCAGCACGTCAAAGCAATCGATCCCGAGTCGACGCAAGGATTCTTCGGCATCAGTAGTGAGCGTTCCGGCCGAACCATCGATGACCCGTTTGCGATCGCTTGACCATCGCTGGCCCACCTTTCCAATCACCTCGAAACGGTCGCGATCCTCGGCCAAAAACGGCCGTAAAATCTTATCGCTCTCGCCGTCATAACCGTAGCTGAATGCGGTATCAAACGCGGTCACGCCCAAATCGATGGCGGTGGCGATAGTGGCTTCGGCATCGCTGCGGGTGACGCCCATAGTGGTGACGCCCGCGATGGGCCAGAGACCAAGCACGATCGGTTTTTCGTTATTCATGCTTGTCATTGTGCCGAGCAAATCCGGCGACGAAAAGCGTCAACCAACGAAAAAAGGGGCGTGAAGGAAAAATCCCTCACACCCCAAATTTGACTCTTCTAGCGGACTCCGACGCGGTGTTCCGGACTAAAACGATGAGCCGGAGCCGCTGGGCCAATTTTCAGTTCAACTTAGAGGTTGATTACCACACCTAGGTCGATTCCTTGAACCCAGAGGCTCGAATCATCAAATTTGAACGGTCGTCCACCGAACGGGCCACCCGTGGCGTTGGTCGTTCCGTCGAAGATCGGATCAACCACGTCGCCGGCAAGGGCCACATTGTCGAAGTACAGGAACGAGTAGCCAACGCTAAGCGAAACGTTGGGGCGGAATCGGTAGCCGAGCTTGAAGTTCGCTTCAGGAATGAAGGAGAACACATCTCGCTCGTACGTGCCTTGGTTGTCCAACGCCAGAGCTCCACCGGATAGCACAGGTGGGTTGCTGCCGACAGGACCGAACTGGGACGAACCGGCGATGTTCGCGGTTTGGTTCATGTTACCCAAGTGGACCTTGGTCAACGAACGGGCGGTCCAACGACCCCGAGTCACGCTCATTTCGAAACCAACTTGACCACCGTTGAAACGGTTTTCCATTTCGAACGAGTCGTTGAAGTTGGTCAGGTTGCCGGTGTTACGGTTCAAGCTAGCACTGCTCATTCGCAACGTGTCGTCGATGCTAAAGTGAGTGTAACCCCCGATCAATTCAACCTTGCTGGTGCGGCTGCCGCCCAGATTGATGCGAGCGTAACCTTCGGCACCAAGCAGTTCGAGCGAGCTCTCTGCGGCGATGGCACCGGTGAAGTTTGCACCGTTAAAGTTGTCCGCTGCGACAAGCAATGCGTCCATACCACCGGTGTTGGTGTTGAAGTAGGGGCGACCGATCGATCGGTCGCTGCCGTCGCCTTCGCCGTAGAACGAATCTTGGTTTTCAGCAAGGATCCAGAAGCGTCCACCGAGGCCGACGTTTTTAGTGAAATACTTGCCGAAGTCACCACGGAAACCGCCCGACAATTCGCCATTGATGTCGTCACCAAAGACGGTCGTCGAATCGGGACCGAAGGGGGCTTCACCTGGTGCCGCAGTAGCGATCAAGGCGGGCATGTCACGGTCTTGCGTGAACCACAACAAGGCTTCGGTTTGTGCCCATGTGTTGCTTTCGCAACCGAACATCGATCCGAGCCCCATGCGGCGAAGCGCACCACGGCGGCCACAGTCGCCACCACAGCTGCCGCTACAACCGGCATCACATCCGCCGCTGTAACCCATTCCGCAACCGGCTTGACCACAGCTGCCACCGCAACCGCCGTCACAAGCGGCTTGATAACCGCCGTGGCTACGACGATTTCGCAAACGATGCCCATCGAGGAAGGCGACCGGTTGAAGATCGTTGGCAGCGGGAGCCGAGTAGGCAGGCTGCGACTGATAGGCAGACGGGGCATCGTAGTGTGCCGTGTCCTCTTCGTAGGCTTGCGAAGACTCGTAAGTATTCGCATGAGACGCCGGAGCGACTTCACTTACCTGTTGTTGGTAAGTGCTTTCGTCGGCAAAATATGCGTCTTCGTCGTAGCCTGGAAGATCACCAACACTCGAAGCACCCTGTTGAGCAAAGCTCACGTTTGAGGCGGACAGCAACAATGCTGTTAGGGCCAGGCCTCTCAAATTCGTTTTCATAGGAAATCTCGTAACAGTCCGGGAACACTGATTGACTGGTATAAGACAATCGACTCGTTTCACCGCTATATGCAGATCGACAGGAACACTAGGCAAAGTCGACTCAAACTACCCAGCTTGGTGGATAAAGCGTGCAAAGTTTCGCTAACATCGCTGGATTACCCGTTAGAATGGATGTTTCACGCGATTCAGCGCGTTGAAGAGGCTATTACATCACTTCTGAAACCAAAAAAACTTGCAAAGAAGTCGCTATGTCTGCTCGTAATTCTGGACCGGAGCTGCCAATTTCAGGGTCGGCGCCCCAACCGGATTCACGAGCGGCATTTTTGACAGGCGAAATTGTCGACGAGTTAGACAGCGCCCTCAGCGGCCAAGGGGATGAAATGGAAGGCAAGCAAACGGATCAGGAAATGGACAGCAAACAGACCCACGCGGCATCCGCTGCAGACCCGACAACGAGCCATGCCCCAGAGCATGATCACTCCGCTCTGCCGGACGCCCCGCTGCAGGGAGACTCGCCGCAGGGAGACTCGCCGCAGGGAGACTCGCTGCAGGGAGAATTGCTCGACGCTGTGCCCCCGCACCCGGAGCCCGAACCCGAGCGTAAACCTGCCACCAGTGCACGTCACATCGGCGGCACTCACAAAGCACTGTCGCCCTATTCCAAGCAAGGGCTCAGCCCCCGCATGATGCGGTGGCGTCGCAAATTGGCTCAGATCAATGCACTTGAGCCAATTTTGAAAGCGGAAGATGACCTCTCGCTGCGAAAACGATCGCTTGCACTGCGTTACCGAGCGATGGCGGGCGAAAAGCTTTCGGTGCTGTTGCCCGAAGGCTATGCGTTGGTCCGTGAAGCGGGCCGGCGAGCGTTATCGATGCGGCATTACGATGTGCAAATCATCGGTGGTATCTCGCTGTACGAAGGCTGTATCGCCGAAATGCAGACCGGGGAAGGCAAAACGTTGACCGCGTCGCTGCCGTTGTACCTGCACTCGTTGACGGGCAAAGGCGCCCACCTGGCCACGGTCAATGATTACTTGGCCAAACGTGACGCCGAGTGGATGCGGCCGCTGTTTGAACTGCTCGGCGTGTCCGTCGGGATCATTCAAACGCAAGACGACCAGAAAGCCCGCCGCGAATCCTATGGCTGTGCGATCACCTACGGAACCGCCAAAGAATTTGGCTTCGATTTCTTGCGAGATCGACTGCTGCTGCGAGCCCAGAACCGTTTGCAAACTGAGATGCTTGGCGATGGCGGCGGCGGATTTTCAGGCGGCGGCGACCAAATCGTGATGCGAGGCATGCATTTCTGTTTGGTCGACGAGGCCGACAGTATTTTGATTGACGAAGCACGGACACCGCTGATCATCGGCAGCATCGAAGACACCGTTCGCGACCAGATCGTGGAAACCTATCTGTGGGCCGCCGAAAACGCCCCCAGCTTCGAATTGGACGAGCATTTCGAGATCGACGACGACACCAAACAGTACGAATTGACCGCTCGGGGACGGCAAAAAGTCCGCGCCCTTCCCAAAAGCGACCTCGTTCGCACGATGGGACTGGTCGATTTGTACGAGTACATCGAACGCTCGGTGAAGGTCCACCGTGAATTCCTGCTGAACCGCCAATACGTGGTCAAACCGAACGAAAAAGGGATCGACGAAATCGTGATCGTCGACGAGTTCACCGGCCGGCTCGCCGAGGGACGCAAGTGGCGTGACGGGATCCATCAAGCGATCGAAGCCAAAGAGAAAATCGAAATCAGCGTGCCCACCGGCCAGGCGGCTCGAATCACCGTCCAGGACCTGTTTCTGCGGTACCCGCATCTGGCCGGAATGACCGGAACGGCGGCCACCAGCGCCCGCGAATTGCGGCGAATCTATCGCACTCCGGTGATCCCCGTTCCCACTAACCGGCCCCCCAAACGTAAACGGCTCGCCGACCGCGTGTTTGGCACGATGCAAGCCAAATTTGAAGCGGTCGTCAAAGAGGTCCAAGAGGTGCATGCCCAGGGACGCCCGGTGCTGATCGGAACACGATCGATCGACAAGAGCATGATCGTCTCGCGATTGCTAGACGAACTGGGGATCGAACACAAAGTGCTGAACGCGAACAATGTCGAAATGGAAGCCGAGATCGTTTCCGCAGCCGGCGAACGAGGCAAGGTCACCGTGGCGACCAACATGGCTGGGCGTGGTACCGATATCAAATTGGCCGATGCGATCGAATCGATGGGCGGGATGCACGTGATTTGTACCGAGCTGCACGATGCCGCGCGGATCGACCGCCAATTGATCGGCCGTTGTGGTCGACAAGGCGACGAGGGCTCGTATCGCCAATATCTGTCGCTGGACGACGATATCCTCAAAGGCGGACTCGGCCCGGCTCGCGCGGAGAAGTTAAAGGCAAAAGGGATCGCCAAACCAGGAGCGATGGATAGCTACGCGAAACTGTTCGGAAAAGCTCAACGAAAGGTCGAACGCAAGCATTTCCGAGACCGCATGGTGCTGATGCATCATGAAAAGGAACGCAAGAAAATGCAGCGTGAAATCGGCCAAGATCCCTATCTCGATACGCCGGACTAAAGTTCAACACCCTCGCGTTGTGGCATCGACGCAAGCCGCCGGACCGCGTCGGCCAAATCAATTTTCAAAATCTCTTCCTATCGGTGTTGACAGCGGACTTCCGCAGTGACTATTCCCAATCCAAACCAGGAGACTCTTGGCGGAAATCACAGGAGGTGATTTGCTATCAAAGCAACGTAAAGTTGCATTTGGTCGTCCGTGAAGAGGATTTTGGGGTGTTAAAAGTCCTGTGAAGTTTGAATCACAGGCGGGAGTGCTGGGACCACCGGCAACAAAGCAACGTGTACAAGTACCACGCGTTTTTGTTGTGCAGGCAATCTTAACGCGACCGGTATCATTGAAGTCTCACCGCGAAGAAGGAGAGTCGCGTTGAACCGCCTCTTAAACGCAAATGGCCTCGTAATGGCACGCCGTCCTCTCGTGGGACACCGACAACCCATAGGTTTATTCACCTATGTGGTTAGTCTAGGCATTCTTTATTCACTGGCATCGTCGACGACCGTGTCGGCTCAACTGCCATTGCCGCCTGGTGCCGCCCCACAGTCACCAAGCAATCTCGCCGCCTCGGGAACCCCGAGTGCCGCGACCGACCAACTCATTGCTCAGACTCGCGATGCGATGAGTCGCAAAGACTATCGCAACGCAGTCGAGCTATTCCGGCATTCGGTAGCCTCGGTGGCACGATCGCCTGAAAAGACAGCTCAAGTCGAAAAGCTTCGTAGCGAACTACTCGCCGTCGGCTTTGATCGCGAACTGCTGTCGATGCCCCCGACCACACCGCTTCCGAGTCTCGCGAGCGATCCGCCGTCGATGCAGCGGTTGCCGAGCGTCGCGGATGCTCAGCCAATCGGAGGCACGTCGGACATCGCCGCACGAAAACAAGAGGCGTTGCGGCTACTGGCGATCGGACGCGCATCGCTTGATCGAGGCGACGCCTCGACCGCGTTGACGTTGGCTCGACAAGCTCAGTCACTGAACGTTCCTGAACGCGAGTTCACGACCGGCGAGCCTCGCGTTTGGCAACTTTTGCTGGACGCCGAATCGGCGGCACGCAAGAGCGGGGTGGCTTTGACCAGTGGTACTTCGCCCCTCACCTCGTCACCCGTTCAACAAGCCGGCGGAACCGCAGGCGACATGGATTCGGGTGCTGTGGCTCAGATGTTGTACAACGGTGACAAACCATCCAACGGCATTTCGCAAGTCCAAAACACCGAACCGCTGCCTTCGAGCGAATCGAGTGCAGCCACCCAGGCCTATCAAGATGGACTGGACCTGTTGACTCGCGGTGACAAGGTCGCAGCTCGCGAAAAGTTCTTGGAAGCATGGAAATCCGAAGCCACGCTGGATCTTGAAACACGCCGCCAACTGAAAGACAAATTGACGTTGTTGCAATCCAATAGCATTGGATCGATGACGCCCAAGGATCCTGCTGCACCGCTGACCGCGATCGAGCAGGCTCAAATTGAAAACCAAGAAAAGACACGTCGCATGTATCGCGAAGTGACTTCGGAATTGGCTAAGGCACACGAATCCAAAACGACCGCACCGATGGACGTTTTAGACCAACTCGATCGCCTCAAGCGACGCGTTGAAACATCGGATCTTGACGAAGCCAGCCGACGCTCGTTGTCCGTGATGGTTGATAAAGCCTTGCGAGAGCAACAACAGTACGTCGAAGCCAACCGCGCCGACATCGAACTGGAACTTCAAAACGAAACCGTTCGCACCACGATGGCGACCCAGTCTCAACGCGAAGCCGCGGTGGATGACGAGATCGCGACGTTGGTCGAAGAATTCAACCAATTGATCGAAGAGCGACGCTTTAACGAAGCCGAAGTGGTTGCCAAGCAAGTCGCGGAACTGAAACCAGGTTCGCCAATCGCGATCACGATGTTCCACAACGCCCGAATGCAAGTTCGCCGCTTGATGAACCAAGAGATCAGCGACGCCAAGGAAGACTCCTTTGTTACCAACATGCTTGATGTCGAACGAGCGTCGATCGGAATCGACCCTGAACGCAACTTTGCACTACCCGATGCACGGGTTTGGGAAGATCTGTCACGACGTCGACTCGCCAACACCGGGGGTGACCAACGCCTCAGTGCTCGCGAGCAAGAGATCACCCGTTCGCTCTCGAGCGACGTGAACGTCAAATACCGCAACCGTCCGCTGCACGAAGTGATCGACGAACTGTCGGCGGTCACCGGGGTGCCAATCGTGATGGATAGCAAATCATTGTCGGCTGTCCGTGTAACCCCGGACACCCCTGTGAATCTGAATCTGCAAAAGAGCATTCCGCTGAAGAGTGCGTTGAGCTTGATTCTGACGAACTTGGAACTGACGTATGTGGTTGAGAATGACGTTCTGAACATCACCAGCCTCGAAGCCAAGCGAAGCAAAGTTTATCCAAAGACCTATCGTGTGACCGACTTGGTCACTCCGATCCCGAACTTTACTAGCAGCTATGAAGATGGATTGGCAGGAGCTCTGCGAGCGGCCTACCAGATGTCTAGCCCGCATAGCGATGTTCAGATCATGCCAGTTTCGGCAACCGACTTGGGCCGCGGGATGGCCGCCAGCATGTCGCCGTCGCAAATGGCACCGAACATGTTAGGTCAATTTGCACCGATGGGTTCGCAAGGAGGCTTCGGCCCAGGCAATCCACCCACCGCTGCCGCTGGCGGACGTGGGGGCAGCTCGTTTGCTGACTTTGGTTCGCTGATAACCCTGATCGAAACGACCGTTGTACCGGATACTTGGGAAGCCCTTGGCGGCCCGAGCACGATGGCTCCGTACCCACAGAACTTGAGTCTGGTCATCAGCACGACCAGCGACGTGCATGACCAAATCACCGACCTGTTGACGACACTGCGTCGTCTACAGAACCTGCAGATCACGATCGAAGTTCGCTTCATCACGCTCTCGGATACGTTCTTTGAACAGATCGGTGTCGACTTTGACGTCCAATTCGATGACAACCTCAACGGACTGCCACAAGACGACTCGGGACCTGCGGTCACGGTTGGCTTCAACGGCCCCGGTGGAATCACCTCGGACTTGGACATTCAATTCCAAAACAACAACTTCGGAATTGCTCCTCCCTTCAGTGCTCCTGACCCGGGTTCGATCTCGACGCTCGGATTTGCGATCCTCAGCGACATCGAAGCGTTCTTCTTCTTGCAAGCCGCCCAAGGCGACAGCCGTAACAACGTCATGCAAGCTCCGAAGGTCACGCTGTTTGATGGACAATTCGCAACGATCAGCGACGTGTCACAGCGACCGTTCGTTACCAGTATCACGCCGGTTGTCGGTGACTTTGCCGTCGCTCAACAACCCGTCATCGTGGTCCTGAACGAAGGAACGCAGTTGAACGTGCAAGGGATCGTCAGCGATGACAAACGATTCGTCCGCTTGACGCTGGTTCCGTTCTTTAGCCAGATCGGAGACGTCGACACGTTCACCTTCGAAGGCCGACGTTCGACCAACACCAACAGCAACACCCGGCGGGACACCAACGGTGACGGCGTAATCGACGAGAACGACGAATCGGATACCGACACGTCCAACGACGTTGTCGAAGGTACCACGGTTCAGTTGCCGACCTTCGCTTTCACTCAGGTCAGCACGACCGTGAGTGTTCCCGACGGCGGTACGATTCTGCTCGGCGGGATCAAGCGTCTTGCCGAAGGCCGATCCGAACGCGGTTTGCCTTTCCTCAGCAAGATTCCTTACATCAGCCGCTTGTTCCGCAACGTTTCGACGGGTCGGGATGCACGAAGTTTGATGTTGATGGTGACACCACGAATCATCATCCAAGAGGAAGAAGAGATCGCTCAAACCGGATTCGACCCCAACCGCTAACGCTGGTAATGAATCCAAGACGATGACAAAACGAAAAACGCCGGACGGCAACGTCCGGCGTTTTTTTTATGTTTGCACAGCAACATTTTCTCGGTCGTTTGCGGATCTAACCCACAACCAGGTTGCCTGCTGTTTCTTTACTACGTCCTAATCTTACTCGTAATCTTAATCATCCCATGTAGCCGTCGGCCCAGCGGTGGTTGTGTCGACGAGATTAAGATCCAGAATGCCATACCCGCAGCTCCGTCGTGTCATCTCGCCAGCAAAATTGCCTCAAACTAATTTGTCCCACAAAACTGGATTGCGCCCATGAGGTTAAAAGATGAAGGGTTAGAAAATGGGGATGCACGAATGCTCCGTCGTGCTCGTCAGCCCCTACGGCATGTTCATCTTCCTGTCACCCATTTTCCTGTATACCCTTTCACTCGGGTACGCAGGAGTCTTGCGGGCCACCGGCCGCTTTGGCTAACGCTGTGATGCAACCATCCACGCTCTGGCGAGCGTAGCTACCCAGCAGCAAACGTGGGGCAAAAACATAGCCCAGAGTGCGACACATTCTCTGCAAGTGTGCCGGCCTCCGGCCTTGCGGTATTAGTTCACCTCTAAACCGTTGGCTAACGCCAACGGCAGTTCATGTGTCCGCCTCCGGCCTAGTCCGCTCGCGATGATTTTGGCAGTCTTGTTTCGTTGACGTGACCGAAAGACCAAGTCAGCAGCGGCTGGCCGTGACCAAGTTTGGACGTGCCAGCGTTCCCCATTTTTTAACCCTCCATGTTTTAACCGTTCTGCGCATCTCCGACGCGAGCAACTTCCCACTGGATGCTATTTCGACATCGGAGCCCCTCATCGCCTGCCCATTCCTGAGTTGCCCGCCGCGACACCTATCGTCCCTCCGGGACTTTGGGCCCTTGTTTTATCGTCGTTCCTCGGGCTCACGCCCGAGGCTACATCCTTTCGTCACTTCGTGGCTGGCCAAAATGTGATGCAAACTTCGAATCGCGTCTTCAAAATTCGCGAGTTCCGATGCGCTTGATGCGTTTGCCATCAATTGCTTCGAGCTGATTTTTTCTGGCGAACGGGTTGGGCCTGCATGAGGTTAAAAGATGAAGGGTTAGAAAATGGGAGGCACAATTGGTCTGTTGCGATCATGACTTCCCACGGCCTTGTCATCTTTCTGTCATTCATTTTCCTGTATACCCTTTTACGCGGGTCAGCCATCCTGACCCGAGTCGCAAGCGTCGTCCCGAGCGGTTACAACGTTCAACGCGTGAGCGATCCATTGACCGTGAGGGCCTCGATCGATTTCATTTCGTTACGCAGAATCAGAAAGGCCTTTCTGATCAACAACCCGAGAACCATCGACATGAATCTGCGTCTCTTGCTGTTTCCTTTACTACTGTTTGCCACGGGGGCCCCATTTGCCTTCACGCGAGAGTGGACGGATGCAACGGGCAAGTACAAGGTCGAGGCGGAGTTTGACGGCGTGGTCACGGGAAAGGTGCGGCTAGTGAAGCCGGACGGCAGCATTTTGGCGGTTCCCTTGGAACGCCTCAGCGAGGGCGACCAGGAACATATTCGGTCGCTCGCTGGGACAAGTGGCAATGGTCAACCGCGTTCCCAAAACGACAAAACGGAACCGAAGCAGGATGTCGGTGCGATTGCGGCGTCACAGAGCTCGCAAAATTTGGTTCCGCAAATCCATCTGGTGCTGTTCGTCGCCGCGGGGTTGGATCCTCCAGCGGATGCCGAGTCGAAAATGGTCGCGGCCGCCGAGTACACCGAGACCTTCTTCGTGAAGTGGATGAAACACTGGAACTATCCACCGGCCCAAGAGCAAATTTTCCCCCGCGACGACAACGGCCGCATCCGGGTCCTTCGCATCCATGGCTCCAAGCCTCCTGAGCAGTACACGAAAGCGTTCGAACTCATGCAAGAGCTTTGGCCGAAGGCGCACGCGCAGTACGGGTTACCACGCAACAATCCTCTGTGGTGGGTCTATGTGTATAAGGGGGATCCTCCGATGCGGTTCAACGAATACCGCGGTTCGGGCGACTTACGCCGTGGCGGATGGGCAGTCGTCAATTTCGAGAACCGGCCTGGTGAAATTTCTTCCGGCAAGAGATGGCGGAGGGCTTTCACCACGATTTCACGCTCAAGGGTTGCGTCCATGAACTTGGTCACGCCTTTGGCTTGTTCCACACTGGCCCCATCATCGCCGATCGGCTTGGCAACACGTTGATGGGGCCTCGAACGGACCCGTTTCGCGCAGCCGTGCGGAGCAAACTCGATCACGACCGCGTCTATCTCTGCGAGGCCGAGGCGGCGATGCTGTGGAAGCACTTTGTGTTTTCGGGCACAGCCCAAGACCGCCGCGTCGTCCCTTCTGTCGAAGTCCAACGTTATCGTGCTCGCTACGATCGGTCTCGCAACGAGATTGTTGTTTCCGGAACGTTGGTATCCAACCACAACGCTCATAGTGTCATCCTCGTTGATGAATCGTCACCACGCCAGGTGAACTACTGGGCAAAAACTTACGCCGCTCGAATCGAACCTACAGGAGAATTCCAGGTTCGCGTCCGGGAACCGTCTCCTGCCGCAGGCACATTTCGTCTTATGTTCTGCTTCGAAAACGGCGCGATTACGGGCGATGGCAAAACGAGTAATCCGACGAACGCGTTCGAAAAAACGTACACCCGACGCGGTAACGATTACCAATTCGAGCCATAGACGGCGACGGATTCGCCAAAACGTCGAGCGAAGACAGAACAGTTAAACCGGAGGCAAGTAACCATCAATAACGAGCAGCGTTTGACAGCGTTTGCGATGATCAACCCAACGTTGGGCAAGAAAATGTCATGCCCCAAAATCCGGGGTGTCATCTCGCCAGCGAATTGGTCTTGAGCTGATTTGTCCCGACGAAAGGGATTGCGCCCATGAGGTTAAAAGATGAAGGGTTAGAAAATGGGGATGCACGATTGGTCCGTCGTGCTCGCCAGGCCCCTACGGCATGTTCATCTTCCTGTCACCCATTTTCCTGTATACCTTTTTACGCGGGTACGCAGGAGTCTTGCGGGCCATCGGCCGCTTTGGCTAACGCTGCAATGCAACCATCCACGCTCTGGCGCGAAGCTACCCAGCAGCAAACGTGGGGCAAAAACATAGCCCAAAGTGCGACACAATCATTGCAAGTGTGCCGGCCTCCGGCCTTGCGGTATTAGGTCACCTCTAAACCGTTGGCTAACGCCAACGGCAGTTCATGTGTCGGCCTCCGGCCTAGCGCGCTCGCGATGATTTTGGCAGTCTTGTTTCGTTGACGTGACCGAAAGACCAAGTCAGCAGCGGCTTGCCGTGACCAAGTTTAGACGTGCCTGCGTTCCCCATTTTTTAACCGTTCTGCGTATCTCCGACGCGAATAGTTTCCACTAGAAATTTAGCGGCATCTAAGCTCGAACATATTTCTGCCCCCATCATTTTCCTGCCCAACCTTTAGCTGCATCACGAACCGCAACGGGCTTTACTGGCCACTCATGTTTTCGATGATCATTGCCAGTGCGGCGCTGACCATCGGGGTGCTCATGCTGGGCAATCGATCCGCGTCGCGTGCGGCTTGGGCGGGCGAGAGGGGTAGATGCACGAAGACACTTTGTGTCTTCATCGCAAACGAATGCGAATAGTACTGGCTCAAGTACAACGCGGCGTTACACAAATAGGTCCCTGCGTGATGCGAGACTTCGCAGGGGATGCCTGCTTCGACCAGTGCGTCGCGGCAACGAGGCAAAGGGAGTGTGGATTGGTAGGCTGCCGGCGCGTCTTTCAGTAGCGGGGTTCCATCACTGCGAACGTTCAGTCCGATCGCTTCAAGCTTGATCAGCGTCGCACCGGGCGACTGGCCAAGATGGATGGCAAAGTCATAGTCGTCCTGCAGATCCTTTTTCAACTGCACACTCATCAGCGTCAGATCGACGGGATAACGCCGTGTGGTTAAATCCGCTTGTCCGTCATACCACTGGGTCAACTCGATCAGTGCCAACCAACTCGAGTTTTCGGTCCATCGATCGTAGGGTTCGAATGCCGTCAGAAGTACACGGGTCACAAATTCATTCCAAGATGATAACGCTTTGGGCTGGAAACACAGTCACGCGAAAGCATAGGTCACCTGTAAAGATAGTCGGCAAAAACATCTAAATGTTTATGCCGGAGCGACGACAAACCCTAAAAAGTCGTGTTCGCTGACGATTCGGATCCCGCCTCCCTCGGCCTGAACGTCGCGTGCCGCCTGTTCTTTCGTACTGATCGTGCGGCCTGATTGGATTGTTCGTTTGTCGGTTTGGCCTACGACAAGCAGGTCGGTTTCGCGGGTCACCGAGGTTTGGCAGGTGCCGCCCAAGCGGATCGCAAGCGACTCGGCATCCTCGCGACTGAGCTGACTGAATTGGCCGGTAAAGACGACACGTTGACCGGCGAGCGGGCGGATGAACTCGGCTCGTACAAACAACCGCTGCAAATCCCACTGCTGTTTCAACTGAGCCTGGATCGCGGCGTTTTCGGCCGCGCGGGCCTCGGTTCGAGATGGTGATGCGGCTTGCCGCTGTTTGGGGCGGCGAAAGTGAGATTTTGAAGGGCCGCGTTTGCCCCAGGCTCCCGCGACGCCCCGCGAAAGCTTGGTCGATTGTTCAAGTTCCTCGAGTGTCCCCGCACCCGCTTGGATTCCGGCGGCCATCAAAATCTTGGCACAGACCTGTGAATCTTCGAGCGCATCGTGGTGCCGAAATCGGATCCCCAGCCAATCAGCCAACGGCTTCAGTCCAAATCGCGGACGGCTGGGCCAGACTTGGCGAGCGATTGCGCGTGTACAGGTGTACTGAAGATCAGGCACCGCGATGCGATGCGTGTGCAGACATCCCATCAACACCCCGATATCGAAGCTGGCGTTGTGAGCGACGAGGCATTCCGGTTCGCCCGCAGGATCATTGGAACCGAGGTTCAGAAAGTCGGCGACCTCGGGCCAGAGCTCGCCGAACTCGGGTTGATCGCGAACTTGATCAGGCGAAATCCCGTGAATTTGAATATTAGCCGGGCTAAAGTAAAACGGCTTGGGGCGGATCAGCCAGACTTTCGAATCGACCACCACGCCATCGCGAACCACAACGCCGGCAAGTTGGCACGCGCTATCGGGTCGATGGGTCGCCGTTTCAAAATCGATGGCGGTGAAATTCGCTGCAAAGTTCATCCAAACCCCGATTCCATGACTTCAAAGACACAATGCGAAAACTGCAAAGAAAACAAAATTGCGATATTATTGGGAACCAAATCCCCGCGGCATGATTCCAAGACGGAATCCCCGTTCTGTTCTTCTCTTGCCGAATCCTCATGATTTCAGTTGTCCCTAGCGACGGGCACATTTATTCTAAGGGGTTGTTCTCGTTTCGAAAATTCCCCTCGCCCCGTTCCCTTCGCCTGTTGTTGGCCCCATCAACCGGTGTCCTTCGATCGGTGATGGGCCTCGCAATCACCTTGCTGGCTTGGTGATACACTCTCCTTCTATTCATCCCCTTTCTACTTAGCGTTCATTGCCATGCTTGATCCTAGAAACCGATTTGCTCGCAGGAATAAACGATCGCAACGGCCCCAACGCCGGCGTCGGATTTTAGAAAGACTGGAATCCCGGCAACTGCTGGCGGTTCTCGCGGGCGAGGTTTTCCAGGACGACAACGGTGACGGCACCCGCAATGCCGCCGAAGTCGGCGTGCCCAACGTTCGAGTCTATGTCGATGCCAACGACAACCGTCAATTTGATGCAACCGAAGTCGCGGTGCAAACCGATGCTCAGGGGCAATACCAATTCGACACACTTGCCGCCGGGACACAGACGATTCGTGTTGACTCGGGCAACCAGCGTCAAACCAGCCCCGGTGCCTATTTTGGTACGACCTTTTCCAATACGCCACTTGGATCGACTCAGCTGTACCAGATGAGCGAAAGTGGCGAAGCGTTCCTATTAGGAGCCCCGCAATCGACCTCGATCCGAGGCTTGATCCGCACCAATGATGGCCAGTTTTACGGAGCGGGATTTCAGGGCGGTGCCGGGTTCTATCGCATTGATCCGCAAACCGGTAGCGAAACGCTGATCTCGCCTGCCGGTTCCGCCGGATCCGCAGGCCTGGCCTACGACGCGCAAACCGACACGATTTACACGCTGTCGCTTACCGCAGGATCCACCAGCGTTCGCACGCTGCATACCCTTGACCGCGTAAGCGGCATCCTGACGGAGGTTTCGACCAGCGGTCTCGACTTGCCGGGTGGAGTCAGCGATATAGCGTTTGATACAGTCAACCGTCGCGTGGTCGGTTTCGATAATGCCAATGATCGGTTTTTGGCGTTTGATCTGAACGGAACCGGTCAGCTACTCGCCCCCGCGCAGCAATCGATCGACAGTTTCTCGTTGGCTTTCAACGGGACTGAGTTTGTCATGTTCGACAACGCTGATGCCGCCAAGCAAGCGGTGTTGATTGTGAATCCCGACACGGGCGTGGTCACGAGTGGCTTTAACGCCTCGATCGCCCTTGGATCCGAAGCGTTGATGTATTCCAAGGGAGGCAACATTGCTCACCGCGTGAATCTGACTGCGGCCGACAGCGTATCAGGGTTCGACTTTGGCCTCGCTCCGCCGCCGCCACCACCACCCGCAGGCACGATCGAAGGCCAAGTTTGGTTTGATGTCAATAAGAATGGAATCCGCGAACCCAGCGAAGACAACTTGGGTGGCATCGAGATTTACATCGACGCAAACAACAACGGTAAACTGGATCTCGGCGAACCGATCCAAACCACCGATGATGTCGGTCGCTACGCGTTTACCAATGTCCCCGTCGGCGACCATGCGATTCGCCAGGTGATTCCGCGAGGCTTTTACCAATCGTCGCCGAACGCCTACTTTGGCACTTCGTATCCTGCCAACAGCGACAAAACTCAGCTATTTGAGATGTCGCTTGACGGCACCGTCCGCCGGATTGGTACCCCGAGCTCTCGGCCGATTTACGGTTTAGTGCGAACCAATGACGGCACGTTCTACGGATCGAATTTTGTCACCGATTCGATCTATACACTCGATCCGTTGACCGGCCAAGAACGCGTGGTCGCGACGCTGGCGAACGAGATTGCCGCAGGGCTTGCCTACGACGCGTCGAGCGACACGATCTACACGGTCGCTCGCAGCTTGACGGCGCCGAACGAACAACAACTCGCTATCTTTGATCGCGCCAGCGGTCGTTTGGTACCGGTCGGCAACTCGCTTGGCGGCCTCGGAAACGTCAGCGATTTGACATTCGATTCGGTCAAGCAACGCATTGTTGGATTTGACAATACGAGCGATCGATTTTTTGAGTTTGATCTGCTCGGCAATGGTCGTCTGCTCGCACAAACCTCACGACCGCTCGACAGTTTTTCGCTGTCGTTCAACGGCACCCAATTTGTGATGTTTGACCAAGGCAGTGTGGGTCAACGCGCCGCGGTGTTTGTCAATCCTGATACAGGGCAAGTCACTGCGGGATTCTCGGCATCCGAAGCGGTGCCGTCGGAATCGCTGTTCTATTCGCGACTTGGCGACGTGGCGCATCGCGTTACGGTTACCGATCTCGGTGCGGTCAACGCGGATTTTGCGCTCACCAATGCGATCATCGGCATCACGGTCACCGAAACCGATTTCGAGACCGTATTTTCGTCCTCGGTACGGCGAGACGAATTCCTGGTCACTCTGGACACGCGGCCCGCCACGGATGTGGTCATCAACATCACCACCGATCCGCTGCAACTTTCGCCGGTCACGTCCAGCTTGGTATTCACGCCGGATAATTGGCAAACTCCACAAACGGTCGCACTGGATCTGGTTGACTCCGCACCACTCGGGGCGTCTGACATTGTGATCTCGGTCGACACCGCGGTTTCGGACCCTGCTTGGGTCAACCTGCCTGAGACAACCATCACCGCCCAGATTGAACCCGAGGTCCGGCCCGGCGAATTGGTGATCAACGAATTTTACGGAGGCACGAATCCCTACATCGAATTACGAGGTCCCAAGGGAGGCCGGATTGGCGACAACACTTACTTTGTAATTGTCCAAGAGGATTTCTTGGATGAGGGTGAAGTGGCTCAAGTTTTTGATCTCAGCAATCAACCGCTTGGTGACAATGGTTTCTTGGCGATCGTGACGTCGGGCAACAACTATGACATTGATCCTCAGTCGGCTGTACTGCGATCAAGCACCACTAATTTTTCGGGACTGCCCGGCGGGATTCACACCAGTGACTCGGTGGCGTTTTCATCGATCGGCGGTTGGACCTATATGCTGATCCAAAGCGATGTCGCTCCGACGATTGCCGATGACATCGACCTTGATAACGATGGTTTTATTGATGACGATGGTGTCGCTGGTGCGTGGAGAACATTCGACTCGATTTCAATCCACAATTTTGTCGGCGGCCCCGACCTTGCTTACGGAAATATTGTGTTTGTGGACCGAGGTGTCGGAACCTCGCGGATCACCACACGACCAGGTGTTCCCATTGTGTTCAGCAGTGGTGCAGGATACGCGGGCCGAATTGGCGATTCGATTGGCAGCGACATTGACGACTGGGTTTCAGGGCCAACCCAAGGATCATCAACCAACCTAAGCCTTGTCTCGGGCTTCTTTGGCCCACCGGCGCCAGTGCAGTTCCAAGGTCTGCCGCTGGATCACTTGGGCACCAGCAACTTTGTCGGCGGTGTTCGCGGAACCTTGTTCGAGAGCCCTCCGAAGGGCGATGGTCCCTCGCGTGATCCGGTGCCTGCAGCGGGCTTGACCGTGTTTGCCGACACTAACCGAAACGGAATCCTCGATGTATTAACCCATGTCGTTGAACCCGATAACTTGATCACGCGTGACCCGATTAGCGGCGTCGTGACCGAAAAGAATCTGTTGCACGCTGCCCCCGGTGTTTCGATCAGCGAAGTTACGTTTGGCGACATCTTTGATGACAACGTCACCTCTGAAAATCAATACAATTTCCCGATCACACTACAAAACCGCATTTTTGCTCGCGGTGGGATCGATTGGTTTACGAGCAGCAGTCGTCTTCGTTTCGATTTCTTTCGCCCGGTGTCGGCCATCGCAATTGATGCGATTGCAAACGACTCTTCCTTGAGCGTGACGTACGGTCGACTCGAAGCCTACAACGCAGCGGGACAACTGCTTGGTTTCGTCCGCAGCAACCGGCTGATCAGCAGCGCGCGGCAAACGATTTCATTGTCGCTTCCGAACGAAGAAATTGCCTACGCGCTTGCCTATAGCGATGACTTCCAAGGCGGCAGCCCCTTTGGACGCTTTGACCGTTTTGTCTACACCCAAAGCGAGCCGTTTGACGTGACCGATGAAAACGGGGTCTACGAGATCACCAATCTCTTCCCAGGCTCATACGACGTCACGGTCGCAGGCACCGCAGGGACCACGCCACTTGTCGGCGCCGCCCCGAAACCGATCGAAGTGACTCGCTACGAGAACTTTGAATTTATCGATGACGTCCGTGGCAACTCCGCACCCACGGTGCAAAACGAAACCCGCTTTACCATCCAAGAGGACATAGCGTCTGAAGAGGTCTTTGGCACGATCGTTGCCAGCGATATTGATGGCCAAGAGATTCGATTCTCGCTGGCGAATAATATCGACGCCAACGGCGCCGACATCGGTATTGTCATCCACCCCTTCACGGGCGAGCTTAGCTTTGCCTCAGGTGCGCGTCCTGATTTTGAAACCAATCCCGAAGTGCGTTTCAGCGTGTTGGTGACCGATTCATTAAACGCGTCAGCGATCACGCGGGTGGTGTTGACGGTCGAGGATGTCAACGAAGCCCCGGTGGTGAATCGCGAACCGCTATTGATCCCCGAAGGCTCCACGCCAGGCGATGAAGTCGGTGTGATCGAAGCGGTCGAACCGGACACCGCCCGTAATCAAACGCTGACGTTTACCGTCACCGGAGGTACTGCCGCATCGATTCTCGACGTCCATCCGACCACCGGTGTCGTCAGACTCAAAGATTCGGCGGTGATCGACTTTGAAACCACCAGTGTTTTGACATTGGATCTCGAGGTCAGCGACAATGCGGTCCCACCCGCAGTGACCACCTTCACCAAACAGATCATCATCGAGGACGAAAACGATGCCCCCGAGCTTCGCACCACGTCACTTTCGATCCCTGAAAACACCACGGGCCAAATCGCTAAATTGCTGGTGAACGATTCGGATGTCGGCCAAACGCACCGATTCGAAATCACGGGTGGATCGGGATCAGGATTGTTCCGATTGACTCGTGGCGGCGAACTATTCGTGCTGGAGTCGACGAAACTCGATTTCGAGACGAACTCGAGCTACACGCTGGATATTCTTGTCGCCGACAACGGCACCCCGCCGCTGTCGACCCGAACGACGATGAATATCCAGATTACTGATACGAATGAATCGGCAACGCTGAACACCAATAGCGTGGACCTGCCTGAAAGCGCAGCAGCGAACGAATTAGTGACGATTTTGTCAGTGGTCGATCCCGAGGGGTCTCCGGACATTCACGAGATCTCGCTGGTTCCCTCGGATGCCGCCGAGAACTTTGCCTTTGATCCCGAAACGGGAGAACTGCGAGTCTCCGAAAACGCGAATCTCGACTTCGAAACACGACGTGTCCTTGAACTGCAATTCGACATCAGCGACACCACGGGCGCAAGCGCAACGCTTCGTCAAACGTTACGAATCGAGGTATTGGATCGCAACGATGCACCCGTCATTTTGACGAACCAGTTCAATGTTTCCGAAGCCGCCCTGCCGGGTGACTCTGTCGCATTGATTCGTTTTAGCGACGCCGATCGAGGCGATTCGGTCACGCTGTCGATTAGCGGAGGAACCGCAGCGGAATTGTTTGTGATCAACCCGAGCACGGGAGTATTGAGCGTTGCCGCGGGAGCCGGATTTGATGCCGAAACCACCCCCGATTTGACGCTCGAAATTCGCGCCACCGACACACGCGGCGGCGTGCAAACCAAGACCATCGATGTGCACGTCAACGATGTGAACGAGGCTCCGGTATTCACAACCACATTGAATATTCCGAACGCGGAAAGTGGCAAGCGATTTAATTTCCAATTGCCCCCCAATTTTGTTTCCGATCCCGAAGGTGGATCGTTCACGATCACCGTGTTCGACAGCAATGGGTTCCTGCCACCTTGGCTGCGATTTGATGCCGCCACACAAACCTTTAGCGGCACCCCATCGCCAACGATGGTGGGAAGCTATCCATTGACGATCCGAGCATTCGAAGCCGGATTGATTAATTTGTTCAACACGTTCTCGTTCACGATAAACGTTGGACTCGGACAAACGCCGTTCAACAAGCAAGCTGATCCGCTGGATGTGGACGACAACGGAAGCGTCACCACCAACGACGCGCTTCGCGTTATCAACTTTATCAATCTCAATGGCGCCGGCCCCATCACGACGATTTCTGATTCGTTCAACGGGTTTGTGGATGTCAACGGCGACAACCTAGCCACCGCACTCGATGCGTTGCTGGTGATCAATGGGCTAAAACAACGAGCGTCCTCGGCTCAATCCGAGTTCATCGCGCCACCATCGGCCGTTGCCCAAGACGAGCTTGATGATCGGGACAGAGCCAATGATTTGGCGCTCGCGGATCTGTTATCCGAATCGTCCCTGTTCTGATCAACCGACACCTTCCTGATCAACAGACGCGGTTTCTGTTACGATACCCACGATTGACGATGATCGAACGTGGAACTGGTAATGGAAACTGAGGGCTCAGCAACGAACGCTTCCAAGTCGCTGGACTTGGAAGCAATTGACCCACGCGAGGTGTTGCGCGAGCGTTTTCAGCTACGCTCGTTTCGACGAGGGCAACGGGCGGTCATTCAGCGGCTACTGCAAGGCCGCAGCGTGGCGGCGGTGTTTCCGACCGGCGGCGGCAAAAGTCTGTGCTATCAATTGCCCAGTCTGCTGTTTCCCGGCATCACGGTGGTGGTGTCGCCGCTGATCGCGTTGATGAAAGACCAATGCGATTCGCTACAAAAACGAGGCATCGGGGCGATCCGGCTCGATTCGACTCAAACACCAGCCGAGTTTCGCGATTGCATGCGGAGCATCCGCGATGGGCAGGTCAAACTGTTGTACGTGGCCCCTGAACGATTTTTCAACGAGCAATTCATTGCGTCGCTCTCGACGCTCGACATCTCGCTGTTTGCGATTGACGAGGCGCATTGCATCAGCCAGTGGGGGCACAATTTTCGCCCCGACTATCTAAAATTGGCAGACTTGACGCGGCGATTTTCGGCACAGCGAGTACTGGCGTTGACCGCGACCGCCACCCCAACCGTCTTGGGTGACATCAAAAAGGCGTTTGGGATCGCCAGCAGGGATGCGATTCGAACGCCTTTCCACCGCCAGAATCTGCATTTGCGAAGCATCGTTTTGAGCAGCGAAGATCAGTACCCGCATCTGCGTTCGCAAATCGTTTCGCGGCCTGCCGGTGCAACGCTTGTCTATGTCACCACGCAACGCGCCGCCGAAGAAATCGCTCAACAGCTTTGCGACGATGGGGTCACTGCCACCGCCTACCATGCCGGCATGGAGATCAACCGGCGAATGGAGGTGCAACATTCGTTTCAAAAGTCGAAAAAGGATGTGGTGGTAGCGACCATCGCTTTTGGAATGGGCATCGACAAGTCAAACATCCGCTACGTCTATCATTTCAATCCGCCCAAATCACTCGAAGCCTACGCGCAAGAAATCGGACGCGCTGGCCGAGACGGAAAACCGTCGCTGTGTGAATTGATCATCGTCCCCGAAGACCGAGTGACGATCGATAATTTCACCTATGGTGACACCCCTTCGCGATCAGGCGTGCGGAAGATGATCGAGTTACTGCGAGGCAATCGTGACGAATTTTTTGTGTCGCAGTATCGCTTGTCCGCCGAATCCGATATCCGCATTTCAGTCGTCCGCACCTTGCTGACTTACTTGGAACTGGATGGCTATTTGCAAGCCACGTCACCTCGCTACGAAAAGTACAAGATCCACCCGATCCTCAGCTTGAAATCGATTCTAAATCAACTCGCGGGCGAACAGCGGACGTTCATCGAAGCGGTGTTGTCGCATCTGACCAAAGGGCGGACATGGTTCATTTTAAATGTGACATTGGCGGCGAATCGAATGCAAACCGATCGAAAATCGATCGTGTCGGCAATCCAGTGGATGGCCGAACGCGGTTGGCTCGAGGTCAAAGTCAGCGATCTTGTGCACGGCTATCGCTGGATCAAAGAGCCCAAGAACGCAAACAAATTGGCGGACAAATTGACCGAGCAAATGGTGCAGCGTGAAGCCAGCGAAGTGAACCGGCTGGATGCGGTACTGCAATTGGCTGCGGCCCAGTCGTGCCAAGCCGCCATGCTGGCGGCCCACTTTGGTGACGAGATCAAACAAGATTGCGGTCACTGCAGCTATTGTCTTGGTGAGGGGCCGTTTGAGATCCCTGCGGCACCGCCGCGATCGCTCGGCGGATCGGCGACCCGAATCGTCGACGAGATGATTGCCAAGTATCCCGATCGTATGGTCACCGCACGCCAGCGCGCTCGATTTTTGTGCGGGCTGTCGACTCCCGCAATGTTTCGATCGCGAATGACACGCGAACCTCACTTCGGGGTGTGCAGCGAGATGCCGTTTGTCGATGTGTTGCGAGAAGTCGGTGGCGAGCCTGATTAGGGACGCTTTGCATCGACAAGCTGGCTGTGGATTTGCCGTGCGATGGCTTGCGAATCGAGCGGTTCAGTGACATCCACTGTGCGAATTTCGGCAAACGACCGGAACCATGTCTCTTGACGTCGGGCCATCTGCCGCGTGTGTGCGGCAATCTCTTGCTTCGTTTTTTCGAGGTCTTCTTCTTGCGACACGCTCGGCTGCGACAAACACTCGAGCAATTCGCGATACCCAACGGCCTGGGCCGCCGTACGAGAGAGGTTGCCATATTTGGCGGTCAGTTCACGGACTTCGTCCACGAAACCACGTGCGAACATCTGATCGACGCGGCGGTTGATTCGATCATGCAATTGTTTGCGATCCCAGCCCAATCGAAACACGTTACAATCCGCTGCGTCACGTACTTCATCAAACTGAAGCTGACGATGACTTAGCGGTTGCCCGGTATGGTAGGCCACTTCGAGTGCCCGGATCATCCGCCGCACGTCGCCTGGATCGATGCGATGGGCTGCTAAGGGATCGACTTGCTGCAACCGTTTTCGCAGCGCCGGAATGCCAAACTGTTTGACGTCTTGTTCGACCGATTGGCGAAACGCCTGATCGGCAGGCGGACCGGGATCAAATCCACGCAGGACGCCTTTGAGAAACATCGGAGTCCCGCCGACGAAGATCGCGGGTTTCCCCTCGGCGGCAAGCTGGTCCACGATCGCATGGGCCGATTGCAAGTAACACGCCACGCTGAATTCGTCCGTGGGATCGACTAAATCGATCAGATGATGCGGCACGATCTGGCGATCTTCGCGGGTAGGTTTCGCGCTGCCGATGTCCATATCGCGGTACACGGCGATGGAATCGAGCGACAGCACTTCGCCGCCCGTGATCCGAGCCAATTCGATCGCGACCGAGCTTTTGCCCGATGCGGTCGGTCCCGTGATGACGATGGCTCGATCAACCAGCGGCGGAAACGTGGTCGGTTCCGATTTTACGTTCGTCCGCTCAGTCATTTTGCCACAAACATTTTGTCACGAGGCCAGCCTACTCACGATGATGGGGGGCATCCATTGTCTGTACCCCAGCCCCATTGTAAACAGGTGTCAAACCTGTTGCGAACGGAGAGTACGAGTGGTCACGCAATGGCAAACAACGAGTATCGACTTGGCTAGCGGCACGGCGCGAGCCTCGGTTGTACGATGCAACCGTGGCTAACGACAAGCTGCAACCGTGGCTAACGCCAAAACGACCAGTCCTGGTTACCAGCGATACCGTGGGTGACTACACCTGGACTTCGAAGATCGCTTCGATTTCCACTGCGATTCCACCGGGCAACGCGTTGGTGCCGAGTGCACTTCGCGCGGCCACACCGGCGTCTTCGCCAAACACGTCGCGGAACAACTCGCTACAACCGTTGATCACGGCAGGTTGCTTGTCGAAGCCGTCGGTACAGCGAACCAATCCGAGCAATTTGACCAACCGGGTGACCTTATCGAGGCTGCCCAGATGAGTTTGCAGGGTCGCCAACATGCCCAGCCCGGTCAAGCGAGCGGCTTCGTACCCCGCTTCGACATCCATATCCAACCCCAGTCGTCCGGTGATCAACGACTTATTGGGCTTCAGCGGGCCGTGGCCCGACAGATAGGCCATGTTTCCCGCGATCACGATCGGCTTATAGACACCGACTGGTTTGGGCGGCGTGGGCAGTTCGATTCCGAGTTCTTTTAGCTTTGCTTCCGCATTCATCTGTTTCAAGACTCCAGGTTGGATCGAGGACGGGGTGGGAATTGCGAGTCAATATTGCATGGTTCAAGAAGGAAAGCGTACCCGGTCGGAGCACGCTTTCCAACGCGTCTGCGGCTCGCATTTTCAAGAAGACTTCTTTCCGTAAACCGAGTTGGGGTCGACCAGTCTTTCGTCGGCCACCGCGGCGGCCCCATCGGCGCTCACCGTGCGAAAGAAACAGCTTTCGAAACCTTCGTGGCACGCCGCCCCCTTTTGCTCGACTTTCAGCAGGATTGTGTCGGCGTCACAGTCCACACGAATTTCGACGACTCGTTGCTGATGACCGCTAGTTTCGCCTTTGCGCCAAAGTTGGTTACGACTGCGGCTGAAATAGACCGCGTAGCCTGATTTAAGCGTTTCATCGAAGGCCTGAGCGTTCATCCATGCCATCATCAACACGCGATTGCTGGTAGCGTCTTGCGCGATCGCTGGCAACAAGCCGTTGGTGCCGCGGCTGAAATTGGGAATCGCAGAATCATCAGTGGACATGGCGAATCGATATTGTTTTACAAGCGAGAGGGTGAAGCCAGACAACCAGCCCGTCAGGGCTGGCGCGGTGAAGTATTTCGTAGCGGAACTCGTCAAGAGTTTCGGGGGGCATGCGTCAATCGAACGAAAGTCTTGACGACTTCCGCTACGCGAAATTAACACAAACCCGATAAGACAAAATGCTTCACAGCGTTGCCGTAAGGGGGGCAAAGACGAAGGGCATTATAGAGCGATCCCGCAGCAGCGGAACGACTGGAAAATTCGGATTAATGCGTGCACGCTTGCATTGCGATGCATTGGCCAGCCGAAGACTACTACTACAGCTGTAGCCAGGATTACAGCCAGCGACGGGCTCACAGCCAAAAACGGGGAAACACGCCCCTGCGGGCCGAGCCCATCGCAGGCAGCCAAATTCGCAGGCAGCGGCTTTCCCGCACCGCTGATTTCAGGACCGGAGTTTCTTGCGTCATGTCGATCCCCACAAAGCTTTCCGTTGTCCTGGTGGTTCGCGATGGTGAAAGCCGGATCGTTGCCCGTGTCGAAAAAGTGATCGTGGGACTTGCCAAATTAAGGCTGGATGCCGTGGAAGTAGTGGTCGTGGATGATGGCAGCCGCGATGCGACCCCCGAGGTGCTCGACGAACTGCAACAAGAATGCCCTCAAGTCCGCGTCGTTCGCCATTCACGCCCGCGTGGCTTGGAAGCGGCTGGCCAAACCGGACTCGAACGAGCCACTGGCGAATTGGTGTTCATCCAAGAATCCGATGCATCGATTCGTATCGAGGATCTACAGAGACTGTTGGAGTTGAGCGAAGATCATTCGGTGGTTGCGGCGCGCGCCGAGAGCAAAGCGGAACCGATCGCGGCCGAACTGCTGCGTCGACTGCGAGCCTCGGGAACGTCGGCGGATCTGCAGATGGAAATCGCATCGGACGTCGCCGAAACCTCTTGTCTACAAATGGTCCGCCGCCCGCATTTGCAGCGACTTGCCGGCCCGCGAGGAGACCAAATTCGCTTGCAAGGCGAAACGCTGCGAACCGCTTCGCTAGTCCATTAAACCGCCATCCGCTAAGCCGGCAGCCAGCGATCATCGGGTGACATCCCGTGAGCCGTTTGGACTCAGGTTGTAAACCATTTCCCCGATAAGGGTTATGATTTCCTAGCGCAACGAAATGCTTCACAGCGTAGGCCAAAGCGGCTAGTTTGCCGGCTCACAAAGGCCTATCCGCTTATTTGCCCAAACCCAATTCATTGATCTCGCTAGCCCACGCTTCCCAATCATTCGCCGCGTTTTCGAAGTTCGCTTGCATCCATCGCACCGGAGTCTCCGGCAACACTCGCGGTGGGAATTTGCTGCCGCGAAACAGTGGCAACTGACTGCTGTCGCCCATCGCCAATCGGTCTTCGGTTTCGGGACGGACCAAATAATCCGCCAACAAACCGGCTGCGACCGAGTGCGGCGCGTTCTTCAGCACCGCAATCGTATTGGGGATCCGCAGCGTCCCGGGTTGATCGGACGATTGATCCGGATAAACGATTGCCACCGAGCGGCCCAAATCACGCTCGATCACCGCGTCGTCGGTATCGGTCAATCCCCAGGCAACTGTGCCTGCCGAAACAGCCTGGGCGACTTGCTTGTTGCCCGACAGGATCACGGCGTTATCGCGGATTTGGCTCAGTAGTTTGAGTGTCGCTTCACGCCCCTGAATCTCACGCAAAACAGCGAAATGAGTTGCCGTGGTGCCAAACAACGGACGCGCCATCGCACATTGGCCCTGCCATTTTTCGTCCGCAAGATCAGCAACCGAATCGGGATATTCAGTGGCGTCCTGGATCCGATCGGTGTTCACCAGCAACACCCGTGCTCGGGCGGCAAATCCACACCACGACCCATCGCTGGCGATCATATCGGTGGGCCACCCCGGATCGACATTCCAGGACCGCTTCTCGAGCAACCCCAACTTCTGCAACCGCACGGTATGCATGATCTCGTTGTTCCAAAACAAATCACACACCGGAGCGTCTTTCTCGGCAATGATGCGGTTGACCAACCCCACCGTCTTGGTCGATTCGACATCAAACTTGCCAATCACACTGGTTTCGTGATCCGTCGAACGCTCGAACGCGTCCAAGATCGGGGCGGCAAACTCTTCGTCCAGTGCCGAGTAGACCACGACATCGCTCTCGGCACGTTGAACGCAGCCACTCGCAGACAGCAGTGCTGAACAGAGAACCAGAAACGAAGTAAACTGAGCGTATGAATGGAACACTATTTCAAATCGGGTTGGCGGCAGGGGTGCTTTTTATCGGGATGGCTCGCGCCACCCTCGCAGACGACTTTCGCAAAGCGAGTGGTCAACATATCGAAATCACGTCGGATGTCGCGTCCGAATCCGAGATTAACGAATGGGTCACCTCGTTTGATGCGGCCGTTGACCAATGGCGTGCGTTTTGGGGACTGCCCGAGCACGCCCTCGATTCATGGAGTGTGAAGGCGTTTGTGATGCAAAACAAGACGCCTTTCCAGCGTGCGGGGCTGATCGAGCCACGGGTTCCCGATTTTGAACAAGGTTATGCGCTGGGGAACTCGCTGTGGATTTTGAAACAACCGAGCGACTATTACACCCGTCATCTGCTGCTGCACGAGGGGGTTCACTCGCTGGCCTTTGACCAATTTGGTGGAGCCGGGCCCTCGTGGTTCATGGAAGGAACGGCGGAATTGCTCTCCACGCACTCCGGTTCCGGAGCGACCACTCAAATCAACCAGCTTCCCGTGGATCGTGAATCGGTTCCCTACTGGGGGCGATTGAAATTGATCCGCCAACGACGCGACGAGAACGCAATCCCCACACTCGAAACGGTGATGCGATATCCCAACAATTTAAACGGCGACGCAGAGCGTTACGGGTGGTGCTGGGCAGCCGCGATGTTATTGTCCGAGTATGACGAATACCGTGACGTGTTTGTCGCCGCGGCACGCAGTGGACGCGACAGCAGCAGCAATTTCACTCGCCAAATCTACCAGCGATTGCTGCCCGAGTGGCCCGCTCTGATCGCCCGCTGGCGGCTGATGTGCCACCAATTGGATTACGGATTCGATTGGGAACGCGAACGCGTCGAACTCGCCGTGGACGATCCACGCTGGGACGGCCAACCGATTTCGCTAGACATCGCCGCCGATAAAGGATGGCAATCCCTAGGTGTCCGCTTGCCGGCGGGAATTCGCTGTAAAATTTCAGCTCAAGGGCGATGTGTGATCGCGAAACGCGACAAAGAATGGCAGAGCGAGCCCAACGGGGTCACGATTGAGTACGTGAACGGACGGCCGCTTGGACAGCTGACCGCGTGCTTGGTCCCGCTGAGGCATAAAAGCCAGCCGCTGTGTGAGCCGCTCGAGATTGTTTCGGTCAACGAGCAAACCGAGCTAAGAACCACCACCGAAAGCTGGCTTGTACTGCAAATCAACGATAGTGTGGGCCAGCGAGCGGATAATGCGGCGAGCTATGCTGTTGAGCTCTCCACCGCAAACTGACCAACGCTTACCGCATTTCGATCAGTCGAGTTAAGCGGGTCAATTCAAAAATGCTCCGCAGATTTTCGTCTGCATTTTCGAGCACCAATTTCCGACCACTTTTGCGAACAAGCAACTGCAAGCGGATCAATTCCGACAATTCATGGCTGCTAATCCGCTGCACGTGGGCAAAATCAACCAGGATCACCTCGTCTGCTCCCTCTTCCGCCAATTGGCCAGCGACTGCGAGCCAGTGGACTCGAGTTTCCGCAGATGCGGCCGATTGACGTTGTTGATCCAGTCCAGCATTCATTGGTTCGATCCCGCTTGAATGTTTGAGAAGTACGAACCGTGATTTCAAAGCATCCGGCATGCCGTTGCCGACCAATCGGAAAGGAAATCAACCAACACCCCACCGCCCTCCACTAAACACACCTAAAGGCCAATTGACGCCCACTATAAAATCACTTCGCCTTTGCGAAGCCGAGTGACTTGCCTAGGAACACAGCAGACCAGCCTAGATAACGCGCAACTGCGAAAAAAACGATGGGTTGCAATGCAAGAACCCAGGTTCTGACTGACGAAAACGGCACCCCCATCCGAGTGGAGAAGAGCCTAGTTTTTACGCAGAAAACTAACACCCAGGGGGCAACTAGCCCCCACTATGAACGGTTTGTTAGCGGCACGGCGCAAGTCGTCCGGTTGCGGCGTGAAAAAACGTTCGATTTTAAGCGGGCGGCTTACGCCGCACCGCTACAAGAACCACTCACTCGGCGGGACGCCCCCCCGAAGCGGACGACCGCTCGCCGCATTTTTGCGATCGCGAAAACTTGTCGTGTGCTTTTTTCTCTGCCTTGGTATAATAGGGCTCCTACCCGAATTCCCCACCTACCGCACTTCTGCTTACCGATCTTGGAAAAAGCCCCGTAAAATAGGGTTAGTCGGTTCGCGATGGCTTGCAGCCTTTCCCGAAACATTGGCCTTTCGGATCATCGGCTTTGATCGTGCACCCCCAGCCAGTGTTTCGCGCAAGTACCGAGGGTCGACTTTCCACCGTTCTGACCAATTCAGTCCTGACCGATTCAGCCCCCACCCCCTCTACAAAACACCGTGATTCCTTCCCCCACAATCTGCCGATTTGCCCTTGCCGCCTTGCTAGGCGTGGTTGCGTGTTCCGCCCGCGCATCGGCCGCCGAGTCAAACGACGCGGCAGCTGCGCGGGGAGCTCAGATCTATGCCGAGCAGTGTGCCTCGTGCCACGGCGCCGAGGGGCAAGGAGTCCCGTCGGAATACCCCAGCGCATTGACGGGCGACTCGTCGATTGGGCAATTGACCGAGATCATCTCGGAAACGATGCCCGAAGACGATCCCGAAACATGCCAAGGGAAGGACGCCGAGGCGGTCGCGAACTACATCTTCGAAACCTTCTATAGCGAAGCGGCGCGGCTACGAAACCGTCCCCCAAAGATTGGTTTGGCCCGATTGACGGGCGACCAATTGCGTCAGAGCTTGGCGGACCTTTACGCACGGATTTCGGGCGGCAGTTGGAACCACGATGAACGTGGAATCCGAGGCACCTACTTCGACACACCCAACTGGAAAAACGAAGCGAAGAAGATCGAACGAACCGATGCGGTACTCGATTTTGATTTTGCTCACGAGGGTCCCGGCGAAGGGATCGATCCTGCGGAGTACTACATCCATTGGGCGGGCTCGCTGATGGCCGACCGCAGTGGTGAATATGAAATTGTGCTGCGAAGCACCTGTTCGTGCAAACTGTATCTGGGCAGCTCGGACCGCATGTTCATCGACAACCATGTGCAATCCGCCGGACGTACCGAGTTCCGCAAACGGATTCATTTGACAGCCGGGCGGGGTTACCCGATCAAATTCGAGTTCACTCAGCGAAAACGCAAAACCGATCAACCCCCGGCATCCGTTTCGCTGTCATGGGTTCCGCCGGGCGGGGTCGAAACGGTGATCCCGCAGCGGCATCTGATCTCGGCAAGTTATCCCGCCGCGTTTTCGCTGCAAACCAAACTGCCACCGGACGACCGAAGTTACGGTTACGAACGCGGCATTGAAATCAGTCGCATTTGGGACGATTCGACAACGCAAGCGGCAGTCGAGTTTTCGAAACTTGTGGCAGACGAACTTTGGCCACTCTACGAACGCAAAAACAAAAAGAAGCCGAACGAAAATCGAGCTCGGCTGAGAAGCTTTCTCGCAGAGATCCTCAGCACGGCGTTCCGCGGTACGCTCGACGATGCCACTCGCAAGGTCTACATCGACAAACAACTTGATGCGACTGACGATGACGCCGAAGCGATTCGACGGGTCATGTTGTTAGCGCTGAAATCACCACGTTTCTTGTACCCCTTGCTCGACACGAACCGCTCACCTTCTCAGCAGGCAGCGAACCGCTTGGCGCTGGTGTTATTCGATTCGCTTCCCGCCGATGAATGGTTATTGAAAAAGATCAGCAAGAAGGAACTCGATTCGCCCTCGCAGATCGAGCAAGCCGCCTGGAACATGGTCAACGACTATCGCACCCAGGCCAAGACACGAGACTTTTTAACGCATTGGTTTGAAGTCGCCGGTGGCGATGAAATCAGCAAAGACGAAGAGAGTTTTCCTGGTTTCAACAAAGCGGTTGTGAGCGATTTGCGTGCTTCGTTTGACGCGATGATTGACGAAATTGTGTGGAGCGAACCGAGCGATTACCGCCAACTGTTCCAAGCCGATTGGGCCTTCACCACACCTCGAATCGCCGCTTTGTACGGTGACGCATGGAAGCCCAAAGATGCGGCGGGCGAGGAAGTCGATTCGCAAAAGAATGGTCAAGAACAAAACCGGCTTACGGCAAGCGTCAGCGCCCCGGAGAGTCACCTGGGACTACTAAACCATCCGCTTCTGATGAGCAAGTTGGCATACTACCAAACCACATCGCCGATCCACCGCGGCGTTTTCTTGTATCGCCACATGTTTGGCCGCGTCTTGCGTCCACCCAACGCAGCGTTCTCACCGCTGAATGCCGATCTGCATCCCCAATTAACGACACGCCAACGCGTGGAACTGCAAACCAACGAAGTGAATTGCCAGGTCTGCCACGATAAGATCAACAGCCTAGGCTTTGCACTGGAAAACTTTGACGCGATCGGCCGTTTTCGCGAGACCGAAAAAGAGCGTCCGATCGACGCCCGCGGCAGCTACGAAGACCGCAACGGCAACAAGGTCGAGTTTAAAGACGCTCGCGATTTGGCTGATTACCTTGTCAACAGCGAAGATGCTCACCGCGCATTCGTAGAAGCCGCGTTCGAGTATTTCGTCAAACAACCGATCGGAGCGTACGGCCCCGACAAACTTTCCGAACTGACCGAACGATTCCGAAACAGCGGCTTTAAAGTCCGAGATTTGATTGTGTGGATCGCCGTCACCGCGGCGACAGAACCGCTTACAAACCACCAAGAAACCTGAGCAGAATCATGATGAACCCGCCTCTATCTCGCCGCGATTTCCTGACCAAGCTAGGCGTTAGCGCCGCTGCGGCCAACTTCCTGTTCTCGTTGCCAAGCCTCGGATGGGCCGCTGCGACATCGGCTCGCAAGCAACGCATTGTTTTTCTATTCAGCCCTAACGGAGTGATCCCCAAACACTTCTGGCCTGAGAAAGAAGGACGCGACTACGACATCAAACGCATCCTCCAGCCGCTGGCGGGATTCAAAGACCAAATGATGACGCTGCACGGCGTGTGCAACAAAATCCAAGGCGACGGCGATGGCCACATGCGTGGAATCGGCTGCCTGTTGACCGGGGTGGAACTATTTCCCGGTGACATCCAGGGCGGTTCGGACACGCCGGCGGGTTGGTCCCAAGGCATCTCGATCGACCAATACCTGAAGAACCAAATGCAAGCGGTCCCCGAAAAGCAAACTCGCTTTGGTTCGCTTGAATTCGGAGTGATGGTGCCCGACCGCGCCGACACTTGGACTCGCATGTCCTACGCCGGCCCCAACCAACCGGTCGCACCGATCAGCGATCCGTACCAAATGTTCGACAAACTGTATGGACAGAGCAAAAACCGTGAACTGTTGGCCAGCGTGCTTGACGATTTGAGCGAAGATTTCCGCCGAGTGGAAAAGATGATCAGCAGCGAAGATCGGCGGATCCTCGAAGAACACGTCGCGATGGTTCGCTCGGTGGAAAAGGAACTGCAAACCGAACTCGAGCAATCAAAAAAGAATGCCGACGTCGGTCATGCCATTCCCGATATGCCTGCCAATGTCGAGACCGAAAACGACAACATGCCACAAATTGCCAAAATGCAAATCGAACTGCTGGTCAACAGCTTTGCAGCCGATTTTGCACGCGTGGCGACCTATCAAATCACCAACAGCGTCGGCAATGCGAGGATGCGTTGGTTGGGCATCGACGAAGGCCATCACGGCTTGTCGCACGAACCGGACAAGAACGAAACCGCCTATGAAAAACTGATCAAGATCAACACCTGGTACGCCGAACAAGTTGCCTTCCTCGCCAAACGATTAGCGGAAACCCCCGAGCCTGATGGCAGTGGTTCGCTGCTTGATAATACGACCATCGTGTGGACCAACGAACTTGGCAAAGGCAATTCGCACACACGCGATAATATCCCGTTTGTGATGGTCGGCGGTGGACTCGGTTTTGATACCGGCCGGGCACTGAAGTTTGACCGTGTGCCTCACAACCGCTTGCTGATGAGCATTGCCGAAGCGATGGGTCACCCCGCGGAAAGCTTTGGTAACCCCGATTACTGTGGCGATGGCAGCTTGACGGGATTGGTGTAACAGTGTGTTTGGAGCAGTGTGTTTAGAGCAGCGTGGGTCATACGACGCTCCATGCAAACGATCGACGACACAACCATGGAAAAGCGTCAATTTGCCCTTTTCCAATCCGTGATGCCAAAGCGGAGTCACACCGTCTCTACGCGATGCAGACGAGCATTGCCGCCATCACTAACGCGGCAAAGCAGATCTGTCTTGTTCGCACCAAGATCGGCTGGGTGAGCGTAAACCAGTTCGCATCCACGCCGATCGAAAGCGATTGGCTTGCATCCACAGCGTCACCCGCCTTGGATCGACTTGCCCACATCACGGGCGAGATGTGACGCGTGGGGAATGCCACACACCAAGCGGCAAACAAGAGCGATGCGATCGTGGTGACCAGGAAGGCAAAAACAACCGACTGCGCTCGAAACGGCGTCTCGCCGGCCAGTCTCGCGGAATGTCCCGAATTCACCGGCAGAGCCGACGCCGAAGAGAGCCTTTGCAACTGCGGGTCAGTTGCGGCTGGCTCAGGGGCATCTTTGGCCGCCGTGGTGACGAAGGAGGTCTGTGCAATCTCGTTTGCATCATTTGACTTGCTGGGGCTGTCTGCGGCGGCATTGCCCGCCTCTGACGGTACTTTGACTTGCGACTGCGTGGCATAGAACTGAGTGACTTCGGATTGCCAGCGAGCCACAGCCTCGTCGGCCGAGACCGGGGTAATGGCAGCAGAAACCGATTTGCCAGCAACCGATTTGCCAGCAACCTGCAAGGCGACAGGGACCGTCGCACTGGCGACCGATTCTGTTTTCGCGGCGACGGGCAGCCAAACGGGCAGCCAGTGAATCGCAAGTACAAATGATGAAATCGCCACCAACACTAGATCGCGGCCCGCGACACGTCGAAGCTTCGTTCTCAGCATTCCAATCTCCAAAGCGTGTCGCCAACCTTCCAAAACGAACGAGTTGCGGTGTAGTATCTATCGGTCAGTCGACCTGGGCTGGCCCAGTCATTTGTTCCGGATCGATGTTGGCTTTCTGTGTTTCACATAAAAATTTGCGGAGTTCGTCTCAAGGCGGACATCGATGCGGTCTCGCAAGCGGGGGGCGACGCGGTGGGGCTGAATTTCTTTCCCCCCAGCGTCCGCTACCTTGATCCCGCGTGCTCCACCACAAGCGAACTTTCCGCATACGCGGGCCGCTGCGGGCTGTACCGAGTCGGTGTGTTCGTCAACAAACCGGCGGACCAGATTCGGAGGGTGATCGACACGGTAGGCCTCGATGCGATCCAATTGCATGGTGACGAATTGGTTACCGACATCGCGGGTTGGGTCGATCTAGGGCTACCGTTAATACGAGCGGTGAAAATTCCTGGGCACAAATTGACCGCACGTGAGATCGAAGATCGCGTCCGTCCTTGGACCGACGCGGGTTGCCACGTGTTGCTAGATGCGGACGCGGGATCGGCTCACGGAGGGATGGGGCGATCGCTGGACTGGGACAGCCTTCGCGGCTGGTCCGAGCAATTTGCCACCGTCCGCTGGGTCTTAGCGGGCGGTTTACAGCCCGAAAACGTGGCGGAGGCGATTCGAGTCTCGGGAGCTCGCAGCGTCGATGTCGCCAGCGGAGTCGAGTCGCCGCGGGGCCAAAAATCGGCCTCGCGGATTACTCAGTTCTGCGAGCGGGCGAGAAATGCTTGGGGCTGATTTGCCCTGCACGATTTGAAACCCCCACTTTGCCCCGTGCGAAAACCAGACTTTATGTTTATCATGCGGGCTTGCGTGCGGTTTACATCACCCGTACTCACCCTGAGAACCCGAGTGCGTTCGGGGGATTGCGAACCAGCGGGAGTCCCTGTGTTCGGTCCGCAACCCCTCTGACGCGCTTACTTCCATCCCCTTTTCCAACATTGGAGTATGCCTGTGTCACAAGTCGACACCAACCGACTTCCTTACAAAGTCAAAGACATCAAACTGGCGGAATTTGGCCGCAAAGAGATCCAGCTTGCCGAAAACGAAATGCCTGGTTTGATGGCGCTTCGCGAAAAGTACGGCAAATCGAAGCCGCTCGCCGGAGCTCGCATCGCCGGATGTCTGCACATGACCATCCAAACCGCGGTTCTGATCGAAACATTGGTCGAACTCGGTGCCGAAGTGACTTGGAGCAGCTGTAACATTTTCAGCACCCAAGATCACGCTGCGGCTGCAATTGCAGCGGCTGGCATCCCCGTTTACGCCTGGAAGGGCATGAACGATGAAGAGTTCGATTGGTGCATCGAGCAAACCTTGCACTTCCCATCGGGCAAACCGATCAACATGATCCTGGACGATGGTGGTGACTTGACCGCGATGGTCCACGACAAGTTCCCAGAACTGCTGACCGAAATCCGCGGTATCAGCGAAGAAACCACTGCGGGCGTGCATCGTTTGGAAGTCCTGAATCGTTCGGGCAAACTGCAAGTCCCTGCGATCAACGTCAACGACTCGGCCACCAAGAGCAAGTTCGACAACCTGTACGGCTGTCGCGAATCGCTCGCCGACGGCGTCAAGCGAGCCACCGACGTGATGTTGGCGGGCAAGGTTGCCGTGGTTTGTGGTTACGGCGATGTCGGCAAGGGATGTGCTCATTCGTTGCAGCGTTATGGTTGCCGTGTGATCGTGACCGAAATCGATCCGATCAACGCACTGCAAGCTGCGATGGAAGGCTTCGAAGTCACCACGATGGAAGAAGCCTGCAAAGAAGGCCACTTGTACGTCACCACGACGGGCAACAAGGACATCATCCTTGGTCAACACATGACCGAGATGCCCGAAGATGCCATCCTTTGCAACATCGGTCACTTCGACACCGAAATCGACGTTGCTTGGTTGGAAGCCGAAGTGGCTGCCGGACGCGCGACCAAGGACGAGATCAAACCATCGGATATCGGTGCCGTTGATCGTTACACGTTCAAAGAAAGTGGTCGCAGCATCTTGATCTTGGCCAAGGGCCGTTTGGTCAACCTCGGTTGCGCCACCGGTCACCCTAGCTTCGTAATGAGCACTTCGTTCACAAACCAAGTTTTGGCCCAGATCGAATTGTGGACCAAGCACGGCGAGTACGAAACCAAGGTCTACATGTTGCCCAAAGCACTCGACGAAGAAGTCGCACGTTTGCACCTGGGCAAACTGGGCGTGAAGCTGACCACATTGACCGCCGAGCAAGCGGAATACATGGGCGTGCCAGTCGAAGGTCCTTACAAGCCTGACCACTACCGTTACTAGGTCGCACGACCGCTGCAACGAATAACATCAAACTCGGCCCGTTAGCGGGCCGAGTTTTTTTCATGGCCCCACGCCCAATACTCCTCAGTAAATACCAGTGCCCCACAGTAAATTAGGGTCACTTGGGGTAACATCATTGCGTGTTGGCGCTAGTCTTTAAACGTTCAACCCTCGGCCTGTTTTCCTCTAAACGCGAATCAAACGATGCCCCAAATCGCCCCCTTTGCCGCTTTGCGTTACAACCTGGATCATGTGGGTTCGCTGTCGGACGTGATAGCGCCACCCTACGACGTGATCGACCCGCAACTGCAGGACCAGCTGTACAAGAAACACGCTGCCAATGTGATCCGCATTATCTTGAATCGCACGGAACCTGGCGATTCCGAGGACGAAAAGTACCAGCGGGCCGCGAAGTTCGTGGCTCAGTGGAAGAGCGAAGGGGTGCTAAAGCAAGACGAATCCCCCTGCTACTACGTGTACCACCAAGAGTTCACGATCGATGGTCATGTATTCAATCGACGTGGGTTTATGGCGCGGGTTCGCATCCAACCGTTCGGCGAAGGCAACATTTACCCTCATGAAGAAACGCACCCCAAGGCGAAGGTCGATCGGCTGAAATTGACCCAAGCAACCCAGCAGAACAACAGTCAAATTTTTGGCCTCTATCCCGATCCTGAAAATGCCATCATCGCGTTGCTTGATGAAGCGACCACATCTGTTACGCCGATCGAAGCGGTGGACCACCTCGGGGTCAAACATCGGCTTTGGCCCGTCTCGGACCCGACCGTGATCGCGAAAGTCAGCGAGCTAATGCAAGACAAACCGATGTTTGTTGCCGACGGCCATCATCGCTACGAAACCGCAGCGAACTATCGCGACCTCGTCAGCAAGGAACTTGGACCGCTGCCAAGCGACCACCCCGCCAACTTTGTCATGACGATGCTGGTTGGCATGAGCGACCCTGGCATGATCGTCTTGCCCACGCACCGGCTGCTTCGAGGCACCGAACGCTTTTCGTCTGCCGAGATCACCGCCCGCTTGGCGGGAACCTTCGACTGCGAAATCGTCGCGGGTGGACTCGATGCTGCCAACACAGTGTGGTCCAACATGGAATCGGCCGACGACCAAGGATTGATCGGCTTGTACGCCTGCAAAGATGACACTTGGGTGCTCTGCAAAGCAAACGAGGGGGCCGCAGCGAAAATGGAAACGCTCGCTGCAAACCAAAGCAAGGATTGGCAGCAACTCGGAGTCAGTCTATTGCACCGACTGGTGATCGACGAACTGCTTCAATCCAAAGGGCACCCCAAACCGACGTACGTCCATGATGTTGACGAAGTGGTGCAAGGAATGCGAGGCGAAGGCAGCCAAGCGGAAAGCGACAGCGACGAACCGTACACATTGGCGGCACTCGTGATGCCAGCAAAACTGAGCCACGTCGAAGCGATCAGCCTGCACAAAGAACGGATGCCTGCCAAAAGTACCTATTTCTATCCCAAACTGCTCAGCGGTCTGACCTTTAACCCCCTCCGCTAACGCACAAACCCTATAGAGTGACTTTTGACGCCATAACAAGGCCTCAAAGGAACCCGAAGACACATCCAGCGGGGTCGATCTTGCACCCCATCGCTGATTCTTAAGCGAGCGAATTGCGACCGTGATGCCCGGTTGATGGCAGACATTGAAAAACTAGGCAACTAAAGTCGACTCTGCCGGTTGCGGCGACTAGCCCGACTAGGCATGATTGTACGGCCTGGGAGAACAACGTAGTCTTCGTGTCTTCCCAATGAGAAACCCACAAGTTCACGACTACTTAGGAAAGAGACTGATGAAACGAGTTTTGATTGCTGTTTGCGCTGTTGCTGTATCGAGCATGCTTGTCCCCAGCGTTGCTCAAGCTGGCCTCTTCGGCTGCAAGCACAAGAACGATTGCTGCGAAGTAGCCCCGGTTTGCGAACCTGTCTGCGAACCAGCCCCTGTTTGCTGCGAACCAGCACCTGTGTGTGAGCCTGCACCCGTGTGTGAGCCAGCACCTGTTTGCTGCGAGCCAGCCCCCGTATGCGAGCCAGCACCTGTATGCTGCCCCGCTCCTCCGGTTGAAGTAACTTGGTGTGTCATCGACCCACGCACTTGCTGCCCCGTCGAAGTCACTGCATGCGTTCCAGCGGAATGTGCTGGCCAAGTTCCCACGTTGGTAAACTGCCGCAAGGGATTCTTGCACCGCAGCGTTTTGACCTACAAGTTCGAGTGCTGTGGCCACTGCGTTGACGTTGTCGTCACCAAGCACGGTCGTGCAATCGTCCGCGGCTAATTCCCGCCACCGCAGGAATTTGAACACGCGAAACAACACACAGCTCGTTTCGCCGCCCAAACAAAGAGTCGAACCGTCACCGGTTCGGCTCTTTTTTTTGCGCCTCCTTTCTAAAGCGCCTAAAAGGTGCATGGCACCAATCGCCCCAATGGGAACGAAAGTTGCTCGCTTTCCGTCTCTCTCGTTATCGACGGAATCCCCAATGACAACACTACGCTGCACATGCGGGCAGACATTTAAGGCCAAACCAGAACTGGCTGGCCAGATCATCGCGACGCCTTGTTGCAACACGCGCGTCCGCGTCCCTCCACGCCAGAACACTCCTGCTGCAACTCCCACGGATCGCATTAACGTCAAATGCAATTGTGGGCAAATGTTGGCAGTTGCCCGCCCCAAAGGCCCGGTCGAAGTGACGTGTCCATCCTGCAAGCAACGCCTACGTCTGGGCGGGACTGCCGCTACGCCTCGACCTCAACCGCCCCCTGAAAACGACAATGTATTCGGCGATCTACCACCCGCTGGAACAACCCAAGCCTGGACTCCACCAGCGGCACCGCAGGCTCGTACTCCGTCACGCAGCTTTGCCCCTTCGCCGCAGCGGAAAAAAAACAATCCCCTGAAACGCTTGCCAAGACTTGGGGTACTCGAAGATGGTTTCGGGACGCCGATCCTGATTGTTGCCGCCCTCACGTTCTTGGGGATCTTTGGGACGCTGGGCGTCTATTTGCTCAGTCAAGCAAGCGACAATATGGCTTTGGCCGCCGCCTCGGAAGACTGGCAGCCAACCGAGGGCAAGATCTTAGAATCCGGATTTTCCGTTCGTGGTGTTCAAAAGCGGAAACAAGCTGCCACCACGCATGTTCGCTACCAATACAAGGTTGACAACACCACCTATACCGGAACGACGCTGTCGTTCGAGAAGCAGGATTCATTCTCGCCTGCGGTGGCCGAAGCGAAGCTGCAGCCGTACCCACCCGGAGCCGATTGCACCGTCTACTACGATCCCCAGTCCCCGTCAAACAGCGTGCTAATTAAAGGGGTACAAAGCAGCAATCAACTGTATTTCTGGTTAGGGCTTGCTTCGATCTTATGCGGGATCGTGCTGGCGATCGACTGCGGCCTTGGTGCCATCAATGCTCACCGCTTTCCGCCTCCCAAGGTTCCCCTATTCTAAGTTTGGGGCACCCTGAATTTGGCGGGCATCGGTATTTGGCGGGCATCGATATTTGGCGGGCATCGATTCGCGGCTGGACTCTCCACGCCGAGGCTGGCGGAGCTTATGATAGGGGGGTGAGAAGGCAACCACTACCACTCGCCCTCTGCTTCCCCCCCTTTCCATCCTGCCTTTCCGCAACAAGCGTGCACTGTGAATGACTCGGGCGACAAGAATTGGCGAATCCGCGTGGACGGCGAGACGCTGGGTCCGTTTTCCGAAGTCGAGATGCGTCATTGGCTGGCAGAGCATCGCGACAAGAAATCCGAGGTCCAACAGGGCAGCAGCGATTGGTACCCGGCGGCAGTGATCCTGCAGCGATTCAAGGAGCTCGCTCGCAGCGGAATCTATCTACGCATCAACGGCCAGGTCGAAGGCCCGTACACTCGCCCGCGTTTTGTTCAGCGAATCGAACAACTTGGCAACGCAGAAGTGGACGCCAAAGAGGGCAATGACGGTTTCTGGGTCTCCGCAAAAGTCATATTGCGAGAACTGAATCTCAGCTCACTGGTTGCGGGGGCGGGAAACGCGAGACGTGCCAATCCGCCAACAGCCGCGGTGCCTAAAACCCCCGTCGCTGCACCGCATCCTGCCACCTCGGCTGCAAAAAAACCGCCGGAGCTGCCCCCTTCGACCACGGCCCCTTCGACCACGGCTTCTCCGATCCGCGTCAGTTGCCCGGTGTGCAAAGCGACGCTGCAGATCCCTGCCGACCAAATGGGAAAAACCGTTCGCTGTGCGTCGTGCAAAAAGCAGATTCGAGTGGTGGGTAAATCAAGCGATGCAAACACTCCGGCCCGTCCGGCACCGGCTGAACACACGGATCCGGCGAACGACGTCGTGACGCTAGGGGAAGACGATTTCGCGGCGTCGGCGTCGGTCGTATCGACGTCGGTATTTGCGCCACTGGACAACGTTGCACCGATCAGCCCCACGGCGATCCCGCGGCCGTACACCCGACCGCAACCTCAGCCAAGCCCCAACCCCTATGCATCGCCCGGGCCGCCGACGACACCCTACTACGCCGGAGCCCAGTATCGCGATACGCTTCCTCACCCAGCGCTGTATATCATTCCGGGCGTCTTGATCGCCACCTTCTCAATCGTGATGGTGGCACTCACGTGCTTTGGCGTCGCGGTAAACATCGCGTCAGTGATGCGATTAGACGCAAACAATCCAAGGTTCTTGATGACAGTCATCAACCTCGTGTTAGGACTAACATGGATAATTGCGTACGGAGCCACGCTGGCTGGCGCGATCCACATGATCCTCCGGCGCAACCTAACGCTAGCGAGAACCTCCGCCATCGTGGCATCGATTCCTTGCATCGGCTTCCCATTCGGTTGCTTGCTGTTTCCGGTGGGGATAATGAGCTGCGTCGTCTTATTTATGAATGACGCTAAACGGGTATTTCAAAAGTAGGACGGACCGAAGGACGCCGGATCATCTCGAAAGCGGCGACAACGGCAACCTTTTCGCATTGGAGTTGCCGCGTGCGAAGCCGCGTTTAGTTCAAGATCGATTTCACGTCAGCCATGATCGCGTCGATGTCGATCTTGTCCGCTGCATACGTTCGCGCCGAGACCACTTGGCTATCGCTGGCGACAACAATGGTAACCGGAGCATCGACCGACAATCGATAGTTCAGCGGCCCCGTTTCGGACTCTTTCGCCACCACAAACGGAATATGTTTGGCGGACGTTTTCTCAGCGAGCTCGGTCGCGGATGTTTTGAGCTTCCCAGCATCTTCGCCGAGCAAGGTAACGAAGCCGCTGAGGTGCGACGCTTCGTTTTGCGCCACAGCGGCATCAAGCTGCTTGACCAAATCGGACAACTTGCCATCGGTTTGACGCGCAAACACCATCACCATCGGCCGCGAACCATAGCGGCATCGGTAACAGATCTCTTGCCCGACATCGACGCCATCGTCCTCGGCGCCTGCAATTTTGGTGACGTAGAAAACGCCGATCGGATCCCCTTGCTTGAGCCCTCCATCGCGAGCGGCATCAGCAGCAAATGCGTTTGACAGCGAAGCCGCAAACAACAGAACCGAACAGATAAGCAAACGCGACATTGACGTTTCTCCGAGATAGAGAATTTGAATTTTAGATTTCAGATAGAAGAAGCAATCGAGATGAAAAGCAAATCGAAGCGGATGAGCCGCTTGCAAAAACAGCGATCACGCACCCAGCAGACACAAGACCTTGAGTTACAATTTGCGAGATACAATCAGCGGGCCGAGGGACGAACCCGAACCCGATATTCTAGCTTCCTGCTAGCGTGAATCCCGCCAGCACGATTCCACGTCGCAATGACATTCCATGTAGCAATGACCGGCCGAACAGGTCTCCCGCCATAGCGCGTCGACGTTCGACTGCCGCCCCCATTATTGCCACGTCCGATGCCAGGCACACCCCTAAGTGGTGCCGAATCTTGGTTTCTGTCCGCACTCGACTACCGGCCTCGAGAAACGGCCATTTGCTAGTTCGACGGCCCTATTTCTCTGTTTTTCCTGCATTTGCGAGCCGACGATGCATCCCGCTGGCCTAGATTTGCTAACGTTTTACCGACCATCGCCCCGACGCAAACGATTTCGGATCACGCAATCCCACGACCGAACTCGCAGGATTGCGCTCTAGTGAAACGGACAGGGGACTTATAAATTAGAAGCTATGGACCAAACTGTTACCCAATTGAGCGACGAGCAAGTTCATCGCATCTCCAAAGCGATCGCTGACCCGCAGCGGTTTGCGATTTTGACCTGCATTGCCAGCGAACTTGAAATCGCCTGCAAGTCGCTTGTGGACGAGTTTCCGATCACGCAAGCCACAATCTCGCACCACCTGAAAGAACTAGTCGCGGCAGAGTTAATCCATTCACGCCGTCAGGGGCAGTTGGCGATTCTGTCTTGTCGCCGAGACATCTGTGAAAGCTACACCCGGTATTTGGCCGAGCGATTAGTAAAACCGCACTTGGATTCGCTCGCCCCTGCAACCACCCCAACTCTTCCTAAATAGCCGACACACCGCTGGGCAATCCTCTTTGCTGAGGATGAAGCTCGTTGCTAAGCGTGAAGTCTCGCAAAAAGTCTCGCAAAATTCCCGAACGTAGAATTCGCCGCCATGAGCCCGAAGCCCCCGCGTGCCCAATGCCTGGTTAGCTTTGGCAGCAACCTTGGCGACCGCGACACGGTGATTGCCGAAGCCGCTCGCCGAGTGACTGCATCGCCGATGGTGGAAGATTTTGCCGCCAGCCGGCTGTTTGAAACGCCACCGATTGGCGGCCCATCGGGCCAGGAACCCTTTCTCAATGCGGTGGCTGCGTTTGAGACAACTCATTCGGCGCGGGACATCCTGGAACTGCTGCAAACAGTCGAAAACGATCTTGGACGCCAGCGGCGGCGGCGTTGGGACGCCCGTTCGATCGATTTGGACGTGGTGCTACATGGCAATCTGGTCGGGGGCAGTGCGGCACTGATCGTCCCTCATCCCCGCTACACCGCGCGGCAATTTGTGCTGCAACCAGCGTGTGATGTCGCAGCCCATTATCGCGACCCCCGCTTCGGATGGAGTCTTGGGGAATTAAGCGAGCATCTTTCGTCGGGCAACGCATCTCTGGCGTTAGTCGGCGGCGACGACTCGACCCGACAACAACTTTGCGACCGGCTGAGCGCCGAGCATGGGATTCGCACTTTTGCCGCCACCCAGCCAACTCAATCGGGCGTGGCACTGGACGAAGCGATGTCGGGACGTTGGGCAAAAAAACATCGAGCCTCGACGTCCCACGACGAGACATCCCATGACCAACCGCACCATGCGGCGCCGCCTAGGCAGCCGGACGGGGCAACGCCGACCGGCCAGCCATCATCCGCCGAACTTGGTGAACCGATTATCGTTCGATCCGACGAGCCGTGGGTTTCCGCCTACGTTCCCCCGCTGCCGCTCGGCCCCCACGTCGAAAAGACGAATCGTGACGCGAGCATCCCTCGGTTGGTCGCGCGGATGCAATGGGCGACGGCGGACACTCGCTGGCCTGCGCCGCATCAAATGTGGCCTTCCGGAGGCCGTTGGCCGGAATACCGACTAGAGGTCGACAATCTTGATTGGGCGGTGACTGAAATCGCTTCGGCCTTGGTTTCGATGCGGTGCCCGGTCCGCCCGGTGACTGAGAACCAAGCTTGGTGGCAATAAGTAAGCGTGGTGATCAAACCTCGAGCGCGCCCCCCCGTGGCGCCCAGAATCTGCCACAGCGGTGCCGATCTCTGGGCTTACTCGCCGCTGATGGGGCCATCATTCACCTTCGTCCTTTCGGCTCGCGCGTTAGTCGCGTAGGACTATCCGGCTCTGTTGGATGATGACGGCGGCTCGCCGCTCTTTTCGTGCGACACAATGTCGCTTTATTGATGGCTGGTATTGCCTTGGTGCATGTTCGCACACAATACTGTCTCGCTCTCGCTGTATGATTACGGCGATTCTCTGAACCACTCGGTGTCCATTTTCTCTATCCCTGCGAATCTGGTCGCGTTTTCACGCGCGGCGACCATCAATTATGCAACGGTTTCTCTTTCCACGCTGGGTCAATCGATTTCTTATGGTTCTGGCTGCTGCCATCGTTGGAGGCGGCATTTATGCCGGTGCCATGGGTGGGCTGGTCACGGACCCCAAGACGCTGAATATTGGCTACCAACCTGAACAACCGGTCCCTTTCAGCCACGCGATTCACGCGGGCCAGCTGAAGATGGATTGTCGCTATTGCCACAATACCGTCTTTGACTCGGCTCACGCCGCCGTGCCGCCGACGGCCACTTGTATCAATTGTCACAGTCCTGCGAATGACCAAGGCGTTACCGCGCTGGCCGCAGTGCGAACAGAAAGCGACAAGCTAAAGCCGATCCACAAGAGTTGGGAAACGGGCCGCAGTATGGCTTGGAAACGTATCCATAACTTGCCCGAGTTCGTCTACTTCAACCACGCAGCCCATGTCAATTCAGGCGTTAGCTGCAAGACTTGCCATGGCCGGATCGACCAGATGGACGTCGTGGCCCAACACGAAGAACTTTCGATGGCGTGGTGTATCACCTGTCACCGAAACCCTGATCCCCATTTGCGTCCCAAAGAATTCGTAACCAAGCTCGACTGGGAACCACCAGCGGATTGGGACCAAGAAGCGTTCGCCAAACATCAGCGTGATCCTGAAGGCGAGAACATCAACCCACAGGTCCATTGTGCGGTTTGTCACCGTTAGTTCGGCAACAACCGGGCGGAGGAGTGGCAGAGTCGATGGCTCTGCAGCGACGCCCCCCTGAGAACTGCTGAAACTCGTTTTTTACAGATAATTTCGTATCGCCTAATCGCAAATCTTTGCAATGACCTCCATCCACTCACCACGTAAATCCAACAACGGTTCGCGAATGATTGTTGACCTGCCCCAGGCCGGCGTCGCACACGAATCCAGCCAAGCTGCGGTTGGCTCTGCGGCACGCGATTCCGCCAACAGTGACTCCGCAAATCAGGATGGGTTTGGCGGATCCTCGGCGTCGCCACGCACACGCTACTGGCGAAGTCTTTCGGAGATGCAAGACAGCCAAGACTTCCAACAGTTCATCGATCGCGAATTCCCGATCGCAGCTTCGGAGTACCCCGAAGGCGTTTCACGACGTCGTTGGATGCAATTGATGGGTGCGTCCTTGGCGGTTGCCGGTGTCGGTGGATGCCGTTATTCCGAAGAGTCGATCGCTCCGTTTGTGATCCGCCCCGAAGGCCGATTGCCAGGCGAATCGTACAGCCGCGCGACCAACTTTGAACTTGCTGGCCGCGTCTACAACCTGCTGATCAGCTGCGTTGATGGTCGTCCGCTGAAGATCGAACCCAATACCGAGCATCCCTCGGGCACCGGAACCGACGTCTTCTCGCAGGCTTCGATCCTCGGTCTGTACGACCCCGATCGTGCTCGTGGCGATGAAAGTTTCCTGGTCCGCAAAGGTCCAAAGCGACGCGAGAATGCCACTTGGGAAGATTTCCAACCGTATGGCCAAGGTGTGATTCGTGCCGCCGCCGCCAACAACAAGGGCGCGGGCTTGGCTGTTTTGATGCCGCCCACCGCATCGCCATCGTTGGTCCGCATGTTGTCGGCACTGAAGAAGAAGTGCCCATCGGCCACGCTCGTTCGCTATGACGGTGTTCAAGGCACCGCGATGCGAGACGCAACGAAGACCGTCTTTGGCAAACCCGCCAAACAGGTCCTCGATCTGTCGGACGCCAAGGTCATCGTGACATTGCAAGCGGACATCCTCGGAAACGATCCGAGCATGATTTCCAACGCTCGCAGCTTTGCCAAAAACCGTGACCCAATCCAAGGCGAGATGAGCCGGTTGTATGTCGTCGAAGGCGGATACACATCCACCGGCGTGATGGCCGATTCGCGATTGGCATTGCGGCCTAGCCAAATGCCCGCGTTCTTGAGCGAACTGGGCCGCCGCGTCGAAAAATTGGCCGCCGGCGAGTCCCACCAACACGCTGAAGAAATCAAAGCCTACGACGAGTTGACTCACCCCGAGCGACTCGAGCGATTCCTCGATGTGCTTTCGCATGACATTGCCGAAGCGGGCGAAGATGCCGTCGTGGTGGTTGGCGATCATCTTGGTGCCGAAGCCGTCGCGGCCGGTATCGCACTGAACAAGAAGCTTGGCTCGCTTGGCAAGATTCAAAAGTTTACTCCCGAAGTCGACGGTGACCTTGCCGATTCGAACTCGCTGGGTGATTTGGTCCAGAAGATCAACGATGGCGGTGTCGAGTCGCTGCTGATCCTAGGCGGAAACCCTGTGGTCACCGCTCCGGGTGACGTGGACCTGCTGACGGCAATCGGTAAAGTCGAAAACAGCATCTATCTGGGTGAATACGACGACGAAACCGGCTTGGCGTGCACATGGTCGCTGCCGTTGGCTCACCCGCTCGAATCCTGGGGCGACGTGGTCAACCTCGAAGGTTTCTACGGCGTCTGCCAACCTCAGATTTTGCCGCTGCTCGGCGGTCGTGCTGCGATCGAAGTCCTTGCATCGATGTTGGGCGAAAAAGAGGTCGAAGGATCGGAAATCGTTCGCCGCACGGCAGACGGAATCTCTGGTTCGGCACTCAGCACTCGCCAATGGCGAGGACTACTGCATGACGGTTTCGCCAAAGAGCTGACCGTTAGCGAAGAGCTTTCCGCCAACGTTCAAGACAAACCTTTGACCGACGCGGCACCGGTAGCGATTTCGGTTGAGGAACTGGACCAAGACGACTTCGAAGTCCTGTTTGTTCCTGCAGATGGAATTTACGACGGCCGTTTCGCCAACAACGGTTGGCTACAAGAACTGCCTCAAGCCCTGACCAAATTGACCTGGGACAACGCCGCGTTAATCAGCCCGCTAACCGCCAAGAAACTTGGCGTTCATCACGGATTGATGATCGCACTGACCCAAGGGGACGCCACGATCGAAATGCCTGTCTACGAATTGCCAGGCTGTGCCCCCGGCGTCGTGACCGTGGCAATCGGTTACGGCCGCAAACGAGCGGGCATGGTTGGCGGATTCACCGAAGAGGATGTCGACGCCGTCGGAACCGATGTGTCGCCACTGCGAACGAGCGATCAAATGCTCGTTTCCTACCAAGTCAACGCTCGCCCTCGCTTTAGCGAATATGAATTGGCGACGACCCAGGATCACTGGGCCATCGACGAACGAGGCCGCGAGGAAACCGAGCGACGTAGTTTCTCGTTGATTCGCGAAGGCACCGTTCAACTGCTTGATAAAGTACCCGAGTTTGCCGAAGTGCGTGGTCCCCACGTGCCGAAGGTGGGCAAAGAAGGCAGCGGATCGATGTGGCAAGAACCGATCCAAAAGATCGAAATGGAAAAGCCATTCCTGCCTCAATGGGGCATGGCAATCGACTTGTCCAAGTGCACCGGCTGTAACGCGTGTGTGGTCGCATGTCAGAGCGAAAACAACGTGCCCATCGTCGGCAAAGAACAAGTCAGCAACAGTCGCGAAATGCACTGGTTGCGAGTGGACCGCTACTTCCAAGGCGACGAAGAGAACGCCGATGTGGTTCAGCAACCTGTCGCATGTATGCACTGTGAAACGGCTCCGTGTGAGCAAGTTTGCCCGGTGGCGGCGACCGTGCACACCGACGAAGGCCTGAACGCGATGGCATACAACCGCTGTATCGGTACACGTTACTGTGCGAACAACTGCCCATTCAAAGTACGTCGCTTCAACTACTTTAACTACAACCAAGAAGTCGGCGTGGGCTACGGCATCGATGCTTACCCGAGCTCGATCGAATCGGCCAGCCGTCAATTGCAAGCCTTGGTGCTTAATCCCGAAGTGACCGTTCGCGGTCGTGGGGTGATGGAAAAGTGCACCTACTGTGTCCAACGCATCGAAGGGGCCAAAATCGACGCCCGCAAAGATGGCGGTCGTCCGATTGCCGATGGCGAAATCGTCACCGCTTGCCAATCAGCCTGTCCAACGCGTGCGATCGAGTTTGGCAATGTTGCCGACCCGGATTCGAAGGTTTCCAAGAAACATGCCGACGTTCGCAGCTATGGCATGCTTGGTCAACTGAACATCAAACCACGTACCGAATACTTGGCACGCGTTCGCAACCCCCACGTTCGCTTGATGACCCGCAATCAATTGGTTGACCTGGCCGAAATGCAGGCGCCGCACCATGGCCACGGCGACCACGAAGGCCACGGCGAAGGTGACCACCATGATTCGGATCATGCGGCTGCTGCGAAGCACGATGACCATCACGGCAAAGCGAACGATCACGAAAAGTAAGACTTGGATTGGCTAGAATCCGTCGCGGGGTGAACCACCCGGTGTCACGGAGTCAGCCGAACCGCCTGTTATCACTCTCTAATCCCTAACTCGATACCCCTTTCAAACCATGTCCCTTGCCATCCCAAACGGATTGGACAATACCGTCGAACGACCTGGCGAGCGTGCTCCGCTCGTGCTCGGCGATACGACCTATCACGATATTACCGAAACGGTATGCCGAGTTGCTGAGACCAAGCCAAGCAAAGGCTGGGTGATCGGTTTCTTGATCGCATTCGCGCTGCTTCAGTGGCTCGGAATCTGTATCGCGTACCTCTTCTACACCGGTGTCGGTGTGTGGGGTAACCGGTCTCCGATTTTCTGGGGTTGGCCGATTGTCAACTTCGTTTTCTGGGTCGGTATTGGTCACGCGGGAACGCTGATTAGTGCGATTTTGTTCCTGTTCCGCCAAGAATGGCGTACCAGTATCAACCGTGCTGCCGAGGCGATGACGATTTTCGCGGTTGCCTGTGCAGGAACGTTCCCCGGGATTCACGTGGGACGTGCATGGTTGGCGTTCTGGTTGGCCCCATACCCGAGTTTGAATCTGTGGATGTGGCCTCAATTCCGCAGCCCGTTGTTGTGGGACGTTTTCGCGGTCAGCACGTACGGAACGGTCTCGCTGTTGTTCTGGTACATGGGGATGGTTCCCGACTTGGCGACGTTCCGCGATCGCTCGAAAAACAAATATCGCCGTATGGCTTACGGTATTCTGTCGCTGGGATGGACCGGTTCGTCGCGTCACTGGATGCGATACGAGAAGGCTTACGCACTGCTTGCCGCGTTCGCAGCACCGCTGGTTCTTTCGGTCCATACGATCGTTTCGTTTGACTTCGCGGTTTCGCAAGTTCCCGGTTGGCACACAACGATTTTCCCGCCGTACTTTGTGGCTGGAGCGATCTTTAGCGGTTTCGCGATGGTGTTGACGCTGATGGTGCCCGCCCGCAGCATGCTGGGGCTCGAGAAACTGATCACGATTCGCCACTTGGACAACATGTGCAAGATCATCTTGGCGACCGGTTCGATCGTGGGTCTCGCCTACGGCACTGAATTTTTCATCGCTTGGTATGGCCAAGTTCCGGACGAGCAGTATGCGTTTATCAACCGTGCCTTTGGGCCGTATTGGTGGGCGTACTGGACGATGGTGACGTGTAACGTGATCAGCCCCCAGTTGTTCTGGGTCAAAAAGTTCCGCACCACGCCGTGGATCATCGTTTTGATCACAATCTTTGTGAACATTGGAATGTGGTTCGAACGTTTTGTGATCGTCGTGACCAGTCTGTCGCGTGACTATCTGCCAAGTGCTTGGGCGTACTTCTCGCCAACCTGGGTCGACTGGTCGATGCTGATTGGTTCGTTCGGTTTGTTCTTCACGCTGTTCTTGCTGTTCTGCAAGTTGATGCCTGTGATCAACATGGCGGAAACCAAGTCGACGTTGGCGAAGCAGTACCACATGGCTCACAACGAGCCGACGACGCCGACCGAGCACTAGAAAACATTTCATCGCAGGCGATCACGCCTCGCGGATCCATCGAAACAGACTTCATTCATCATCGATAGCGAATGTCAGACGGTAAGTATGTCAGACGATAAAAACGAAAAGAAGATTCATGGGATTGTCGCCGAATTCACATCGGTCGATACGCTACTAGCCGCATGTCGGCGAGTACGTGATGCCGGCTACACCAAAACCGACGCTTACACCCCCTTTGCGGTTCACGGAATCGACAAGGCATTGGGAATCAAGCCGACCGTTTTGCCGTGGTTGGCACTGGCCGGTGGATTGACCGGGACCTGCACCGCATTGGCAATGCAGATCTGGATGAATGGGATTAACTATCCCTACATCATCTCGGGCAAACCGTACATATTGTCGTTGCCAGCGTTCATTCCGGTGGCGTTCGAGCTGACGATTCTGTTTGCATCGTTCTGTACGTTCTTCGGGATGTGGGCACTTAACGGGCTGCCTCGATTCAGCAATCCGATCTTCACCGATCCTCGTTTTGACCGCGTCACCGACGACCGTTTCTTCCTGTACATCGATTCCAAAGACAAGAGTTTTGACGCCAAGGGTGTCGAGAAACTGTTGGGCGAAACAGGTACCGAATACATCAATACCGTCGTCGATGACGATTCGCCGACCACGATTCCGAAATTCCTGATTGTCGGTTTGTGCGTGCTGATCGGATTGTCGATCATCCCAGCGTTGATCGTGGCCAAAATGCGAGTCACCACCAGCAGCGAGCCACGATTCCATATCTTCCCGGACATGGATTTTTCGCCCGCTCGTGATGCTCAACAAACCACAACGTTGTTTGCGGACAACCGCGCGATGCGACCCGACGTCCCCGGCACCGTTGCACGCGGTCAAATGGACGCCGACTTGAACTTCTTGACCGGCATCGACATGGACAAATTTGCCCAGGTCGACTCGGACCGTGCCGAGCACTTGGTGCGAACCTACTTGACGCCACTGGCGGCCGAAGGCGACGCCCCTGCTGCATCAGCCACACCGCCAGCTGAAAAAAGCGTGATGGAAACGACGCCGTGGCTCGAGCAGAACCCGGTCGAAATTTCCGATGCGGTCGTTCGTCAAGGACAAGAGCAATTCAACATCTACTGCTCGGTGTGCCATGGAATGGACGGACGCGGCAACGGTTTGGTGAATCAGCGAGCTCAAAAGATCATGGCTTCGACCTGGGTTCCCCCATCATCGCTGCACCAAGACGTGCTTTACGCCGACCAATATCCTGACGGCAAATTGTTCAACACGATTAGCAACGGCATCCGCAAGATGCCAGGTTACGCCGGACAGATCAAAGCCAAAGATCGCTGGGCCATCGTGACCTACGTTCGTGCTCTGCAGAAGAGCCAAAACGCTTCGATGGACCTGGTGCCCGCTAGCGAGAAGGCGAAAGTCGAAAAGCAAAAGAACAAAGTCGACAAGCAGCTCGCCGAAGCCGCTGAAGCGGAACGCAAAAAAGAAGAAGAGCGTGCCGCTAAGGCCGCCGCAAGCAAGTAGTTCGATCACCCAGGCGTTCGAACCCCGAAGTCCCCACGACTTCACATTCAACATTTTCACATCATTTCAATCCTACTGCTGAACTACAGATGTCCAAGCACGCACCGGCCATCAAACCGGCTGACGACCCAGCCTTCAAATTGCCAGCCTCCCTGTCGGCACTCAGCCTTCCGCTTTGTATTGGCGGTGTGTTGGTCCTGATCGTAGGCTGGTTGATTGCGACCTATGGCGTTGACCAACCCAAGTTCGGCATGTCGGCCTACCTTGCTGCGTTCATGTACTGCTTGACGCTCGTACTGGGGTCACTGTTTTTCGTGATGATCCAGCACTTGGTACGAGCCGGATGGAGCACCGTGGTTCGCCGGATCGCCGAATTGGTGATGGTCATGATCGTACCAATGGCGGTTTTGTTCCTGCCGATTCTGGTCACGCTGTGGACCAGTGACGCCGCACTCTACCGCTGGGATAGCCCGACGTTTGCTCAAGACAACCATCTTGACGAAGCGATGTGGGCCAACAAAACCATGTGGCTTTCACAGGACTGGTTCACCATCCGTGCCTGCATTTACTTTGCGATCTGGATCGGCTTGGCCGTTTATTACTTCCGCGGCAGCGTGGAACAGGACGAAACAGGCGAACGTGCTGCGACCGATCGCATGCAGTTTTGGAGCGGCCCCGCCGTCATGCTGTATTGCGGTAGCATGACCTTTGCGATGTTCGACTGGGTGATGAGCCTGGCGCCGATGTGGTTCTCGACAATGTTCGGCGTCTACCTGTTTGCCGGTGCGATCCTGTCGGCTCACTGTATCCTTGCCGTTGCCGCCTACTTGCTTCAACAAGCTGGCGCGATGCGAGACGAGGTGACGGTCGAGCACTACCATGACTTGGGCAAGCTGATCTTCGGCTTTATCACGTTCTGGACCTACATTTCATTCAGCCAGTATCTGTTGATCTGGTACGCGAACATCCCCGAAGAAACGGAGTGGCTGTACCACCGTCAATTGGGAACCTGGGGCACCTTGTCGCTAGTCTTGGTTTTTTTGCACTGGATGTTGCCATTTCTCGGTACGATGAGCATGTATGTTCGCCGTCGCCCGCGATGGATCTTCTTCTGGGCGTTTTACGTCCTGGTCATGCACTATATTGATATTTACTGGATGGTGATGCCCGAGGCGCATGCTGGCGTCCCTGGTGCTCACGGATCGGCCGGCGGAGCTCTCGGCGTGGTGGCGAGCGTATTGTGCGTCCTTGGAATGGTCGCGTTGATGGTTGGACTTGTCCTTCGCGTCGCCAGCCAGACCCGGATTGTTGCGGTCCGCGACCCCCGGCTGGCCGAATCGATTGCCTTCGAAAATATTTAGTCGACAGATCTCCCCCCTCAGCGATCCCGACTTCCCCTTACTTCACACGCATTAAACGCTTGAAACAGATTTAGAATAGTTATGGCCCAATACGATGACTTAAATGTGAGCCGCATTTTCACTGTCGGAGTGATCTCGGTGGTCGTTACTGCGGTTACCGCTTTGGCGGTCCAAGTGTTTTACTTTTCCATTTCGCAGTGGCACTTAGAAGCTAAGAGCGCGATGGGCAGCTATCAACGCCAAAACGAAGTCCTCAACCAACAAACAGAGCGGATTTCGGTTTACGGCGTCGACGAAGAAACAGGCAAAATCACCATCCCGATCGACAAGGCAATTGAGCTGGTCGTGGCGGAAAGCAAAGACGAAGAAAAGCAGAAAGACGCAGACAAAAAAGCATCGAATGACCAAGTTGATCCAAGCAAGGCGTAGGTTTGCCGGCAGCCAATCGGCCGTCAACAAACCGCAAACCCCCAACGTCATCGCCGCGATGATGCTGTTGTTGGTCGGTTTGTGCGCTACCGCTCCTGCGGCGATGGCCCAGGACGGTGGGGTGCGTGAAGGTGCCCCGGTCACAAACAATTTGCTGCCATTGGAAGCCCGCGGGATCACGGTCGAACAAAAACTGGGCGACCTTGTTCCGTTGGATCTACCTCTGCTCGATTCGCTTGGACGAAAAACGAAAACCGGATATTACATTGATAGCAAACGGCCGACGATCATCACGCTGAACTACAGCAACTGTCCCATGCTGTGCAACGTGCAACTGAATCGATTGGCCGATTCGCTCAACAAGCTTGAACTGAAAATTGGCGAAGACTTTCAGATTTTGACGGTCAGCATTGACCCCAAAGAATCAACCGAACGTGTTCGCGAGACAAAACAAAAGTACATCGATCAACTAACGAACCATCCCAAGGCTGCCGACGGCTGGGCGTTTTGCACGGCAAAACAACCTGTGATCACCAAATTGGCCGATGTGCTTGGGTTTCGTTACCGATACGACGCACGAAGCAAAGAATACAACCATCCCGCGATGCTCGCGTTCATCTCGCCTGAGGGTGTGATCTCGCGGTACTCGCTGGCAATCGACTTTCCCACCGACCAACTGAAACTCGCACTTGTCGAAGCGGGCGAAGGAACCGTGGGAACCCCGGTCGACCAATTTATCCAGTGGTGTTACAGCTACGATCCCGATTCCAATAGTTACACCTGGCACGCCTGGCGACTAATGCGACTCGGCGGAGCTGCGATGATCGGATTGATGCTTGCCTGCTTGGCGCCGTATTGGCTGGGCCGCAAAGGCGGAGTATCGGTCGTCCCCAGGGATGACACTGAAATGCTGAACGGCGGCGAAACGATGACCGATGCAGTCGACAACGACTTGAATGTAAAAAACGAAACGTAACCTCGATTGCCAACAATCGAGACTTGCTGGAGCGAATGCGAAGCATCCGGCTTGAACCCAAATTTTATTTTGCAACTGACTAACAGATAAACGATGGCTATGTTACCTGCCGCATTTTCCCTGCTGAGCGATTACACCGAAGACTACGCTTGGTTTCCGGATTCCGCGTCGACATTCGCTGCAGATTCGGATTGGCTTTATTATGCCATCACCGCCGTCTGCGTTTTCTTCTTTATCCCGATCTCGATTTGCTTGTTCTACTTTGCTGCAAAGTACCACAAGCCCAAGGGACAGAAGGCAGAGAGCCAAGTCTCGCACAACACCCCGATCGAATTGTTGTGGTCGATCGGCCCTTCGATCTTCATGGTCGGCATGTTTGTGATGGGCGCCCGTGCCTACCTCGACATGCGAACGATTCCTGAAGGTGCCAACGAAATCGGCGTGCAATCGTCCAAGTGGAGTTGGTCGATGGATTACGGCCGCGGCACCTACCATCCTGAATTGCACCTATTGGTCAACGAACCTGTCAAATTGACGATGCAGAGCAGTGACGTCATTCACAGCTTGTACATCCCCGCATTTCGCGCCAAGAAAGACGTGGTTCCCGGTCGTTACAACTACATGTGGTTCCACCCCACCAAGGTGACCGAGAAAGTCAGCGACGAAGAACTTGCCAAGGCGACTCAGTGGACCAAGGAAAGCGCCACCGCGTGGGATTACGACAAATGGCAATTCACCCCCGATGGCTATCGGTTCTATGACCTGTACTGTGCCGAGTACTGTGGGCAAGACCATTCGCAAATGCAAACTGTTGTCGTCGTTCACGAAACGCGTGAAGATCTCGACGCTTGGATCAAAAAATATAGCAGTCGTGGTACCGACACGCTGGAAGCTTACGGCGAGAAACTGTATGCCCGTCGCGGATGTGTCGGCTGTCACACAAACAATGGAACAAGCGGAACAGGTCCGACCTACAAAGACGCCTTTGGCACGACTCGCCAATTGGCCAATGGCGAGAAGGTGATGATGGACGAAAACTACGTCCGCGAATCGATCCTTGTGCCGAAAGCCAAGGTCGTCGCCGGTTTCCAACCTGTGATGCCTAGTTACAAGGGACAACTCAGCGACGACGATTTGGATTCGCTGGTCGCCTACATCAAGTCGCTTTCGGCCAACGCCGAACCGGCATCGGAAGCTGCGGCCGAGGAAAAAGCCGAAGAGAAAACAGAGTAAACCGGGTGCCGTGAACGATCGTTTTTCACTCGCGTCTGAGGCAGATCGAGAAAAAACGTCCTTGAGCCCCACCACCGCAGTCTTCAGAATGAAGCTGTGAACCGAAACCATTTGAAATAACGACCGACGTTTGTCGGCTCAACGATAGAAGACTGACGCATTTCCTGCGTTTGACGAGGTATTTGAGATGTCTGCTGGAACCATTCGCGACCCTGGGTTTCCCACCGAGCGAGAAAACTATCTGACGAATTCCAAGGGAATTCTGAGTTGGATGTTCACGCTGGACCACAAACGAATCGGCGTGATGTACCTGATCGGGGTCACGGTATCGTTCGCGTTGGGCGGTCTGCTCGCGCTGGCGATTCGTTTGCACTTGATGGATCCCGAAGGCTGGATGTTCCACGGTGCGAACGCCAACAACATTTACAACCAAGTGTTCACGCTGCACGGCGCGATCATGGTGTTCTTGTTCATCATCCCAAGTATCCCCGCGGCACTCGGAAACTTCTTAGTTCCGGTGATGCTGGGGGCAAAGGATGTGGCCTTTCCCAGGTTGAATCTGAGTAGTTTCTATCTGTGGGTTTTCGGGGCAATCTTCTTTGTCATGGCACTGTTTTCGAGTGGACTCGATACAGGTTGGACGTTCTACACGCCTTACAGCACAACGACCGACACGTCGGTCATCATGGCCACGATGGGGGCGTTCATTCTTGGGTTTAGCTCGATCTTTACCGGTTTGAACTTCATCGTCACGATCAACACAATGCGTCCGCCGGGGATGACATGGTTCCGCATGCCGTTGTTCTTGTGGGCAACCTACGCGACCAGCATCATCCAAGTTTTGGCGACGCCCGTACTTGGGATCACCCTGCTATTGCTGATCGCCGAGCGAACGATGCAGATCGGGATTTTCAATCCTGAATTCAACGGTGACCCGGTGACCTACCAGCACTTTTTCTGGTTCTACAGTCACCCTGCGGTTTACATCATGATTTTGCCTGCCTTCGGTATCATCAGCGAAATCATCAGCGTTCACAGCCACAAGCACATCTTTGGCTATCGCTTTATCGCCTACTCGTCCATCGCGATTGCATTGCTGGGATTCCTGGTTTGGGGACACCACATGTTCACCGCAGGAATGAGCTCGCTGACGACGATCGTATTCAGTGCGTTGACCTTTACGGTTTCGATTCCATCGGCGATCAAGGTATTTAACTGGTTGGCCACGATGTACAAAGGGTCGATCAGCTTGACCGCCCCCATGTGCTACGGCATCTCGTTCATCTTTTTGTTCACGATTGGTGGTTTGACCGGGTTGCACTTGGGAACCTTGGCGACGGACCAACACTTGCACGATACCTACTTCGTTGTCGCTCACTTTCACTATGTGATGGTGGGTGGGACGTTGGTTGCGTTCCTCGGCGGCGTGTTCCACTGGTGGCCGAAGTTGTTTGGCAAGATGTTCAACGAAACAGGTGGCCGGATTTCCGCACTGCTCGTGTTCCTCGGTTTCAACTTGACGTTCTTGCCACAGTTCGTGCTCGGTAGCCGTGGAATGCCACGACGTTACGCGACGTACGATCCCGAGTTTGCTTTCTTGCATCAAATGAGCACCTATGGTGCGTTGCTGCTGGGCTTTGGCATCTTGGTCGCGTTCATCACGCTGATGCATTCATTGTTCCGAGGCAAACGAGCTCCTGCGAATCCATGGGGCGGAGCGACTTTGGAATGGAACTGCACCAGCCCACCACCGTTCTACAACTTTGAACGTGCTCCGGTTGTGGGTGACCCCTACGACTTCCACGACATCGAATGGGAAGAATCGGACGAACGCTACGTGACGGTTCAACCTGAACGCAAATTGGCTCCGGAGTCGGATCCGGCGAAATCGCCAGCTCACGCAAGCCACAAGCACTAGTCGTTCATCATCAACGATTGATTTACCGCGGTATTCCCCTGTCGAGTGCCGCGGCTCCTGACACTTTCAACCTTTTTCCTGCTTCCAATCTTCATGTCCACTCTCGAAGCTGATTCCGCGACTGACGCTCACGGCGCTCATGATCATGACCACGATCACCCGTCGTATTTGGCGCATCATTTTGACACTCCTGAACAACAGTTCGACAGTGGCAAGCTTGGCATTTGGATCTTCCTTGTTACCGAAGTCCTGTTCTTCGGTGGCATGTTTTGCGCCTACGCGATCTTTCGCTCGTTGCGTCCGGAAGTCTTTGAAGGTTGCAGCCAGTTCCTCAATACTAAACTGGGCGCGATCAACACCGGCGTGCTGCTATTCAGTTCGCTGACGATGGCTTGGGCCGTTCGCTGTTCACAAACCGAGAACCACAAAGGCTTGACCGCACTGCTGGCAACCACGCTGTCATGTGCGATGGTCTTCTTGGGCGTCAAAGCGATCGAGTACTCGCACAAGTTCCACATGGGATTGTTGCCCGCGGGACTCTTTAGCTACGACCCCGCCCATCCGCATCACGAGGGTGGTCCCAACTACTTGTTGTGGATCTGTTTCCCCTTCATCATCGCCCTGATCGGTGTGGTGGTTTGGTACGCAATCGCGGTACTTCAAGGTAAAAAATTCCAAGCCGCCGTCGCACTGCCTTTGATCGTCGTTTGTGCAAGCTTCTTTGGCGGCGTCGGACTGGGTACGATTCTCGAAAGTGGCGATTCGACCGAAGCACACGCCTCCGAGTCGGGCGAGCACGCCGGAGAAGAGCATGCTGGCGAAGAGCATGCGGTTGTCGCGAGTCACGATCATGCCGAAAACGCAGATCACGCGAAACCAGAATCACTTGCAACGCTTGAAAACCAAGTTGCGGGTACCGAGTACGGCGTGCAAGAGCGATTGGCAACCGACGCGACCAACACCGGTGTTCAAAACGAATTGAGCGCGATGGAACGTCAATCGGCGATGGCCAGCGGATCGGCTATTGTGGGTCAATACGAAATTGATGCGACAATCGATTCGGTACCGAGTGAATTTTTGACACCGAGCCGAGCGGGCGTCTTCTTTAGCATCTACTACTGTATGACCGGAGTCCACGCGATCCACATCCTGGCGGGCATCGGAGTGTTGGTCTGGTTGTTGGTGCGATCAGTTCGCCAAGAATTCAATCACAACTACTTTGGCCCGGTCGACTACGTCGGTTTGTATTGGCACTTGGTCGACTTGATTTGGATCTACCTGTTCCCATTGTTGTATCTGATTCGCTAACGCATTCATTGGTTTTTGCGGCCCCACGTCATCGCATTGGCGAACGTATCGAACGGGGCCTCGGCTTGACGACACACACAACTCATTCGATTTACCGATTATGTCCGCTCACGATTCCGCTTCTTCTGACCATGCCGCTGGTGAACATCGCGAAGGCTATGACTTTGCTCACCCGTTGCCGTTGCCGATTTTGTTTGGCGTCTTCGCCGCGCTCGTTTTCTTGACGATCGTCACTGTTGCGCAAGCAAGTTTTAGCTTTTTCGGCGATTACGACGTGGTCGTGGTAATGGCAATCGCGACGGTCAAAGCGTCGCTTGTCGTCATGTTTTTCATGCACGTCTTGTACGACAAACCGTTTAACGCTGTCGTATTTGTCTCGTCCTTCGTGTTTCTGGGGATCTTTATCATCTTCACGCTCAGCGACAGCTTGCTGACGTCTCCCGACCAGATCCCTGTGGACGACGGCATCGTCATCACGACCACCGATTCCTAGGATCGGCCTTCGGTAACTCGCAGCGGAGCGAAGTTCCGGCATGGCGGCTCAGTGATGAGCTCGCCATCACTTACGAATCCTGCCGGATCTGCATCCCGGATCCGCATCGCTTGGGGCAAATTGATCCGGCCGGGCCCTCTCCCTTAGATTGGCTGCAACGCGTCGCTATAGGCGCCCCCGATGCTCAATGCGATCCGCAAGATCAAAAAGACCAGCACGCCCATGGTGCCGAGCCAGACGATGCCGGTCGCAAGTCCTGCCAGCGTACCGACCGCACGCTTCGCTTTCTCGTCATACTCTTGAGCGAGCATGTCGATCGATTCGGCGTCGGTTCCCGACAACTCAGATATCTCCACTCGAGTGATGAACTCATCGGGAAATAACCGCGTCGCCTTCAATGCCCCTGAGAGTGAATCGCCACCGAGGATCGCCTCTTCGGCATCCTTGCCGACACTTTTGTAGTAGTCGCTATCGGTGCTTTCGAGTGCCAAGTAGATCGAGCGAATCGGATCGAGTCCCGCATCCAGACTAAGCGACAAGGTCCAGCAAAATCGCGACAATGTGATTGTCTGCAAAGCTGGGCCTAGCACCGGAATCATGTAGAGCAGCGGAATCAGATTCTGGACCCCGCCGACATTTCGCATGAACGCCCAGATGGCCGCGCCGACGAACAGCGAAAAGACAAACAAGTAAGCCCAAAGTTTCAAAACGCCCTGGGTGCCGGTCAGCCCGAATCCGAGCATATCGGCCATATTAAATTGGCCCATCAACCAAATGAATAGCGACACCACCAACACGGCCAAAATCAATTGAATCGCAGGCCATGCGAGCGAACTGATAAATTTCTGACGCAGCGCCAATCGGTGTTTGTAATGCTCGGCCAGCGACAGCAGGGCACGCTCTAGTCGCCCGGTGGCTTCGCCCACGCGAACCATCGAGATCAACAGCGGTGGGAAAAACGGATCCTCTCGCTTCATCGATTCACTCAGCAGTTCACCCTGTTTGGCCGCCTCGCGAATCGCCACCATCGCCGCGCGTTGACGAGGTGGGCCATAGCCCGCTTCGCTCTGCAGCATCGCTAGCAAATCGGCCCCCGCTTTGATGCCGGTTCCAAATCGATAGCAAAAGCCAGAGGCAGCGGACAGCTTCATTCGGCGAGAAAACACAGGACAACGGCCTCAAAAAAATCACAGCGAGTCAACAGAACCAGATGATGATCTGCCTATTGTGCCGTGTCACGAGGCTGAAAAGTAGCCAGCGACGCTATTTCGGCCGCTGACAGCGAAAAAAGAGTCGTTTTTTTGGGGTGACGCCGAATCAGAAACCGCCGCCACTCAGGCTGCTGGATTCATCGATTCGCGTGATTTCCGCAAACGCTGCTGGTACTCGGACATCGATTCTTCGAGTTGGCGAAGCTGCTCGGCCGCGGTTTGGGCGAGATCGATAAAGATCGTTTTTCGCTTGCCGATCATGCACCACGACGGTTCTTGCCCATCAAGCAATTCGGTGCGGACATGAAATCCCAAGTCGCGAGCTTGTTGAGTGCGACGACGCAGTCGCTGAACCACGTTTTCGTCAGCAATTTTTGAATCACTTGCTTGATTCCGCATCGGTCGATCCATCACACAGTAAAAAAATGGCGGGGCAAAACTAAAGTGGCGTGACAAAAATAGCGGGCTAATGAAAACAGTTTGCCTAGTCGGAATCCTTTCGCAGCCCAGGGGACACCGATCGACTCGGCTAGCGTGGCAAACTATGCAGGTACGATCATACGAGGTGTAGCGGATCGACGGGCTTCGACGATAGATCATTTACAGTCGCATTGGCATCAGTGCCACCTGATCCACCGCAGCGACTGTGTCGATAAACCGGCCGCATTCGCTCGCATGAAACCGTATCACTATGTCATCATCTCCTCTGCCATCTCGCAACGACGCGCAAGCGGAAATCCAATACCTTCGTGCGGAAATGCGGAAACTGCAAAGCCTCGCTTCGTTGGGGGAATTGATGAGTACCGCGACTCATGAATTCAACAACGTGTTGATGACCGTGATCAATTATTCGAAGCTGGGAATTCGCAATCGTGATGACGCCAGCCGCGACAAGGCGCTCAGCAAAATCCTTGAAGCGTCCGAACGAGCCGCCAAGATCACCAACACGATTTTGGCCCAAGCTCGCAATCGCAGTGAATCGATGGAGCCGACTGATTTGGCCAGCATCATCAACGATTCATTGGTGCTATTGGAGCGTGAGATGCGAAAGTACCGCATCAGCATCGAAACCGAAATCGATGCCTCGACTCCGAAAGCATTCGCCAGCGGCAATCAGATCCAACGCGTCTTGTTGAACCTGCTGATCAATGCACGACAATCGATGCCCGAAGGGGGCACCATCCTTGTCAAGCTCACGCGCTCGGCACAGGACGAGTGGGTGGAGCTGATGATTCGCGACAGTGGTTGCGGAATCCCCAAGTCCGAATTACCTCGCATTTTTGACTCCTTCTTTACCACGAAGGCGGGTCCCGACGAATCAGGAAAAGGGGGCACTGGCTTGGGATTGGCCGCCTGCAAAGAAATCATCGACACCCACAAAGGTCGCATCCGAGTGGAAAGCACCGTCGGTCGCGGCACCGCATTTGTGATTCGCTTGCCGATCGCAAACGGACAACAAGCCGCCGCCTAACCGTGGGATAGGCTGCTAGCCTGTCATCAGTGGTTATCAACTTCAAGGTAGCGAAACTCGCGCGTGAGTTTCGGTCAACGCCGTCACCCCCCAAAAGTCTTGGCGACTTTCGCTACACCCGAATCGCATCGGACCAACAAACGAGAACAGGATCATGTTTGGACCGAGTTTCATCACCGACATTCGCGATGGCCAAGCTCAACTGCGTTCGTGGCGGTGTGGCCGAATCGTGATGCAAGGTGGCCGGTTTGTCAAAGTCCAGCGGCGGCTCGTCGCGGGCAGCGTGTCGGTAGCCCAGGTGTGGTGGCAATCGAAATATGGGCGAATGAACGACGACGTCTGTTGGCTGGATTACCATCAACCGTTTGGCATGCCTGGCTTCTTGACGCTCGACTACATTCGCTCGGGCCATCAGGCAGGTTACAAAACCTTTATCGGTGCCATCCGTGTGCTCGAGGAAATTGCCCGTATTCGCAACGCTGCCGCAATCGTCGCGCATGTCACTAACGGTGCGATCAGCGACCGCTTGCTCGAGCGAAACGGATGGCAGCGGCATCTACAACAGTGGTCCGGCCGACACTGGATCCGCCGTTTCTACGACGGGTATCCCGAATCGGCCGTGACGCGTTATACCGCGTAGCGAATGTCGCGAAGACGTTCGTCAACACCATCCCAGCATGCGAAACTCTTGGCGAGTTTCGCTACTGGAAATGTCGCTCGGGGGTGCCTATTCGTCGTCGCGGATCTTGGCCAATACCGAGAAATCTTCGAGGGTCGACGTATCGCCGCCGATCTCGTTGCCCGACGCGATATCTCGCAGCAAGCGCCGCATGATCTTGCCGCTTCGTGTTTTCGGCAGCGATGCAGTGAACCGCAGATCATCGGGTTGCGCGAGTGCTCCGATCTGCTTCCGCACATGCTGCTTCAGCTCTGTCCGCAACGCCTCGTCGGGTTCGCGATCACGGATCGTGACAAATGCCGCGATGGCTTGCCCCTTGATTTCATCGGGCCGTCCCACGACCGCCGCCTCACAGACCGCATCGTGGCTGACCAGTGCACTTTCGACTTCGATCGTGCTGAGCCGGTGTCCTGAGACATTGATCACATCATCGATGCGGCCCATGATCCAGTAGTAGCCATCTTTGTCTCGACGCGCGTTATCGCCGGTGAGATATTTTCCGGGAACCATCGACCAATATTGTTCGGCATAACGATCTTCGTCACCCCAGATGCCTCGCAGCATGCCCGGCCACGGTTTGGCGATACACAACATACCGCCGTGGTGATCGTCGACTTCGTTTCCGGTTTCGTCCACGATCGCTGGCACAACGCCCGGCAGCGGAGTGGTGCAGGAGCCTGGTTTGGTTGCGGTGATCCCCGGCAGCGGACTCATCATGATGCCGCCTGTTTCGGTTTGCCACCACGTATCGACGATCGGGCAACGCTCGCCGCCAATCTTTTTGTGGTACCACATCCAAGCTTCGGGATTGATCCCTTCACCCACGCTTCCCAGCAATCGCAAACTCGATAGATCATGCTTGTCGACATGCTCGTCGCCCCATTTGATGAACGCACGGATTGCGGTCGGAGCGGTGTACAAAATCGTTACTTTGTACTTCTCGATCAGCTCCCAAAAACGATCTTCGGCGGGAAAGTTTGGCGCGCCTTCATACATCAAACAGGTTGCCCCTGCGGACAACGGACCATAGACGATATAGGTGTGCCCGGTGATCCAGCCACAATCGGCGGTGCACCAATAGACATCGTCCTCGCGATGATCAAACACCCACTGGAACGTTCGTTTGGCCCACAGATTGTAGCCCGCGGTGGTGTGCCGAATTCCCTTGGGTTTCCCGGTGCTGCCGGAGGTATACAGAATGAATAACGATGCTTCGCTGTCCATCGGCTGGGCAGCGATTTCACCGGGCTGTGTATCGACCACATCGTGCCACCACACATCGCGTCCGTCGGTCATCGCGACATCGTCTTGGCCGGTACGTTTTAGCACCAAACAGTGTTTGACGGTGGGCGATTTTTCGAGCGCTTCGTCTACCGTTTTCTTGAGCGGCAAAATCTTGCCTCGGCGGTACAGCCCGTCCGCGGTGATCATCAATTTCGCACCGGCGTCGTTGTTCCGATCAACAATCGACTCGGCACTAAAGCCCGCAAAGATAACCGAGTGGACTGCACCAATGCGGGCACAAGCCAACATCGAGATCGCAAGCTCGGGCGTCATTGGCATGTAGATACTGACCACGTCGCCTGCACCCACGCCGAGCTGTTTTAGCCCTTCGGCGCATTTGCAAACTTCGCGGCGAAGTTCACTGTAGCTTAGCGTCCGCGTATCGCCCGGTTCGCCTTCCCAAATGATGGCCGCGCGATCGCCTCGGCCGGCGTCGATGTGTCGATCTAAACAGTTGTAGCTGGCGTTGGTTTTTCCACCAACAAACCACTCGGCGTGAGGCGGATTCCACTTGCACACTTCGCCGAACGGCTCGAACCAATGCAGATGCTCGAGCGCTTCTTCACGCCAAAAGTCATCCGGATTTTCAGCCGCACGCTTGTACATCTCCTGATACTGGTCCGTCGTCGAAAAAACGGCCTTCTGAGTAAATTCGGCGGGGGGCGGGAACAAACGATCTTCGGTCAGAACGTGGTCAATTTGCCCTGAGGGAGATTTGGTCATGGAGGGAAAGCCAATCAGGAAAAAGGGGGGGAATCGATCGAACGCGAAGGCCCAATCTTGATGCTTACAAACGCGTTTGCAAACGCACAGTGTAATGGAATCGGCACCGCAATTTCACCACACAATGGATTTTATACCCGCATTGCGACCAGCTTACGACGGCCAACCCTCTCCATGTGCCTCCACAGCAAGCATCACCAGCCCACAAATAGGGGGCAAACGAAAAAATGGGCCAATCCAATGACGAGTAAGATTGTGATTGAGGACCCTGCTCAGGACTCGAGTCGCATCCCGCCTGCGCTTTGGACAAAGACGACTCGCGATAGACCGCCCGCCAACTTTTCAGTGCGATAGAAGAACGCCTCTTCGTCGCCGATGTTGGGTGGTTGCATGCCCAGGAATACCATCGCGGCGTTACGGCTTGTCGTCTGGATTGCTAATTCAGGATCTTTCGAGACGACAACTTTGGTAACGCCAGGAATTCTGGCTGCCTTTAATAGTCCATTCAGGTGATTTCGCACTTCGTCGATTCCGGCTTCGTTGTCCACGACCCGCAAGAGTCGCAACTCACGTCCTCGCCAATCTTCGTTCTGCAATAGCAGGTGTGCCAACAGCACCATCAATTCGCCATTGGCACGTCCGCGCCACCAAACGTCCACAGTGCCGCTTGGGGGTTTCCAATCGTCGGCGGGTTCATCCGTGCGGCGGAGCACGACGGCACTGCGTGATAGTCCTCGCAAGTTTCGAAGCAGGCCACCGAAAATCTTCATGCGGTCGACCGAAAGTGGGCAACCAAGCAGCACGGCGTTGGGACGCAGTCGGCCTAACCCTTGGCACTGCACCAGTGCTTCGACGCCGGTCACATAGTCGCTGGCGACCACCACGGCGGGAAACGCGTTCAGCCCGTGCTCGCCAATCATCGCGTGCAGCATTCTTTCTTGCGAGATTCGACGCCGATGGCGATCATCCAATTCGCCTTGGATGACTTGCCCAAGCGTCAAAATGCCCGTGCGTGACGTCAACCAATGTCCAAAGACCACCAGATGAGGACGCGAAAAACCGGTGCCGCTGAGCGCCAATACAAACGGTCGCCAATTTTTGGGATGATAAAGCTCGCCTTCGAGTTTTAACAAATTTTTGCGTGTTCGCTCGAACAGCAAACCGCTGGTGACGTTACCGAAATCGGCGGAGAGATCGATTTTTGACAAATACCAATGCAAAGCGGCGAACAGCGAAATCGCTACAAACGCCCATTGCCAATCGATCAACAGCATGACGATCCCGCATCCGATCGCACCCGCGAGCGACGTGGTCCAGTGGCAAAATTTGAATCGAGGACGGTAGCTAGGGTTTTTGGTGATCGATTCATAGAAGGTGGCGAGATTCAGCAGCCCATAGGTCACCAAAAATGCCATCGTGATCAGCGGTGCAATCGTGTTGAGGTCGGCAAGCAGGATGCCGGCTTGCGAGATCAAAAACGTCACAAAGATGGCGCGTCGTGGTTCCGAATTGGCACCCGACCCGATCCCCAGTGGTTGGAGCCAACGGAACAACCGGTCGCGGGCCAGGGACTGCAGAATCCGCGGTGCTCCCATCATGCTGCCCAGCGCCGAAGAGATCGTTGCGGCGAACACCCCCGCAGCGATCAACGCAGGCATCACCGCAATATCCGAGAGCACCAAGTTGTTGGTGATCAAGGTTTCGCGGTCACGACATCCTCCGATCAGAATCGCTTCGGAAATGTAGATCAGCCCGGTAACAAAGACCGCAGCGAGAGTCCCCAAGGGAATCGAGCGAGCAGGGTTACGGAGATCGCCCGACATGTTTGCTCCCGCCATGATCCCCGTCACGGCGGGAAAGAACAACGCGAACACAGTCCAAAACGACTCACCGCCACTGAACCCGCTGCCCGTATTTTGCAGGAAAATGCCTGCGTCAAACTGCGTCCAAGCTCCAGCGTAAAACGAAAACAGGGCAAACAGCACCGCCGCCAGAATCAGAAACTGCAGCTTCATCGTCCACGCGGCGCCGATGGCCACACAGCCAAATACCGCGATATTGGTAAGCGATGCGACTAACGTGGGCGACGTTCCGTCGGGCAGATAGCCGACCAATGCTTCGGTAAACCCGATCACATACATTGCCACCGATAGCGCTTGAGCGGCGAAGAAGACGAGTCCGATCGCGCCGCCAAATTCTGCGCCCAAACTGCGGCTGATTAAAAAGTACGCACCGCCCCCTTCGACTTTGGTGTTGGTGGCGATCGCGGACAACGAGAGCGTGGTTAACAATGTGATCGCGTTGCTGAACAACACGATCGCCATGGTGCCGATAATCCCGGCTTGGCCAACCACAAACCCAAACCGCAAAAACATGATGACGCCAAGAATCGTCAACATGCAGGGCGTAAAAACCCCTGCGATGGTTCCGAATCCATGTCCACTTCGCTGTTTTGACGCGGCGCTACTTAGGGATGCGGAACTCATCAAGGTTTGCCATCTTGGCGAAGAGTTGATCTAGTGAATGTTTTAAACGCAAAGGATCCGCCGTAAGGCGTATGCAAATGAGGTCGTGCGCAAAACCTCCGCCGCTACGCATCAAGGCTCGCTAATTCAACCGAACGTTTAACTCGCTGCAACCGAACGGGACCCGCACCGTGCCGCTACGAAGCAGGTCAGCAGGAATCAATGGGTGAAAACCTGTTAGCCGCTTGGGCACTAGCCCTGGTTCAGTGGCGACGAAACTGTGACTCACGCCAAAACGCCCAACTAAATCAGCAGTCTCCTACGTCTAGGAGACGTCGCGTGGTTTGAATTTGAAGTTAGAACTTTGCGAGAAGAACTCAATCGGGTTGTCATAAACCACTTTTTTGATCAGTGATTCACGATGACCGCGTCGACGTAATTCAAAGATCAAATCGGGAACCGCAGTCGGTTTACTCGGCCCCCAATCGCCCGCCGAATTCACGAGCAACCGTTCACCTCCGGTCATTTCAATCATGTCCGCCGCTCGTTCCGGCGTACATTTTGTGACCGGATACAGCGTCATGCCTGCCCAAAAACCTCGATCCAGTACTTCGGCAATCGTATGCTCTTCGACATGATCGACAAGGACGCGAGTGCGGTCGAGTCGCTGATCATCGGACAACATATCCAGAATCATCCGCGTGCCTTGGAATTTATCTTCCAAATGCGGCGTGTGAATCAAGATCGATTGGTTATGTTTGATCGCCAATTCGAGATGTTCGAGGAAGATGATCGATTCGTTGCGAGTGTTCTTGTTCAGCCCGATCTCGCCGATTCCGAGCACGTTGGCGGCTTCGAGGAATTCGGGGATCATCGCAATCACATCGCGCGACAGCGAAACATTTTCGGCTTCTTTGGCGTTGATGCACAGCCAAGTGAAATGTTGGATCCCATACGCGGCCGCGCGTTTGGGTTCGGTTTCGGTGAGTTGGCGAAAGTAATCGCGGAACCCATCGACACTGCCTCGGTCGTAGCCAGCCCAGAAAGCCGGCTCACTCATCGCCACGCATCCCATCCGCGCCAGCGTCGCGTAGTCGTCGGTGGTCCGAGACACCATGTGAATGTGGGGGTCGATGTAGTCCATGGCAAATTAGCTCGAGGTCAAATGGTGTGGGAGTGATAGAGGATGGTGATTCGCAAACGGTTCCCCGCGGCCAACGGGAACGTCTTCCTTAGGGCCAAATCAATCGACTTTTAATTCCGACCGCCAAGCGGGGGAATATTTTCGCGAGAATAGCAATTGCACCCGTTCGGCACGATCGGGTTCTTCGCTCAGCAGCAATCGAATCGCATCATGAATCTTATCGCGTCGCACGCTGATGTCTTCGTCCAGCGGCGTGCCGTCTTGCAGCGACCGATCGACGCGATCGAGTACCGCGGCGATTTCGAGCACCTTCGCTCGAACATCCAAAAAGGATTCCTCGAGAACAATGTTTGCGGGGCGTTGATTCATTGGATTAACAAAGGGTTGTAGGTTCGTTGTTGATACCCAAGAGGGTGGTTTCCATCGCGGGTGCGAGGCCGCCGCGATCCCCGGTGCCTCACCGTGATTATAGAGCATACGCCCGTGGAATCGAATCCGACAAAAAGCCGACGGCATGTCGCATGCGCGGGTGGTCTCACCCCACAAATAGGTGCCGATCGACTCGGTTATTCCGTTTGTGACGTTTGCGGTGTCGATTCACGTTGCCTGAGCAACACATTTTCTGCTGGCAATGCGATTTCATGCACTTCATCAAGCTACGGTTGCCTGACGACATGATGGTGAATGTCCTTCTTGGCACGTCGGATTGATATCGAGACCCCCAACATTGTCATTTGAAGAAGAATGCAAGGTCCTTCACTCACTTTCGCAACGCTCGCCGAGTCCCGCAATGCTGCTGCGGTGGATTTGCTTTTGATCGCGCTCGAAGACAGCAGCGAAATGGTACGGTCGCATTCCGTCGAGTCGTTGTTGCAGCGAAGCGAGCCGCATTGCGCTGAAGCGGTGCTGTCGCGATGGGATATCTTTCCACCCGATTTGTTTGGCCAACTTCGCAAGCGGAAAGCTTGGATCACGCCAGCCGTCCAGAAATCGCTGCAAAACCAAGACGACAACCTTTCGCACGCGATCAACGCGTCGGTGATGATCGGGTTGTACCCGTTGTTGGTCGATTTGATTCCAATTGCAGAATCGCATTCATCCGAAACCATCCGTGAAGCCGCGACCGATGCGATTCTACAGTTGGCTCATGAACTCGGGCACGAGGCACGCGCCAATCGAGACAAACCGTCGGTTCGCACTCCCGTGGTTGCCGCGCTTTCGGAATCGGTCCAGCGGATCCACAAACATAAAAACGAGCAATTGATTGATGCCTTTTTGGTCAATTCGACTTGGGCCGATGCTGAATTGCGACAATTCACATCATCCAGCTCCGAATATTGCAAAATGATCGGCAATCGATTGCTGACCACCCAGCGTGCTGGAATGGTCGAACTGTTGGCTGGGTTTATTTGTCGCCGCAACGTGCCCTCGTTCCTGCTCGAAATTTTGGCCAGCCGCACGGACGACGTGTTTCGTGATTCGCTGTTGCGTGCGATTGGCGAAGAACCCTCACCCACCGTGTTAAAGAATCTGCAAGAACTTGGGATGCCCAAGTGTTGTGCGGACGATGACTCACTAATGGACGCGATCAGTGCGAATCATCGTGCTGCTGCGATTCATGTTTACAGTCAATCGGGTGGCGACCCCCTGGTGTATCTCCGCACGATCGTAGCGGCCATTCATCGTGATGGTCATGGATGCATTCCTGCGGCAGTTGCCGGGATGATGAAATGCAGCATACCTAGTTTCGAAATTTGGCATCAAGCGGCGTTGTTGATCGCCAGCGGGAATCAAGACGCGATTGCTGCGGATTCAGTCGCGTTGCTGCTTGATCATTTGATTCAATTGCTTGATCATCAAGACGCTTCGCTGGTTCGTTCGGTTCGCCGCATCCTCAGCCCGCTACACGCCGACGCGATGTTGCACCGATTGTCGGACATGCCCGAGAAGCATCGACGCGCGTTGGGACGTGTGGTGATGACGATCGATACCGAAGCGATCGCACGGATACGCGACGGGCTCCGTCATCCAGTGCTAAACAAACGGATGGATGCAATTGCCGCAGCGGACGCCTTGGCCGCCGTCGATTTGCTGAGCGATTCGTTCGAGCGGATCTCTCGCGAAGACCACCAGGAAGCACGTGTGCTCGCATGCCAAGTCATGTCACGAGCCGAAAGCAACAGCACGCTATCGCTGTTAAAAGAAATGTCTGCATTGCCCCCCTGCCCGGTGAGTGACGCAGCGATCAAGGCGATCCGATATCGAGAAGCAATGAAAACGTTCTAACGCCAGGAGCGATTTGCCTCTCATTATTTAACGTCTGCTTCTACAAACATCCTTTCACATTGTTATTTTGATTTTCGACATGGCCAATTTAACGTCCTTCCTGTTGTTCGCTGAAACTCGGATGAGTGACGTCAACCTGCATTACAAAGAAACGGCGACCGCAACAAGCGATTCGTCGCTGTGGATGTTGATCACCGCTGCGATCGTGATTGTTTCGTCGCTGGTTGCCTGGCAAATTCAACGTCGCGTCGCACGCAATGCCCATTCCTCGGTTTCGCTGTTCAGCGATCTGTGTTACGCCCACCGGATCAATGGCAAAGGCTGCAAGTTGCTGCAGGCAATTGCGGATGAAGCATCGCTACAGCAGCCAGCGATGTTGTTTTTGGCTGATCATCATTTTGATTCGGCGTTGGCAACAGCAAAACAAACCATGACACTCAAACCCGATCAACTTGCCACGATCGCCATGGTTCGTCGTCGCATGTTCTCGTAACAAACCAAACGAATCGTCTATTTCGTTTTGCGATGCTGAGTGATCAGCGCGTGCATGATGTCGCTGCGACGCACGACGCCGGCTAGCTCATTCGGTTCCGCTCGACCGACGACCGGAATACAGTCGTCGGTTTCGGCTTCGAACAATTCAAAAGCACGCTGCGCGGGTTCGTCGGGGTAAAGAAATGATTCCGTCTCACTCGCCAAATCCTCGGCTCGAATCAACGTCGTAACGCTCTCGTCAAACATCACGTTACTGAGCAGCGGATAGCGAATGACTCCGACTACGCGTTTTCGCTCATCGACCACCGGATAGGTGTTATCGTGGCTGTGTTCGATATGCGCGATGACCTCATCAAAATTTGCCGATTGATGAATACCATTCGTCTTGCGTAACAAGTCGCTGACTTTGACTTTGCTGGCGACCGTGCGTTCGGGTGCATCATGACGAATCGCGGCACGAAATCGGTCGACCACCGCACGCACTTGTTCCAGCGGCGTTCGGCTGGAGTGATTGATCGCTTGAGCCAACGGGACTTCGCCGGTCCGCAACAACGATTGGCGGATAAACAGCGGTCCGATGATCTCGAACACCACCACCGATCCGAGGATGATGTCTTGTATCGGTTTGCCTAATTCGGGATCGCGGTTCGCGGCAATCGTGGATAACGCAATCGCGGCGCCGGCTTGCGCGAACAAGCATGTTCCTAGCCAATGACGCACTTCGAGCGGCTGCCGCGTCAGTCGTGCGGCAGCATAGACGCCTAACCATTTTCCGGCGATACGAAGAACAATATAGAGAGCTCCGATCCCTCCGGCAGCGATAAACGCATTGGCGTCCAAGTGGGTTCCGTGGACGGCAAAGAAAACGACCGCCAGTAGTCCAGACAAGTGGTCGAGTTCGCCGACGATCTTGTTTTTCATGTCCGACGTGTTGGCGACCGTCACGCCCATCACCAAAAACGTGACCATGTAGGGCAGGTGCAGCGAATCGCATGCGCCTAGCAGAAACGTGGTGGTCGCCATCAGCAACACCAACCAGCGGCTGAACTTCAACAGCCCGCATCCGTAGCTAATGATCAAGCCGCCCGCGACCCCCAAGGCAAACGCAGTCCCCAGATTCGAGATCAGCCACTGCAGTTCGCTGGTGATCGTGACCTCCAATTTTCCTTGGAACAGATGGATCACGAGAAAGGCAAACTCGAACAACACGATGCAGGCAAAATTGTTGACCGCGACCAGAAAACCGGTGCTCTCAGTGACCGGGCCTTCGGAGCGAAATTCTTTCAGCACCAAGATGGTCGTCGCCGGTGCCGTGGCGACGGCCAAGCATCCCAGCAAGATTGCGGTGCTGCTGCCATAGCCAAATAGTTTCAGCCCGAGGGTCACCAACCCGCAAGTCAACAGGATTTCGGCTGCTGATAACGCCAGACAGTGAGCGGCGATTCGCCGCACCTTCGAGAATGTAAACTCGCACCCCAGATTAAACAGCACGATGGCCATCGCAAACTCGAGCACCGGCTCGAGCCCGTCGACATGGACTTCGGGAATCCAGTCCAGAACGCTGGGGCCAACCAGCAGGCCGACCAAAAGATAGGCGGTGACTTTGGGCAGATGGAACACATCGGCGAACACGCCCGCAGCCAAACTGACGCCCAGCAACAGCCCTAACGTGCTCGTGATGTGTAAATGAAAATCGCCCATAACCTGACCTGTTCCGATGCCGCTGGTAAAAGCCCAGCGGAAATCAGAAGACGGTTCCGGCCTTAGGGCAATCGACAGACCGTTTGGCTACGGGGGGGGAATAGCGAAGGGATCTGTCCAACGAAGGAATCATGTTGTAGCGAATTCCGCCACCCCCCGCGACACGGCTTGGGGGCAACCATGTTGTGATCGATTGACGCGTTATTCTGCCGCGTCGTCCTTCGTATCACCTTCTTTGTCCGCCGCTTCGGCGTCATCTTCAGGTTCGCCCAGTGTCTCGGCTAGCAGTTTGTCGAGCGTTTTGCCGCGAGCACTCAGCGAGATGACTTTCCCTTCGCCGTTGACCAGAATCGCGGTGGGAATTCCCGAGACGCCATAGTGAACCGCCATCGGATGCTGCCATCCCTTGCTCTCGGGTTCAAAGTTGACCACGTTCACCCAAGGGATCTCTTCTTTTTCAACGTACGACTCGTACGCTTCGGAGGTGCTGTCCATGTTGATCCCCACGATGGCAAACCCAGCATCGCCATATTTCTCGAGGTTCTTTTTCATATTGGGAACTTCACCGCGACAAGGCCCACACCAGCTGGCCCAATAATCGACGAGCACCACTTTGCCACGATAGGCACTCCAATCGAACGTTTCTCCATCGGCGGTTGTTCCACTGAGCTCAAAGAAGTTGCCGGGCAAACGCAAACGACGTGCAGCACCCGCGGCTCGCGGTGCTGCGTCACGCAGCTTGGCGTCCTCGGCTTCTTCTAATCGCGACGCAAGGGCATCGTAGAACGAGGCCGCCAGTTCCGTGTTGTCACCGTAGCCAATCGCGTATGCGAGTTGCGATGCCATTCGGTAATTCGTTTGATCAATCCCGTTTTCGTCAATGATCGCCAGCACCTTGTCAACCAGTTCGCGTTTCTTCTCGTCGGACGCGGTACGAACGGATTGGATTTCTTGCTTGAGTTGTTCCGCAGCGGCGAGTCGCTGAATTTCGTCGCGAGGATCTTTCGCCAGCTCCTCGATGTAGGTGGCGAATCGATCTCGAGCCTCCGGCGAGAAACGTGCCAACATCGCCTGTGCCACTAACGCTTCGTTGATTGCTTTGAGTTCATCTTCGAGCGAGAGGTCTTCGATGCCGCGAATTTTTTCGGTCGTATCAAAGACGCCTTGCATTGATCGCATTACGGTTTCCAGTGTGCGACCACGCTCGCCTTTGACCTTGTCGATAAAGACAAACAATTCTTCTGGCGTCCCGTCGGGAACTTCGATCGGTTTGACTTCTTCCTTTTCTTCTTTCTCAGCTGCCTTCGCTGTTTTATCGGTCTCGCTTGCCGCGTCCGCTTTGTCATCGGCAAAGCTGGTTGACGCTGTCATGGGGATAGCGAGTGCGGAGGCGACGAGCACGACTCCGTATCTTGACCATCTACAAATCATTCGTTGACAAGTTGTCGGAGCCAATCCTTGACGTGCATTGTTTCGTGACCACAGTGTCATGGTAAAACTCTTCTGCGATGAGAGGTTTCGGGATCGAAGTCGCCATGATCGCTCGGCTGGCGAGCCCTGACAGGCGAATTACAGAGGTTATTTATACACCTAAGTCACACCGAAATGATGCACCAGAAGGTGGTTCAAACCAGTTTTGCAACAATTCCAAAGCTAGCGAGAGGGCTATCCTGTACCGCTCGGCAGGTTGGCAAGCGGCGCAATTTGCACCCCTTTCTCGTTGATCAACAGCACTCCGATCACTTTTTCGTCGCGACTGGAAATCACCGCAGCGCCATGCCAAACCTCACGGCTGAACCTCGCCTCGCTACAATTCCAACGGGCCCCGCTAACCGTTAATTGCTCGGCTCCGATCATTTCGATCACAACATCGGATTCACCATCGCCAGAACGCCGGCTGACGGCAAAACAGTCTTCGGGCCCCTGCGGAATCCGCATTCGATCGGCCGCAACGACCTGTTTCGATGACACCGCGTTCTCTGCAAGCTGGAACACCGAGATGCCATCGGGCGACTCGGGAGAGACAGGAGCATCGAGAACGGACTCGGCATTATTCCCGCGGTACGTCAATTGATACGAGCCTTCGACAGCGTTCGCTTTGTTCGCGATTAGATCCGAGGGAACGAGGATGCCTTGGCCATGATCGGAAAGCGGTACGGCCAAACACGCAGCGTGATCCGATCGCGTCCGCGTAATCCCAAAATAGGTCTGCTTCCACGTCGCAACCACCGCTGCCATCGGCGGCGGTGAATGAGACAACAGATTCAGCGGCATCGCGGATTCGAGCCACGCGTCGTCACGCCGGCGGTGCAGCGTAAAGACGTCGCCAGGCTGGACATCGTCGCCGGTAGCAGCGGTCTTAGTAACGGCGGTGCCGGGAGTCATCAAGGCGATGCCGCCTCGCGCAATCGTCGTCAACGACTCGGCCGAGAATTCGAACCCGGTCACGTCTAGCCCCATTTGCACGCCGCTGGTCACCCAGAATTTTGAATTGCGAGATAGCAATCGGGTGTGCCGCTGGTCCACTCGCACGCGGATATCGACATGCATCGCATCGGGCGCCAGACTACTCGAGAGCACTTGCCCAACCTCGATCCCTCGCCATGTCAGCGGCGATCCCGGGTAGACGCCCCAGCGATCGTCGCCTCGCAAAACGAGCTCAATTCCGCCGCGGCCTAAATCGTCGGGCGGTTTTGAATTGAGCCCGGTAAACTCAAATTGTTTCTGTGCGGGATTGCCCGGGATCACCGCGATGTACTTTGACCCCACCGCAGTCTCCAGTCCGCTGACGCCCGTGATGGCGACTTCAGGGCGAACAATCCAAAATCGAGATCCTTCACACGCGATCGCCGAGGACGCTTCATCCAAGGTCGCTGTGACATCAATCCCGTTGAGATCTTGGCGAAGGGAAACGCTTTCAACCATCCCAATTTGAATCCCGCGATGACGAATCGGGTCGCCGGGTTTCAAACCATGACCATCATCAAAATGCAAAACGATTTGCGTTCCGGGTGCGTCGGACGAATACCAAGTCAATCCAATTGCGATTCCCAAGCAGACCAGCGTCAACAACCACATTGGCGAGTGACGGCGGAACCACGTCGGACGGGGTTGGGCAATTTCCGCAATGGGAAAGTCCGAGTCGCTTTGATCGTGATCACTCATTCTGCTTCTTCCCAAATCGAATGGGGATCAAACGACAACGACGCGATCATGCTCATCGCGACACACAATGTGAACGCAACCACCGCGGGGCCAAATTGAAAATGCACGAGGTTGCCAAGCTTGACCATCATCACCAGAAATGCCAGCAGCATCACGTCCATCATGCTCCACTTACCCACATGTTCCATCAATCGCAGCGTAAACGCCTTGTGTTGTCGCTGTAACACTTCGAGCCAGCTGAGTTCAACCAGCAGCACGATTTTGGTCAGCGGAAAGAGGATCGAAAACAACAGCACCACGCCACCGACGAAATAGTTGCCGTGATGAAACAGATCAAGAATGCCGCTCAGGATGCTCTGTTCATTGCGTTGCCCCAAACGCTCGATCTCGAGGATCGGCAGCAGCACGGCAGGCCAAAACAGGATAAACGCGGCAACCGAGGCGGCCGCCGTTCGGCTAGCACTTTGGTGCGATGGCGTGGTGTCCGCCAGGATCGATTTGCATCGCGTGCACTGGGCGCGGTCACCCGCCTGCAGCGGAGGCAATCGATGAATCAATCCACAGCAATGACAAGCTCGATACTGCATCCGTCGCTTTGGCGTACTAAGGGGTGAAAATTGAAAGTCTCGCCCTCAACACTGTGAAGCATTTCGCAGCGGAACTCGTCAAGAGTTTCGGCAGGCACTTGCCGTGGATCGAAAGTCTTGACGACTTCCGCTACGCAAAAAATGCACAACCCCTAGAGGGGAAAATACTTCACAGCGTGGCCTCAAAGGCGACTATGGCAGCTTCAATAGCCGCTGAGATTCTTCGAGCAAGAAATCAACGTCCATGAACGGTTCATAGCCGATGTCTTGCCATCGCACCCGATCTCGTGAATCGATCAGGAAGGTACCGTGCAGCGGCTGGTTTTCAAAGTCGTCCCAGCAACGGTATGACTTGAAAATCACTTGTTTGGCGTCGGCGATCAACGGGATCTCGACAGGCTTATCAAAGTTGTCGATTCCTGTTTTTAGCGTCTCATGATCTTCGGTGCTGATTGCCACGATATCGATTCCCGCCTTACGAAAATCGTCAATCCGTGGTGACAACGCGTGCAGTTGTTCCATGCAGTGCAGGCAACCGAATCCGAGATAGAAAACGACGATCCGAGGTCGACCGCCAAACTCTTCGGCACTCGTCAGCGTTCCATCGGGTAGTTTGCCTTCCCACGTTGGCGCCTCGTAAGTTTGCCAGCGGAACGGGCCAAGTTTGTCCAGTGGCGGTCGCTCTCCCAGATCCGCCGCCGGTTCACGCGGGATTCTCCAATCCCCCTGGACGCCCGCCGCCTTGGCAATATGGCTTAGTCGTGCCAATAGCGGTGTGTCGATGTCGGCATCGGCGGCCAGCGTCCGCAGCGTTTCGAATTGCTTGATGGCTTCCTCTTTTTGTTCATTTCGCCATAGCAGGTCGACTAGAATCGCCAGCGGTCGCACCTCGCCTTCACGCTTCTTACGCTCGCGTTTGGCAATCTCAAGCGCTCCCTTCAAATCACGCGCGTCGGCCAACCAGCGAGCTTCGATCAGCGGTTCGAGCTTGGCTTGCTTGGCATGCACTTTGAATTTCGCCTCGTCGCGGCGATGCGATGCGGCCGCGGCAGACACGCGAGCAATGATCGTCCGCAGCGTTTTAAGGTGCGACTTGATCTCGTCCGGCGTCTCTTCCTTGTCAGCTTTTTCTGCTTCGACATCCTCTTCGGTCTCGTCATCCGCTTGGTCGTCCGCTGCTTCTTTCGCGGCTTCCTTTGCGGCAGCCGATTCATCAGCCAAATCGAGCAGTTTTGTTTCCAAGGCAAGACGACGACGACTCAGCGAGCGAAGTGTTTTGGCACCGCGAGCCCCGTTGCCGGTACGGAAATGGGCGACGGCTAACCACCCCAACCATTCTTCTTGTTGTCCCGCGTCCGAGGTGGGCGGCAAATAGTAACCGCCCGACTCTTTGATCAATTCGTCCCATAACGCGTACTGCGAAAGAATCTGCAGCAACCGTTCACGTCCGTACTTGTAGCTACCTCGTTTATCCAGCGTGTTGTATTTGGGATGTTGCGGCAACGAGACAAGGTTTTGGGCTTGATCGATGGCGTCGCGAACACGGCCAATATGGATCAAGTTACGCGTCAACCATTCGTTGTTGTGGGCAAAGTTATGGATTTGGTCGGGCATCAACCGTGCACGTGTCATGTGTGCGTGGTCAACTCGTGCCGACGCTTCCTGTTGCCAAGCGGCGTCAGCATAGCGATGAAGTTTAGAATAGATGTGTCCGGGCATGTGCCACATGTGAGCCACGCCGGGCATCGAGGGACCACAATTTGCCGCCGACTGGAGTGCCAGTTTAGGTTGCGCCGAATCCCATAAATGGATGCGGTAATGATGGACAGGATGCATCGGATCGACTGCAAAAATCTCACTTAGCAATGCGTTGACCGCGTAACGGCTGGTCAACTTGACCCCTTCGCGGTCCCCCAGCCAGATTTGCAGCACTAAAAATGCTTTGGCTTCGATGTCATCAGGATATTCGTGCAGGATCTTTTCGAGATCGGCGATAAAGTTTTCCGCTCGTTTCTTCTTGGCGTCGCTGTCATCTTTGGGCGCATCATCGCCAAATTTTGGCAGATAGCGATTGAGTGCATCGATATAAAGCTTCTCGCGTTTGTCAGCCCCCTTGTCCTTCTTTTCTAACGCTTCGTCGATCAGCCCTCGAGCCCGTTTGCGATTGTTGACGTTGGCCATGGCCATGCCCCAATAGGCGATAGCCATTTGGGGATCTTCTTTGGCTGCTTGCCGAAACGAGCGCTCGGCTTCGAGGTACCAGAACCCGTGCAGCTGCGCAACGCCTTGCTCAAAAAACTGCTGAGCCCGCTCGGACTTGGTCGACGTGGGGAAGTTGATTTTGGCGAGCCCTGGAATCAGAACCGCTTTTTGACGTGGTCCCTCATTAAAGGCTTCGCCGTGAAAGCTGTGCCCCGCCTCGGTAGACGAATCATCATGCTCGCCGCTGGCGGACGGCTCCATCGCCCGCAGTGGAGTCGGGCCGCACAGAAAACAAAGCAGGGGAATTGCAACAAAAGAGCGCAGATTCATGGTGAGGCAGGATTTTTTTGGAAGGGAAGGAAACCGCGAGTGCCCGCATTGTAATCAATGATTCCGAGGCAACGGACACCTGGGAGCAGCTATTTTCCAAATGCGCACGCCGCAGCCGTATCAGCCGCATGCGGCAAAACACCGTTAATTCGGGCTATTTCTTCAATCCCACTGGTTGGCCGTCGAGTTGCCAGTCCTCCGGCGCATCGATCCCCAAGTGTTTTAGTACCGTCGCCGATGCATCGACGATGTAGGTGTCGGTCTCGAATTTGCCACGCTCGGCGGAATCGCCGCTGACGATCAGGAAGCTGTTGAAAATTTCGGGAACCTCGTGGCCGTTGGAATGGCTAGTCCCCTTACCCCCATGGTCGGACGTCACGACGACCAACCAATCTTCGTCTTGGTAGGAAGCACGGGATTCGATCGCAGCTAAGACGCGGCCGATTCTTGCGTCAGCCGCTTGGATCGTTTCGACGTACTTCGGGTTTGCCGGATGGAATCCCGAGGCGTGGCCCGCTTCGTCAGTGGCTCCCAAATACAAGAACACCACGTCGATGGATGCATCAGAGAGCTGCTTGACTGCTTCGTCGGTCGCCGCGTCGTCACGCTCGCCGTAATCCTTTTCGGTGAACGAGTATCGCTTGTCTGCACTCGCGACGATGTATTGATCAATCGGGGCCCAGCAAACAAGTGAAGCTGTTTTCGTTTCAGGTAATTGTTCTTTGGCACGGACAAAGAGGTGGGGAAATTTGTCGTAGTGAGAAACCTTGAACTGATTGTCTAACACGCCATGCTTGTCGGCCCAAACCCCCGTCAAAATACTGCTCCAACCGGGGCCACTAATCGTGTCGGCGGTGGTATAGCGAGCATGAAAGATACGCGTATTGTCAGCGTAAATCCCTCGATCGATCAGCCGATCCAGGTTAGGGGTGTTCGCTTTTCGCAGTGCATCAAAACGACATCCATCAATCCCAAGAAACAATACCTTCGGTGTATCGGCAGCGACTGCCAACTTCGGTGAGATCAAGACAAATGCCAGGAAGGCAAACCATTTAATTCGCACGATTGTTTTCCACTTCGGGGACACGGTTGATAGTCCAGTAGATTTCTTCCTCAAAAGCATCTCCATTGCGATCGCGCACATGCAAAATCAGATGCAATTGATCGGCGGGCTGCATGCCATCGATCTGCAGCTTGACCACCGAACCACTGTTGTCGACCGTGGCGGACTCGATTGCAACTTCGTCGACACCAGCTTTGTCGGTTTTCACAGAAAATTGATCCGATCCATAATTACGACTCCAGTGATAATTCCACTGAGTCGCATTGTACGAACGCACATCCGTCGCCACGTCTGGGTCCAGCTGGAAATTGAAGGTCAGGGTCAAGCCGTCGGCTTGTACCGATGCGTCCGTGACCATGGGATAGGGACGTCCAGTGTAGCGAAGGCGTTGCAGTCCCTTTTCTTCCAAGCCAATCCGGCCGCCACCGTTCCAGCCTTGCAGGCCGGTCGCATAGACTTGGCCGTCGGCGGGATTCACACGCCCTCGCATGATCCCGGTCGAAAAATCAAACGGCAGATTCACGATCGCCGCTTGGCTGAGGTCGCCCACATCTTGGATCATCAAATACGACATCCATCCGCGACCGAAACTGGTGTGCAGCAGATGGCCTGCGAGCGGACCAAACCGTGAATCCTCTACCCAAATTTGCCCTCCTGATGAATTGTCGAACTCTTGCGTCATATAAACCAAGGGCCGGTCAAACGACGTCGGAGGCACCAGTTTGGTGATGTCAATTTTGCCACCATCGGGCTCCCATTTGCCAGGGATCGAATAGGTCGGTACCCAGCCATAGAAGCCGCCTGGTTTTAGCAAGTTGATTTTCGAGGCGGGCGTCCATTGGCCCTGGTTATCGCTCGCGGTGATCCGACCGCCTGGCATACTGCCCAGCCCATTGGGCGTGCGAAAGCCGGTCGACAAGACTTCACGATGTTTGCCATCAGGCGAGATTTTGAACACGGCGCCCGGCAGCGAGAAATCGGCGCCATGTCCACTTTTTGCGTAGTAGAAGTTGCCTTCGTCGTCGGTTTGCAAATCAAAATTGAATGCATGAAAGTTGGTCGACACATCGATGTCGGCACAAAAACTCTCGTAGAAATCCGCCTCACCATTGCCGTCTTGATCGTGCAGCCGAGTCAATCGATCCTTGCAGGTGACATAGATTTTTCCATCGACAATCTTGACTCCAAACGGTTCGTAAAGCCCCGCGGCGAATCGTTTCCAGCGAAGATTTAGCAAGTCATCGTCGATGCCCGACACGATCCAAATATCGCCGCCATGGGTTGCCAATGCCATCCGCCCATCGGGAAAGAAATCGAGCGCCGAGGTGCGGAACCAAGTGTTCCAAGGCGTGGATTCGGGGATCGCGAGTGTATCCAGTGCATAGCCCCCCTTTTCGAGCCCCAGGTAGCCAACCGTTTCCAGTTCATCCGCCCACAACATCGAGCCTCCTTGGGTCAGTGACGCTAAATCCATCGTCGGCGTGAATGAATCCGCAAGCTTCTGTAGCGAAGAGCGATCTTGCCCTTCGGTGCGATAGACTTGTATCGTCCGCGACCGCGTGTCCGCAGGAATTCGTAGTACCAAGCGATTCTTGTCATCAGAGTGGGGCGTCAAATCGCGGTGATCGCCTCGGACGATGGCGGTTGCGTTATCCGCGTTCTCGGCAATGGCGAGGATCAGTTCACCACCGGGGCCAATTTTCAACTCGTGAACAATCACCTCGCTTCCGGCACGGTTGCCCAGTTCCTGCGGCGACTCGAGTATTTCGCGACCATCGATTGCATAGCTGAGTGTCACCCGATCGTTGTGGAGGTAGTGGCCGTGGTAGTCCATCCACTCTGCGGGCATGGGCCCGCGTGGCAGCAGGCCTTTGCGTGAATAATCGAGGGTGCCACCGTGTCCCCAGTGCCATCCGGCGAGCCCCTGGATCGATTCCCCGTCAGGGTTTGCAGTGCCTTCGCCGCGAGGACGGACATGTTGTGTTTCGCTCAAGTCAAGAAATCCACCGCTCCACACATCCGCTTGGTCCATCGCGTGCAAGTTGTAGGCGATCGTCGCGTCACCAAGTCGGATGTTCAGCACGCTGGGGAAATCGCGGCGAAGTTGAGATGCCAACGCGGGGCCAAAGTCACGTTGAACGTTCTCGATCTCGGTGCCGTCCTTGGTGCCGGTGGGCAGCGATTTCAGCAGTTCGGGCGTGACTTTGACGTAATCGGGATTGTTCCCTTTCATGAACGCTTCGCGGATGTAGTGCACGACTTGGTAACGTTCTTTTGGCGTCAAGTGAGACATCGACGCCATCAATCCATTGCCCTTGGTCAACGTCATAAACATCTGGTACGGGTCGGCACCAAACTTTAGCTTCTGAGTTCCAAACGCTCGCGCTGTCGAAAGTGACGGGGTATTACCGTCGCTGCCATGGCAATCGAAACAGTAGCCGTGATAGATCGCCTCGCCGGCGGTGAAGTCGCGTCGGCCCAATCCTTTGATAATCCCCGCGTGGTCCAAGTCGATCGAGTCATCGACAACCCGCAGTTGTTCAGGCGAGGGTTGCAGCTGTGATGCTCGCGTTTTGCCCCCGCGAGCCACTTCGATCACATAGCAAGCAAGATCAAGGAACTCGCGTTGATCTTTTAGCGATCCGATCAAACCATCGGGCATCAACGACTTGGAATTTACATTGCGTTCTTCGACTTCTTCCTGAGTCACCACAAAGTCGTGAGTCAGATCGCTCGACAATCGCATGCGAATCTGTTTGTCATCCTCGCCAGCGATCAAGCCGACATACACTTGTCCGTCCACCGTCAGCAGCGAAACGGTTTCAAAACCTTTGCGGATATGACGCGACGGAAACAACAGCGACTCGATTAGGTATTCGTCGGTCAAATCGGATCCGAGTTCGGCAAGATTCGGTCCAAGCGGCGAAGCTTGGTCACCGCTGCTGTGACAGTTCACACATCCAGCGGCCGACTTAAAGAACACCAGCGCACCTCGATGGGCATCACCTCGCAATCGGACTTGCTCGGCCAGATAGTGCGGATCGGCCGCTTTGAGTTGATCGCCCAAGGGTGCCGCTCGCCGCAGCATTTCTGCCTGCAGCGACAGCGTGGAACTGGCAAAAGAGGCGACGATCAGGAAAGCGGCAAGGCGGGATATCATCATGATGTTTACGGATGCCCAGATTTTGGCATCGGTGGTCGGAGGGATGGCGTTCGGGTTAGACCGAAGGTCGGCAGGAGCGTCCATCATAATCAATTTTCAGTGTGGGATTGGTTTCCAGCCTGTCATCGGTCCCACGAGCCAATTTTTGTGTAGTGGACGAGGCAACGAGAGTCCCAGCACGCCCCCATTCCTGAATGGACTCGTTGCCTCGTCCACTACCGTCGACCTGCAAGAAGTCGCCAGGCTGTTGAGGGCCTGAGACAGGCTGGAAGCTGATCCCACACGCGTGCGGCTTATTTCTGAGCTAAAATTCTGCGGTTTATTGCTTGCCTTGCGCCCTGGTTCTGCGAGGTTCCAGCCCTGCAACTAAGCTGTACCGTCCTTATCCACCCCATTTCGGAGGCTCGACCCCGTGTCGGACTCGATTATCGATCTCGCCAACCGCATGTTTGTCGGCCCCTTGTGGCCGGCATCCATCCTGATTTGTTTGTTGGTTGTCTATACGATCCTGGCGATTATTGGGTTGGTTGATTTCGGTTTTGACGTTCCTGACGTCGATTTGGATGTTCCCGATGTCGGCGTCGATCTGCCGGACGGCGAGATGATCTCGGTCGATGCCGACTTGTTACAGGGACTGGGCGGGGCGGCAGTTCGCTGGACCAATTTTGGACGGATTCCCATCGTGCTATGGGGCGGGATCTTTTCGGTCGCGTTCTGGGGAATCTCGTACTGGCTTTGGCACAGCTTTGATTCGGCGCGTTATTCCCCGGATTGGCTGCCCAGCATCCTGTTGTCGATCCGCAATTTTGTGATTGCCACCGGAATTACCAAGGCGATCACGCAGCCGATGCTAGGTTACTTTGTCGATCCGCCCTCGTACGACGAAAGTCGCATGGTCGGCGGCACCTGTGAAATCACTACCAGCGAAGCGACACCGGAGTTTGGACAAGCCAAATTTCGCACCAACGCAGCCCCACTACTACTGAATGTCCGTACCGACGGAGCTCATATCCCCAAAGGGACCGAGGTTCGCATCGTCGGATTTGAAAAACAGAAACGCATCTACATCGTCACTAATCTGCCATCGGAGACCGCATCGTGACCTCGTTGTTATTGATCTCGGAAATCAATTGGACCTCGGGTCCAATGTTAATGTTGTACTTCGTGTTGATCGCGTTCATCGCATTGCTGGTGACGTTCAAACAGTACTACATCGTCGTTGGTCCCGACCGCGCAATCGTTAAATCCGGACTCGGTGGACTCGACGTGACCACCGCAGGCGGCAAATTCATTGTGCCGATGTTTCATCGCTACGAGTTCATGGACTTGACACTCAAAAGCTTCGAAATCCACCGTCAAGGCAGCGAAGGTTTGATCTGTAAAGACAACATTCGAGCCGACATCAAAGTGGCATTCTTTATTCGAGTCGATAAAACCGACGAAGAAATGCGTGAGGTGGCTCAGTCGATTGGTGCAAAGCGGTGTAGCGAACTGGAAACGCTTCGCGAATTGTTTGACGCAAAATTCAGTGAAGCTCTGAAAACGGTCGGTAAGCAGTTCGACTTTGTCGACCTGTACGATCAACGTGACAAGTTCAAAGAAGAAATTTTGAAGGTGATCGGTACCGATTTGAACGGTTACCGTCTGGACGACGCGGCGATCGATTATCTCGAACAAACGCCGCTGGAAATGCTCAGTCCCAACAATATCCTGGACGCCGAGGGAATCAAAAAGATCACCGAATTAACCTCGTCGGAAAAGGTCAAAGAGAACCAGTTTACTCGCGACAAAGAAAAAACGCTTAAGAAGCAGGACGTCGAAGCGGAAGAAACCATCTTGGAACTCGAACGTCAACGTGTCGAAGCTGTCGAAAAACAGAAACGCGAGATTGCTGAAATCACTTCGCGAGAACAAGCCTCGGCCGCCAAGGTGCGTGAAGAGCAACGGCTCGAAGCCGAGCGAGCTCGGATTGCGACCGAAGAGGAACTGGGCGTTGCCGAAGAAAACAAGTCGCGTCAAATTTTGGTCGCACAGCGGAACAAGGAAAAGACCGACGCGGTCGAGCTGGAGCGTGTCAATCGTGACCGCGACTTGGAAATGACCGAGCGATTGCGAGTGGTCGGGGTCGCCGAGGTTGAGAAAGAGAAGGCGATCGAGATCGAGAAACGCAACATCCAAGAGGTGATCCGCGAACGTGTTGCGGTCGAGCGAGCCGTGGTCGAAGAGAAAGAACGAATCAAAGACACCGAAGAGATCGCGGCTGCCGACCGACTGAAGAAAGTCCAAGTGACTGCGGCCGAGATGAGAGGCGAAGAAGAATTGATTCGCGTCACGAAACAGGCGCAAGCGGAAAAGGATTCGAGCATGCTGCTCGCAGAAAAGATCCGCATCGAAGCCGAAGCACGTCGCGATGCTGCCGAGAAAGACACGGCGGCAAAGAAAATGCTGGCCGAAGCGGACGCGGCGACCGCGGCTGCATCGGGATTGGCCGAAGCGACCGTGCAAGAAGCGAAAGCAACCAGCTTGGAAAAAGAAGGCAGTGCCGAAGCGATCGTGCTCGAAAAGAAAGCCATCGCCGAAGCCAAGGGAATCGAAGCCAAGGCCCAAGCGATCGAAAAACAAGGTCTGGCCGAAGCCAACGTGTCACGCGAGAAGTACCACAGCGAGGCAACCGGGATCACCGAGAAAGCCGAAGCAATGAAACAGCTCGACAGCGTCGGGAAGGAACACGAAGAGTTCAAGTTAAAGCTCGAGAAAGAAAAGGATGTCGAGATCGCAGCGATCGATGCGCAGCGCGGGATTGCCGAAAGCCAAGCAGGCGTCATGGGCGAAGCCCTGCGAGCCGCACGAATCGACATTGTCGGTGGCGATGGCGAGTTCTTCGAGCAGATTACCAATGCGGTCAAGGGCGGCAAAGCGATCGACCGATTTGTCTACAACAGCCGCGTGGCGACCGACATCAAGGACACGTTCTTCGATGGCAACGCCGACTATTTTCGGGATCAGCTAGACGAACTGATGAAGCAGTTCAATCTGGACGCCGACTCAGTGAAAGATTTGTCGATCGCGGCACTGATCGCGAAGATGATGGGGTTGGCGAAGACCGATGATGTTCGTTCGCAATTGACCAGTTTGTTAGGCGTCGTCGGCACCGCCAACATCGCCGATCAAAAAGCAAGTCGAGTCTTAACCCCCGCGATCCCTGCGGACAGCAAAACAAGGAAAGGCAAGGCGTAGTCCCAACGGCTTTGAAAGTCCCAACGGGACGATTCGTAGTCCCAACGGGACGGGCCCATGTCAGCCCAGGGCAACGCCCTGGATGGTCCAGCCGCATCGCGGCGAAACAAAGTAGCCTGGCGGCGTAAGCCCCAGGTTTTGAAGTGTTCAGGAAAATTGAAAGTCCCAACGGGACGATTCGTAGTCCCAACGGGACGGACCCATGTCAGCCCAGGGCAACGCCCTGGGTTCGCCGGGAATAAAATGCACGATAGCCCCAACGGGGCGGCGCTAACCCATTGGAGATGAAACAATGCCTCAATCGTTATCCAAAGTTGCGATCCATCTCGTGTTCTCTACCAAGCACCGACACCCCGTCCTAAAACCACGTAGCCTTTGCGACGAGCTATACGCCTACATGGCGACGATTCTTCGTGACAACGTTGACTCGCCAGCCATCATTATTGGGGGTGTCGAGGATCATATCCACGCATTGTTTCTGTTAAGTCGAAACTTTGCCATGAAAGATGTCGTTCAACAGGCGAAAACAGAGACGAGCAAATGGGTGAAACGCCAAGCGACAGCGTTGTCGCAATTTTCGTGGCAGGGAGGATACGGAGCGTTTTCGGTTAGCGAGTCGAACATTGCAGAGGTAAAGGCTTACATCGCCAATCAGGAAATGCATCATCGGAACATGACTTTTAAAGAGGAGTTTCGAGAACTTTGTCGCCGACATGGCATTACGATCGACGAGCGTTATGTCTGGGATTAGGACCGTCCCCTTGGGACTAGTACGGATGGATCATGACCAAACCCAGGGCGTTGCCCTGGGCTGACATAGCACCGGCCCTTTGGGCCTACAACAAGCCGGCCCCTTGGGCCTAAACCCACATCCGGCCGGACGAACTGGAACCACAGACCGAACACAATACCCCGAACTCATCCATGACTTCTTGATCTTCAGCTATGACCGACACCCAACTTGCTGCCGGAACGTATGAGGTGCTTCGCAATCGGCTTCGCGATGCGTCGTCGGACTTGCGTGCGCGTCTTGCCAAGCTGAACGAAGAACGGGCGGCGGTCTTTGGCAATATCGAAACGCGTTTGATTACCACCGAACGTGTAACGACCGATCACAACTGTGTGCCTCGTGACCTGATCTCGGTCGGCGACAAGTTTCTGTTTGGCTATAACGTTCAATTCGGATTGAAAACCGAAATCGAACTCGCCGATGTCTTCTCGGTTTATCGTTTCGCCGACAATCAATTCCACCAAGAATCACTCGAGCTGATCGGTGACAAGCGTTTCACCAACGACTTTCACGAACTGTACCGGTTCTACAAAGGGACCGCATTCGCCCGTTTTTTTCGTGTCGGGCCGATGCTGCATATGGTGTTTCGAGTCGGCAAGAGCCATCGCGATATCAAGAGTTTTAAATGGCGAGTGACTCCGAATTCGATCGAATATCTCGATAACCGCAGCGAGCATGAGGTTCGTGATCCGCAGCAACATGAATTCACTTGGAAACGCACCACTCGCGACCAGCATCACTATGGTGCTCACCCTCACATCTCGATTGAAGACCGCGTTTTTATCGAAACCGTCGGCGGCGATTTGACCGTCAAGATCGAAAACAACACCGATTCGGGCGAAGGCATTTATGCCGAACCGGTTGACCATCACGACCAGAAACTTGATGACGCCGAGATTCATTACGCCATCGTTGGCAATCTTGTGCTGATGAAAGTGCGTCCGTACCAGGAAGACAAGACTCGCTATATCGTCTTTAATGGTAAAATCCAGCAAGCGATTCGGCTCGATGAAATCGAACATGCTTGTGTAATGTTGCCTGGCGACCAAGGATTGATTTTTCCAGGCGGCTACTACTTGCAAACGGGTCAATGCAAACGGTTTGACCATGGGCTGGGCGACATGCGTTATCAACGCACGGTCGCAGCGGCTAACGGCGAAGACTTTCTGTACTTGTTCTACAACAATGAATCGGGCACCTACGTCCAGCTTCGCTATAACCTGATTCGGCAATCGGTTGACACCCCATTGGTTTGCAACGGACAAACTCTGTTCGATGCTGGCGAGATGGTTTGCTTCAAGACCCACGAGCAACCCCAAAAACACCATGCGATCCAGGTCTGGCAGACTCCGTTCACCAGTGCCGACCACGTTCCGGAAAATCAAACCGATTCGCTGCTGTTCAAAATCGGCAACAAAGAAATTGTCCGCGGGATGGCCGAATGCAGCGAACTGCTGCAATTGATCGATAAGGACGACAGCTACGACGGGCTCTACGTCGACCTGGTTAAAAAAGCATCGGACGTTTTAGACAGCTATTTCTGGATCGACAAACCCGAGACCGAAAAGCTTTCCGAGCCACTGCAAAAAATCCGCGAAGCCGCCTCGGCCGCAGTCGAAGAGTTTGAGAAGGTGGTTCGCGTTCGTCGCGACACGCTGGCGCAAACCAATCAAGTGCAGCAGAATGTCGAAGCCCTCGTCAAAGAGATCGAGCGTGGACGGTTCGAATCGATCGAAAACTTCGTTGATTTCCTGGCCAAATTGCGACAACAACGTGGGCATGCCCTCGCCCTGAAAGAACTGCGTTACGTTGATCTTGATTTGGTCGAAACACTCGAAAAGACCACCGCCGAACGTGCCGAACGGCTCAGTCGCCGCTGTGTCGATTTCCTGCTGACTCCCGGCGCTCTTGATCCGTACCAGGACCAAGTGACCGATGCGGGCGAGGCTGTGGGCCAAGTGCAAACGGTGGCCGAGGCAAAGAAGCTAGGCGAGACGATTGATGAATCAGCCAGTCAGTTGGAACTGCTAACCGAGACCGTTAGTAATCTGCGAATTGACGACTCGACTAAGCGAACGGAAATCATCGACGCTATCGGTAACGTTTTTGCTTCGCTGAACCGCGTCCGCAGTTCGCTAAAGGCACGCGTTAGCGAATTGGTCAGCGTCGAAGGGCAAGCCGAATTTGCATCCCAATTGAAACTGCTTCAGCAAACCACCGCTGGCTATTTGGACGTCAGCGACTCGGTTGCCAAGTGTGATGAATACTTGACCAAGGTGATGGTCCAATTGGAGGAGCTAGAGGGACGGTTCGCTGAATTCGACGAGTTTATCGTCCAATTGGCTCAGCGACGCGAAGATGTTTATGCAGCGTTCGAATCGCGAAAAGTCCAGCTGACTGAAAAACGCAACCGACGGGCCGAGTCGTTGTCATCGGCCGCGGATCGGATCCTCAAAGGCATCGATTCTCGTGTCCGATCGATGGAATCAAGCGACGAGATCGCAGCCTATTTCGCTGGCGACTTGATGGTCGAAAAGGTACGCGACATCATCGAGCAACTCGGTGACCTCGACGACGCTGTCCGGGTGGAAGACCTGCAGAGCCGGTTGAAAACGATTCGCGAAGATGCATCACGTCAGCTCAAAGACCGCCAGGATCTTTACGAAGACGGCGGCGACGTAATTTGGCTGGGCCAACACCGATTTGCCGTCAATACGCAGCCATTGGATCTGACCACCGTGCTTCGCGGCGGCGAGATTTGTTTGCATTTGACGGGCACTCAGTTTTTTGAGCCGCTTCGCGACGAGGCGCTCACGGCGGCCAAAGATCTTTGGAACCAAGAACTGATCAGCGAAAACGCGGACGTTTACCGCAGTGAGTATCTGGCCGTCGATTTGTTTGAAACGCTCACTGCGTCGTCGGCGAACCCGATGGATCCCAAATCGATCGACTTGAAATGGATGCAAACTCAGCTGGCGGGTCGGTTTAGCGAAGGCTATTCCAAAGGCGTGCACGATGGGGACGCAGTGCGGATTCTGTCAACGCTGTTGGAAATGAATCAAACGATTGGTTTACTGCGTCACTCGCCATCGGTTCGAGCCGCGTCGTTGTTGTGGTTCACCAAGATTCTCGACGCCAAACAGAACAAGTCGATGACCGAGTGGATCGGTGGATTTGCAAAACTTGCCAAAGCCTATCCGCACGCCAAACCTGCGATTCAGTTTCGTCAACGGCTTGCCGAACTTGCGTCTATCGACCGATCGCACTGGGCACCGATTTTTCCGCCCGCTGTGAATGAGCAGCGGATCGCGGACTATTTGTTTGATCAATTGGTCGCCAAAGGACGGCAAAACACCGCCAGCAAACGGGCTGCCGATCTGCATCACGCGTTCGCGGAAACGTTGCCAGAATCGGATCGTCAAAAGTTGCTTGAAAGTTCGCTCAAAAACAATCAATCCGATCCCGTCGCGAGCTTTATCTTGGCTCGTAATTGGGCCGAGGCCTATTTGCAATCGCATGCAAATCCGGACGATCTGGATCCGGCTTCGTTTTATCTGGATGAACTTGCCTGGCTAATCCAATGTGGCGGAACCGAGTCGATGTCGGTTGCCGACGCAGCGGTCGCAAAACGACTCGACTCGATGGCGGGGGCTCATCCGCGGATCGAAAAAGGCGTCATGACGCTGCACTATCACGAACTGCTTGACCGCGTTCGCGGCTATCGCGGTGACGTCGTTCCTCGGTTCGAGCGATTGCACGAAACGAAAACGCGATTGGTTGATGCGGCCCGTGACGATATGCGGTTAGAAGAGTTCAAGCCGCGAGTGCTGACCAGCTTTGTCCGTAACCGATTGTTGGACGAAGTCTACTTGCCGCTGATTGGCGATAATCTAGCGAAACAAATGGGCTCGGCGGGTGCCGACAAGCGAACCGATCGGATGGGATTGCTGCTGCTGATCTCGCCACCGGGGTACGGCAAGACGACGTTGATGGAATACATCGCCAACCGGCTTGGCATTGTCTTTATGAAGATCAATGGTCCAGCGATTGGCCACGGTGTGACGTCGCTTGATCCTGCGGAAGCTCCGAATGCGGCGGCGCGTGAAGAGATCGAACGGCTCAATTTGGCACTCGAAATGGGTGACAACGTGATGTTGTACCTGGATGATATCCAGCACACGCACCCCGAACTGCTACAAAAATTTATTTCGTTGTGTGACGCGACGCGTAAGATCGAAGGCGTTCGCAATGGCAAGACTCGCACGTACGATCTGCGCGGCCGACGTGTCGCCGTCGTGATGGCGGGCAACCCGTATACCGAGAGCGGTGATCGCTTCCAGATTCCGGACATGCTTTCCAACCGCGCCGATGTTTATAACCTGGGCGAGATCATTGGCGATTCGGCCGACGCGTTCGAAATGAGCTACTTGGAAAACTGCTTGACCAGCAACCGCACACTTGCGCCGCTGTCGACGGTTCCCGTAGAAGATTCGCGTGCGATCATCCGCGCGGCCGAGCGTGATTCGATCGAAGGCATTGAGCTGGAAAGCAATTTGTCGATGGATCAAGTCCGCGAGATGTACGAGGTCGTGCGTAAATTACTGCGAGTTCGCGATGTCGTGCTGAAGGTCAATCGTGCCTACATTCGCAGTGCCGCGCAAGCCGATTCCTATCGAACCGAACCACCGTTCAAGTTGCAAGGTAGCTACCGAAACATGAACCGCATCGCCGAGCGAGTCGCGGGGGTGATGAACGAGAAGGAATTGCAAACGCTGATCATCAGCAATTACGAACAGGACGCGCAAACGTTGACGACGGACAACGAAGCGAATGTGCTGAAGTTCAAAGAGTTGATGGGGATTTTGACGACGGAAGAGAAAGAGCGTTGGGATTCGATCAAATACGCGTTCGTCGAAAGCGTTCGCATGCAGGGCATGGATAGCGAAGACCAAGCGGGCCAGTTGATGCGTCAACTCGGGGCGATGCGAGACGGGCTCGAATCGATCCGCCAAGTCATCTCACGTGCGATCGCGGTGGGCAGTGATGGATCCGAGGAGCGAATGGACGCACGGATCGACCTGCTGCGTCAAAGTGTGACCGCGTCGGCATCACAGCTTTCCGAAACGCTGCACGCAACCAGCAAAAATCTGGAGCGAATCAGCGAACAGCAGGCGGCATCGCCGCCGGACCAAAAAGTCTTGGTCCAGCACAAGGTGCCACGCGTGTTAGCGGATCTTGTCAAAGGCCAATTTCATTTGATGCAAGAATGGCTGCGTCCAATTTTGAGCGAGTCGCTTGAAAATGGCCGTGACTTAGAGAAGCTGAGATCACAGCTCGAAGCGATGCTGAAAAACTACCAGCAAATGGAGTCGGCGATCGATCCAGGCAACCAGAATATCACTCCGCCGCAGTAGTCTCTCTCTAGCGGCGGCGGCAGCGAAACTTGCCAAGAGTTCCGGGCCGCATAACGCCCTCGCTCGCAAGTTTTGCCGAGTTTCGCTGGGCAGATTAGCTACGTCGCCCGGGCTCGCTGTTTTGACTTTGTGTATACTTGCACTACATTCAGCATCGCGACTGTGCCGAAAACCGTCCCCCCAAAACTCCCCCCCAACAGCAATCTCATTATGCTTCGGAACTCATTGCGTCATTGCGTTTTAGCTTTCCTCTCTCTGACCATCCTCGCGAACTTTAATTCACTGCTAGCGGATACGGGTGACCGACCCAACATCATCTACATCCTGTCGGATGACATGGGATTCTCGGATATTGGTTGTTACGGTGGCGAAATCAAAACCCCCAACCTTGACTCCTTGGCGGATCACGGGGTTCGTTTTACCCAGTTTTATAACACCGCACGTTGCTGTCCGACGCGTGCGAGTTTGATGAGCGGTCTGTATCCTCATCAAGCCGGTGTCGGCCATATGATGGATGACCATGGCTACGAGGGTTACCGCGGTGAACTGAGCCGACACTGTGTGACCATTCCCGAAGCCCTCAAAAACGCGGGCTATCGTTCTTACATGTCGGGAAAATGGCACGTCACCAAAGCCATTGATCCGAAGACGGACGCCGACAAAGCAAATTGGCCAATCCAGCGAGGCTTTGATCGTTTCTACGGCACCATTCATGGCGCGGGCAGCTTTTTTGACCCCAACACACTGACGCGTGACAACGAATTTATCTCGCCATTTAATGACCCTGAATATGGCAAAGAAGATTGGCCGGGCGAAACCTACTACTACACCGACGCGATCGCCGATCATGCAGCACGGTTCGTTCGTGATCACCATTTTCAATCCGGCGATCAGCCGTTCTTTATGTACGTTGCCTTTACGGCCGCGCATTGGCCGATGCACGCGTTGGACAAAGACATTGCCAAGTACAAAGGTGTGTACGATGCCGGCTACGATGCGATCCGCGACGCGCGTTACAAGCGGATGCTTGAACTCGGCTTGATCGACGCCGACAGTACTGTCAATTGGCCGATTCCTGATGCTTGGAAAGAATCCGAGTTTTGGGAATGGGACAAACGGAACATGGAAGTCTATGCAGCAATGATCGATTCGATGGACCAAGGCATTGGACGTATCGTTCAATCGCTGAAAGACACCGGGCAATTTGAAAACACGCTGATTTGTTTTCTGCAAGACAACGGGGGCTGCGCCGAAGGCTATGGCCGCGGCGGCGTCGGCAGCGAGCGAGCGGACAAGCCGACGCTTGCGACTTTGCCTGCGGACTATCTACAACCCGACATGACACCGAAACAATCGCGTGATGGCTTTGTAATGCGAACAGGCAAAGGATCGATGGCGGGGCCTGCGGACACTGCGATCGGTTACGGCCGCGGCTGGGCCACGGTTTCCAACACGCCGTTTCGTGAATACAAGCACTGGACTCATGAGGGTGGTATCTCGACGCCGTTGATCGCTCATTGGCCTGCCAAGATCCGGCGGCACGGCGAACTAGAAACCACTCCGGGGCATTTGATCGACTTGATGGCAACCGCTGTGGATGTGTCCGGAGCGACCTATCCCGCCACCTACCACGATGGCAAGGAAATCAAACCCATGGAAGGAAAAAGCTTGGTCCCACTGTTTGCCGAGGATGCGGACACCCGCGATGAATTTGACCGCGAAGCGATCTACTGGGAACACGAAGGAAACCGTGCCGTTCGAGTCGGCGACCATAAATTGGTGGCGAAGGGAGCGAAGGGCGAGTGGGAACTTTACAACATCGCCAACGACCGCAGCGAACAACGTGACTTGAGCAGCGAGATGCCCGAGACCGTGCAAAAACTGGCTGCGATGTGGCAAGCCTATGCCGAGCGTGCCAACGTGTTGCCGCTGAATCCGGGAAACCAAAAACATGCTGAACGAGCAACGATGAACGTGAAACAGACTCGCTTCAAACTGAACATGGGCGACAAACTCCATCGGACCGAGGCGCCTTACATCAAGAACAAAGCGTTTGCGGTCACCGCGGACATCGATGTCAAAGGGGACGGAGTGATCGTGGCTCAGGGAGGATCGTCACAGGGTTGGTCACTGTATCTGAAAAACGGAAAACTCTGCTTTGGATGGACCCAAAATGGCAAACGAGTGGTGACGACGTCCGACGCTCGTGTCAGCGGCAAACAGCAAGTGACCGCGATTGTCAGTAAACCAGGAACCGTGCAGCTAAAGATCGGCGAGAAACAGGTCGCTGAGTCCAAGATCGACGGATTGCTGGGCGAACAACCGCTCGACGGGTTGCAGGTAGGGCAGGACGAAAATGGGGCGGTCGGGCCTTACGCGGTTCCCTTCCCGCTCCAAGGGACCGTCAACCAAGTCGTCATTGAACTGATGAAATAGTCGGGATTTGTTGTTCTGGGTGTCATGTTTGCTGGAAACCTCACCGCTGGGTATTCTAGATGACACCGACGACGTACCTGCCGCTCCGTTTCTGCCTAGGGTTTGTTCACTGATATGCCAACTCGCCCCCCCAAAACGCAAACGCAATCCAGCCTGCCGACGCAGACTCCATCGCGACGTGGATTCTTGAAGGGAGGCGGAATCATTTTGGCGGGCGGGGCGATCGCGGGAGCCGAACTTGGCGTCGCTCGCGCAGCCCATGCTTTCGGTAGCGATGCGATCCGCATTGGCTTGGTCGGATGTGGCAAACGGGGAACCGAAGCCACACTCGATGCGCTCAGCACTCACGGCGGTGACGTGAAATTGGTCGCAATGGCCGATGTGTTCGAAAACAATCTGCAATCGGCCTTTCGAACGATCAAAGGCAAACACGCCTCGCAAGTTGATCTTCACGATCGTCGCTTCGTCGGACTCGACGGCTACAAGAATGTGATGACCAGTGACGCGGATGTCGTGATTTTGGCAACGCCACCTGGTTTTCGTCCACTGCATTTCGAGGCGGCGGTCCAGGCGGGCAAGCATGTGTTCATGGAAAAGCCGGTGGCGACCGATGCGGTCGGGGTTCGCCGTGTGTTGGCGACCAACCAAATGGCAATCGAAAAAGGTTTGGCAGTCGCGGTTGGACTGCAGCGACGTCACGAAGTTCGCTACCGCGAGTGCGTCAAGCGTATCCAAGAGGGTGCGATTGGCGAGATCGTCTTTGCACGAGCTTATTGGAATGGCGCAGGAGTGTGGGTGCGTCCGCGAACCGACGAGCAAACCGAACTCGAATACCAACTTCGCAATTGGTACTACTTCAACTGGCTCAGCGGTGACCATATCGTCGAGCAGCACGTTCACAATTTGGACGTGATCAATTGGTTGATGAAATCGCATCCGATCGAAGCTCAAGGTCAAGGTGGCCGCGAAGTGCGTGACGGGATCGACCACGGCCAGATCTTTGATCATCACATGGTCGAGTATACCTATGGCAGTGGCACGCGGATGCTGAGCCAATGTCGGCACATGCAAGGTTGCCGGACCAGCATTGGCGAATTCGTCCACGGCACGCAGGGGTCGGCCGATATCGCCAACGCGATCCTGCACGATTCGCGAGGTAACGTGATTTGGCAAAGCGATGTCGATCCGCGATCAGCCAACCGTGGTTACTCGCAGGAACACGCCGATTTGTTCACCGCACTTCGCCGCGGTGAAACGGTCAACGAAGGTGAATACGGTGCCCACAGCACGATGACGGCGATCATGGGCCGGATGGCGACTTACAGCGGCAAAGTCGTCCGCTGGGACGATGCCATCAATAGCGGCATCGAATTGGCAGACACCTCGGTCATGCATTCGCTCGCCGATGCCGCCCCCGTGATTCCCGACGCCCAAGGCCGCTATCCCGTGCCGGTGCCCGGCAGCAAGACAAAGATCGTCTAACTGGATAGCCCCACTTCTTGACCCGACACGTTCGCGTGACCCGACACGTTCGTTTGAGCCGACACGTTCGCTTGAGCCGACACGTTCATTTGACCCGACACGTTCGCTTGGGGTGACGCTTCGCCGGGACGTAGACGCCCCGCGGACGCTCCTTCCCCCCGCAGGTCGCCCTTGCCGTGGGCCACCTCTGTTTGCTAATCCTGGTGGTCACCGACCCCGACGGAGCCAGGATGTCGCTGAGATTACGCAAATGCCTCCTTTCGCCTGCCATCGCCCTGATTTGGACGTTGGCGACGTCTCCGTTGCATTCGCAAGAGCTGACACCGAGCTTTGCTGGCGTCCCTGCATTTGCAGACAAATTTCAGTACGCTCCGTCGCCGATGATCGAAGCCTACGACCCGGCATTTTTTGCACTGCGTGAAACTCCCGTGCCGCGATTTCGCAAAAGCTTTTATCAGGGAGCCGAGCTGCTTGGCGGCTACTTGTTGGACACCGGCGACGCGGAGGGCGGATTGGATATCACGTTCGAAGAAGCACGCGCAGGGTTCGCCGTGCCCCTTGGCAGCCTGGAAAACATCCTTGTCCTTCGCCCCTATTTTCGCGCCGACCATTTGAATGGGCCGAACACCGTCGATCTGCCTGGCACGCTCTACAACACCGGCGTGACCTTTTTCAACCGCAAGGAATGGTCCACGGTCATATCGACAACGTTGGTCATCACACCGTCCGTACGCAGCGACTTTACGACCGACGAAAATGCATTGCGATTATTTGGGTTGGGTTTGGTCAATTGGCAGTGCCGCCCCGATTTGAGTTTATCCTTCGGAGCGGTCTACTTGGGCCGAGCCGACCTGCCGCTGTTGCCCGCAGCCGGTGCCACATGGACTCCCACGCCGCAGTGGAAAATCGATGCCATGTTGCCGCGTCCGCGGATCGCCCGCCGGCTTTCCAAAGACGGCGGCAACTCGGAATCATGGGCTTATCTTGGCGGTACCCTGGGCGGGAACACCTGGGCCGTCACACGCGATAGCGGCATGTCGGACGAGTTGACACTCAGCGACTTGCGGTTGCTTGTCGGCTACGAATCGGTGCGAGCCGGAAACCGAGGCTACTTTGTCGAGCTGGGTTACGCGTTCAATCGCTCGATCGAATTCGAAAGCAGTGACAGCGAGATCGATCTCGATGATGCTCTGTTTATCGAAGCCAGCTTGAAATTCTGATTCTGCCCGGCCTGTTCTCGACGCCCCCGCATCACTTCGATGCAAGAGCGATGGCGGCTTGCTGGAATGACATCCACGATTCGTTACGATGGCTCGGACGCTTCTTTGGCATCGCTATCGAGCTCGGCATTGGTGTCGACCGAGTCGTTTGTGGCAACGTCGGCCTCGCCCCGGGCATCACTTCGCAGGCCAGAGGGCTCACGAGCATCTTCGGCAGTGCCGTCTTCGCTGGATTCTGCAGTGCCCTCTGCGGCAGCCTCTTCGGCGACCTCTGCGGCAGCCTCTTCGGCGGCTTTCGCTGCTTTTCGCTCTTCGCGGCGGGCCATATGTTCAGCCGCCATGTCTTCGATCGACTGCACGTGATCGGGTTCGGTCTTGCCAAACTTCTTTTCGTACAGTGATTCGATAAATTGCGGCAGCGGCACCTTCCACGGTTTATGTTCGGTGTTCGCGAGCCGGTCGAACCGCTTGGGCGACATCCCCAATTCGCGAGCCATTTGGACTTGAGCGTGCGACAAACGGTACTTTTTGCGAACATCAATCCACGGCAAAAATTTGTGTGGAATGCGGGTGTTTTTCTTTTTCTTCTTGCTCATCATCTGCTTTAAGTACGTCGTCTATGGGTCAATTCGCTCGCCAGCGTGGGTGGTGAAGGACGAGCCAATCCAGGATTGTAGCAAGAACTGGCAAATGTTCGACTTCGGTTTGCGAAGAATCATCCGTCGCATTCAACCGAACAGGGGTGCGAGTGAGGATTGCAAAGCAGTTTGCAGAGAGGGGGGGAAGACACATCCAGGCGAGACGCAGGCGAATTTTAGCGTGATTCCGCTGGCAGCGTCGTACTGGCCGTGACCGTTGTGCCGGCCAACATCCACTGTACACCGACTCCGACTTGGCTGTATGGCACCGAGATGGTGACCGTGACCGGCTGCATCTCGGCCGTGATCTCCGCCTTGGTCGCAGGGACGAAATCGATAGTGTGTCCCGAGATGCCTGCTTCGCCTAGCGACAGATTAATCATGTCACTTGCCTGTTGCTGCGTCTTGTCGCCAAGGGCGTAGATACGGCACCCATTGATACACGCTTCTTGTAGCGAGTGCTGGACGGCAAAGGCGCGAGCCACCTCGACCGATACCAGGATCAGCAACAACAGGGGCGGCAAGACGACGGCAAATTCCACCGCCGCGATCCCGTGTGATTTTCGTCGTCCGATGAATCGAGATTTCGCGTGACGACGAGCAATCGACTTTGGTTTTAAAAATGACATCATGATTCTATTGCACTAAAACGGTGCGGTTGATCGTGCCGGCGATGTTACGATAGGCCTGTTTCAACGTACGGGTAAGTTCGCTTCCGCTGCCTGTGGCCGAAAACTGTTTACCGCCGGTTGCGTTTGCAATCGCGGTCATCAACGCGACATCCGCGTCGTCTCCCAAGCTAATCGTGTGAATTTCGATCCCAAGGCTTTCGGCATAGTTTGCCATCGCGATCGCGTATTGGTCCGGGTCGTTTTCAGGTTTGTTGGCATAGCCGTCGCTCATCACCACCATCAACATCTTGACTTTGTTACCGTGGCTGTCGTGTTTGCGGTGATTGGCATACAGATAGTGAGCCCCATCGCGAACGGCAGCACCGATCGGAGTTCCTCCGCCGTATTTGTCGGACGTCAACGAACTGCTCGACAGAATGCTGTTCTTCAAGAATGAGAAATCATTTGTCATCCGAGCTTCGAGAATGCCAACCCAGTCCGTGGACGTGTCATAGGGATCCGGAAACAAGCTGGACGGCGTTGCGGTATACATGATTCCGGTGTGTCCCGCTTTTTTGGGATCGTAGCTACCTTTTCGGGCACCGTACCCCATCACTCCGATACGGTCTTCTTTCAGCGACAGCTCGATCATCCCGACAAATTCAGGCGAAGCTTGTTGTAGTGCTTCGATGCGTCCATCGGAGCTCATCGATCCCGACAAGTCGAGGACCATGACGATATCCAGCGGGATACCGGGTGCGGATGCAATGGCATGGCGTGGGATCGAGAACGAGGATTGACCAAAGATGCCCGCGAAAAAGAAAGGCTCTTTGTCTTGAACCGCGTGCACCCGAATCGCACTGGCGCTGGTGTTTGATACGGTAAAGGTTTCGGTGTTGGGGTCCCAGTTTCCGGTTTCCAAAGCGATCGTATCCGGTGGTACATCGACCACGAAGCCCACTTTGTTCTTGGCAATAAAACTTTCCGCCACCGTCTTGGCACCCTGAATATCATCGGGGTTGTTTTTAAGGTGCAGTCCTCCGGCGATTGCTCCTGCATCCACTGCGGACTGCAATTGGCTGCGGACCAATTGCATCCGGCCAATGTCCACCGCGAAGGCCGCCATACCAACAATGACGACCATTAAAACGGCAAACAACACAATCGTGCCCCCGCGACGTTTGCACGCTGGAGAGAAAGCAATTTGCGGCATCATCGTAACTCGCTGAAGAAAAGTGAAATGCCATTGCGTATGGCGTGGAGAGAACGCTAACCCATCAAGACTATTGAACGAGCTCGCCTTCACGAGGCAAAACACAAGCGGCGGTGTAACTCATGCCGCTGAAATGACGTGGAACTGGTAACCAAGTCATATCGGCAAAGTTCGCAGTGACACGCACCGTGACGGGATCCCATTGCGGAGTGGTGTCTAGCGACGCGGGTTCTATTTCGATGCTGTGTTTGGAGATTCCCATCGCTTCGGTCAATTGTTTGACTTCGGCTTTGATATCCGAGGCGCTGGCTCCTTTGAGTACCGCGATCCGGCAACCCGATCGTGCCGCTTCCTCCAACGCTTGGACCGTCATCATTCCGCGGCCTAGTTCGACGGCTGCAAACAGCAAGATAAACATCGGAATGGCGACAAAGGCAAATTCGACGCTGACGGTACCGCGACGCTGTGCCACGCGATGGATGGCGACCGAGCGGCGAAAGTAGCGATTGCCTTGTAATTCGGCGCTGCGTTCGGATTCAGCGCTGCGTTCGGATCCGGCGCTGCGTGTTGATTCGGCGCTGCGTGTTGATTCGGTGGCACCCATGATTTCGGAAATCGCCTTTGAGCCAATTTTCTAGTGGGGAAGGGACTCGCGTCGCAGCCATTGATCCACGACGGACTTCGCATTCAATTAATAACTAGCTTGCAAACCCCCCAGAAAAGCGGATCTTCCTTCGATTTTTGCGGCCCGAGTTAGCATGTCATGCTGAATGTGCCGATTGCACCAAGTGCACCGGTAATTGCCGAGACGGATAGAACGATGAATGACAGCGGAGTCAGCAGAGTGGATGTTCACCGCCAGCCTGCGACTTTTCCACAAGCCGACTCGGCGTGCGAGCGATATGAAGTACAATGCTGGATTGATTGATCCTTTCACTCCACTAGATAACGAAATCATGGATAAAAAAGCGAAGAAGCGTCTCGATGTTATCAACAAGAAACTGCAAACCCTTCGCCCCCGTTTGGCTGGGTCGCGTGAACAGGCCGACGATCTCGATGAACTGAAGCAACTCGAAGACGAAGTCGCTGCGTTGGAAGCCGAAGCAAAGAAATTAAAAGAATCGAAGTAAACCTGCAGCCGTCGCCCTAATCCGAAGCGACCGACGATTCTTGCTCGTGACTCGCTTCCGCCGCATCGGCTCCGATGATCTCGGCAGCAATCTTCGCTAACGTGGCAATGCTGGGTTCGTCCATGAAATGGCTGATCGGGATCACGATTGCCAACTTGGTTTCGATCGTGTTTTTCAACTCGATGGCCATCAGCGAATCGAGACCGAGCGAACCGAGCGATTCGGATCGATCCAATGTGGTCGGGTCCAACGACATGATTTTGCCAAGTTGCTCGCTGAAGTAGATTTCCAGCCGCTCGCACCGTGCATCGTGGTCGAGCAAACGAAGCTCTTGCAGCAATGCGTCGTCTTTCGCCGAAACCGCCTCGGAGCGAGATTGACCGTTGGCAGTGTGCAGAGCACGAAAAATCGAGGGCACCGCAGATTCGGGAAGCGAAGAAAGCATTTGATGCCAATTCGCGTCCACCATGACTCGCGAGCGAGGGCCGTTTGGATTACCGGCATCAATCAGTAGGTCCAAAGCGGCATCAAACCGCAGCGGACGCAGTCCTCGCGAGGCCAGATTCTTTAGCCGCGTCGGGTCGTCCGCCATGCCTGCCGAACTCCAAGGGCCCCAGTGGACCACGTTGGCAGGTAGCCCCTCGTTGCGCCGCCGGGCCGCGAATCCTTCCAAAAACCCATTCGCAGCCGCATAGTTTGCTTGCCCGGGTGACCCGAATACCGAAGCCACCGATCCGAGCATATTGAACATCCTCAGCGGTTGGTCTTCGGTCGCCTTGGCCAGCGCAACCGCTCCGTCGACTTTCGGACGCAGCACACGGGCCACGGATTCCGGCGTCATCTCGTGCATCAGACCATCGTCCAAAAGGCCGGCGGTGTGAATCACGCCCACCACGGGTCGCATCGCCGGAGGTAGTTGCCGCATCGCAGCGAGCAGTTCGTCTTGGTTCGTACAGTCGCACTGCAGATACAAACACTCCGCACCGTTTTCTTCGGCCCACCGGATCAATGCTTCGACCCGCTCGGTCGCTTCACGGCGTGCAAGCAGGACGACCTTGGTCGCACCTCGCTGAATCAACCGCCGTGTGATTCCCGCAGCGATCGCGCCGCTGCCGCCCGAAATCAAATAAGCCCCGTCGGCGGTGACGTGATCCCGTCCGTCATGCGTGGCGTTCTTTTCAGGCGATACGACAATCTTGCCAATATTCCGCCGAGCACTCATGAACCGCAGCGATGCCGGCAAATCCGATAACGCAAACGTGGTAATGGGTTTGGGTTGATAGATGCCCTTTGCGAATTGCTCAGCCACCTCGGCAAACAACGTTCGCACTTGCTCGGGGCGATGCCGGAACAGTCGATCCAGATCGATAGCCGAATAGGTCAGGTTGTCCTGGAATGGCAGCAAGCCAAGTTGTCGGTTTTGATAGATATCGGTTTTCCCAATCTCTAAAAACCGGCCGTGCGCCGCTAACAGTTCCAGCGACCGGTTGATCCATTCGCCCGGCAACGAATTCAAAACGACATCAACGCCGCGGCCTCCGGTGCGAGCACCAATGGTGTGTAGCGAATCGATATCCCGACTGTCAAAAATGTTTTGCGGGTCGATACCCAGCATCGACAACAATCGACGTTTCAGTTCGCTGCCGGCCGTGGCAAACACCGTGGCGCCGACGCTGTGTGCGACCTCAATCGCCGCCAATCCGACGCCGCCTGCGGCAGCATGGATCAAGACCGTTTCGCCCGCGGCAAGCCGGCCAATGTTTCGCAGCGCATAATGCGCCGTCATGTAGGCGACCGGGATGCTCGCCGCCTCTTGCGGGCTGATTCCTGATGGAATCTTGACGAGCAAGTATTCTTTTGTAGCGACATCGGACGCGAATCCGTAGGGCACAATTCCCATCACGTGGTCGCCAATGCCCACCGATTGCACTTGATCGCCAATCGCCGTCACGGTGCCGCTCGCTTCGATCCCCAGCGGAACCACCTCGTCCGAAATTCCGGGATAAAGTCCCATCGCCTTCAGCACATCACTAAAGTTCAAACCCACCGCATCGACCGAAATCACCACCTCGTCCGGCTTGGGTTTCGGCATCGCCATCCGCTCGACCCACAATCCTTCGGTCCGATTGGTTCCATCAAGCCGGACTCGATAACTGCCGCTCAACGGGATCGGCAATTGCGACGCGTCAGAAGGTTTGGAGAGCGAACGTGGTGACGCCATCAATCGTGGCGACAAAAATTGACCATTTCGAAAGGCAAGTTCGGTTTCATTTGATTGCCGAGCAAGCCAAGACGTAACCGGTTCGGTGCTGGCAGCATCGCACACAGCAACATCGAGCATCCGGATTTGCAACGCTGGATATTCGTTGGCGGCAACTCGGGCCATGGCGGCCAATGCCGCGGACGCCGGGATGCTGTTTTCATTGCCGATTCCAAACGCACTCTGCAGCACCAACGACACCAGAGGCGTCGTGGGCTGGCGAACCGCGGTTTGAATGAATTCCAGCAGCTCGCAAACACTCGCTTCGACATCGTCATGCGTGTGTGGTTGTGTCCAAAGCCAGTGCTCTTGCGACGAACTCGGTTCAAAGGTCTTGGGGATCAGCGTTTGGTAAATCGCCGATCCAAAATGGCGGATAGGATACGTGTCGTGGTCCTCACCCGAGTTGCCATCCGCCACCGATACGGGAGTCCACGAGCATTCATAGATCCATTGTTGAGGATCCATTTGGTAGCGGGTGTGATCCTTTTGCAGCCGTTTGCAACGCACCCCTTGTAGCGACACACAAATGCGGCCTTCACGGTCGAGCAATTGGACATCGGCAACGACTTCGCTCCATTGGTCGTTCGTGTTTTCGTGCCGACGCACGACGGCCGAAGCGATCTCAGTTCCGTCCTGCGTCACAACACGGTCCACGCCGACCGGCAGAAAGGTGGGTGGGTCGGCGGATTGGCGAATGGACGCTGGCATCGTGGTCGCAATCAGTTGCAAGGCGCCATCGAGCAAAGTCGGATGCACCAGCGACCGCTTTGCTTCACTCACCAAGCTTGCGTCGATTTCAAGTTGGGCACTGGAAGTGTGGTCTTGATTCAGGATCGATCGCAGCGGTTGAAACAGTTCGCCGTAACGAAGTCCCGACGCGGCGAGCGATTCATAGAATCCGGCTCGATCAACCGCGGTGGCTTGTGAGGGGCTCAAACTTTTTAAGGCCGCCAGCATCGTTCCGCTGGCCTTTTTTACTCGGCATGTGGCCGACAACGTCCACTCCGAATCATCCCCTTGGGACCGCGAGTGAATTTGAATCTGTGATTGTCCGCCCTGAATCGGATCGGCCGTCGTTTGGATTTCAACGGATTGATCCTTGTGCAAAAACAAGGCACGGTGAATCGTGACTTCAAAAAGCTCGAAGGCAAACTCGCCAAACAATTCCTTTGCTGCAATTCCTAATGCGTCAATCCAGGCTGCGGCGGGAACAGTCACCGATTCGGCAACGACGTGCTCCGAAAGATAACCAGGTTTGTTGATCGCAAGATGCGAAATAAATAACAAACCACCGGATGCCAAACGCTGACGGCTGCCCAGCACCGGATGAACGCTTTGACCGCCAATGCCAGATTCCAGAGCGGGAGGTGAATGCCAACACCGTTGGCGTACAAAAGGGTACGTCGGCAGTGCCACTCGCTGAGATGGATAGATGCGATCGATAGCGCTGAAATCAACCGGGGCACCCACGCACCAAGCCGTGGCGACAGCACGGATCCAATTGGTGTAATCGTTGTCGTCCGGATGCAGCGTGTCGACGGTGCGAAGCAGCGGTTCGCCTGCGTCGGATTTTAGTGAACGACGAATCATTCCCGTCAATTGAGGTCGCGGCCCCACTTCGATCGCCAGATCTATGTTTTGGTTTGCCAATTCGGCCATCACGTCGCCGAAGCGAACGGGGCTCATCAAGTGCCGGATCCAGTAGTCAACGTCGATCGTTCCCTCTTGCGCCGCGCCGGTGACCGACGAGACAAAGGTGACGTAGGGAGGCAGTTTTACGTCGCCAACCCACTGCGATAAACTCGCCCGCAGCGGATCGGCAGCATCTTGCATCAGCGGCGAGTGAAAGGCGTGCGATACCTTCAGCGGTCGACACATCGTTCCGGCCGCTTCGGCCTTTGCGACGATTCGCTCGACCGCTTCGTGCGTACCAGCAATGACCGTGTTTTGGTCACCATTGATGGCGGCAATCACGGCATCCGACTCGAGTTCATCGATCCACTGCTGCACTACCGCCGCGCTAGCCAGCACTGCGGTCATCGTGCCACACTGCGGCAGCTCGCCCATCAAACGGCCGCGATGAGCCGCAAGCATCAGTGCTTGCTCTTTGCTTAACGCTTTCGCCGCATACAACGCGGCGATCTCGCCGATGCTATGACCCGCCACCACGTCGGGAACGATACCAACGTCGGCAAGTGAATCGACCAAGGCGATTTGAACCGCCGTGATCGCAGGCTGGGCCATCGCGGTGTCGTCAAGAGAACGTCTCGGGACGTCGTCACAAATCAATTCCAACAGAGACAAATTCAAGACGGGATCGAGAATCGCCGCACATGCTTCGAGTGATTGCTGAAAACTCGGCAACGTCTGGACCAAGCCTAACGCCATTCCCGCGTACTGAGACCCTTGACCGGTAAACAGCAACGCGATCCGGGGCCGACGTCCATGCACCGGTCGGCCGCTAACCGCTTGTTTACTTGCGACGCCCTCGGCAAGTCGCTGTAGTCCTTTGGAAAGTTCCGAGCTGGATTCGCCCAACGCGACGGCTCGGTGCGATAACATGCTGCGGTATTTTGCGTACGAACCACACAGATTGTGCGTTTGCAATGCGTCGGTCGTGGAAGAATCGGTCAACCGACCCAAGGCTTGCCGAGCCGCTTTGGGCATCGCATCTTCGCTGCGAGTCGACAGCGGCAGAAAGAAACACGGCGGCACGCGTGGTGCTTCTTGCTCGGGCGTGTTGGTCCCGACTGCCTTTTCCAAAATCACATGCGCATTGGTGCCCCCGAACCCAAACGAGCTGACGCCGGCCAGGAAGCGTCCCTGTTTGTTGGGCGTCCAAGCTTGGTTCTCGGTGGCAATCCGGAGCCGATTCGAATCGAGTTTCGCGTTCGGATTCAGTTTGCCAAAATTAGCCTGACCCGCGATCCATTGGTGCTGGCACATCTTCAGTACTTTGATCATTCCGGCAATTCCCGAGACCGTTTCGGTGTGCCCGATGTTGGCTTTGACGCTGCCGATGTGAACCGGCGGTAGATTTTCGTCGCGGGCGGCAAACGTTTCCGACAACGCCATCAACTCGATCGGATCGCCAAGCGGGGTGCCGGTGCCATGCGCTTCGATGTAGGTCAAATCGTCCACCGAGATTTCGGCCGCCTTCATTGCGTTGCGGATCACACGTTGCTGGGCCGAACCGCTCGGTGCGGTAATCCCGCTGGTTCGCCCATCTTGATTCACCGCACTGCCGCGGATCATGGCCAGGATTAGGTCCCCATCGCGAACCGCGTCGGCCGCACGTTTCATCAAGATCAAACCACAGCCTTCGCCTCGAACGTAACCATTTGCGTTCTCGTCAAACGAACGGCAACGTCCATCGGGGCTCAGCATTCTGGCCTTGCTAAACGCGATCGTAGTTTCCGGTGAAAGAATTAGATTTACACCACCCGCAATCGCGGCATTACTTTCACCACGCAACAACGAGATGACTGCCGAGTGGACCGCAACCAAGGCAGATGAACATGCGGTGTCGACGATGAACGACGGGCCTTGTAAGTCGAACAGGTACGAGATCCGGCCCGCCGCGATGCTGAGCGCGTTGCCCGTTCCCATGTGGGCATCAATCTGTTCGAAATAGTCAGGGTAGCGAGCGGGAATTTTGGAGTAATCGGTGCCGCCGATGCCGATAAAGACACCGGTTTGGGTTCCCGAGAGACGTTCGATCGGAACGCCGGCGTCTTCGATTGTTTCCCAGGCGACTTCGAGCAACAATCGTTGCTGGGGATCCATTCGCGAGGCTTCACGCGGTGCGATCCCAAAAAAAGCGGGATCGAACATGTCGACGTTCGAGACCGCACCCATCGCATCGACCGACATTTTCCCAGGGGTGCGGCCACTGGGATCAAAGTATTGATCGCGATCCCAACGGCTTGCCGGCACGGGCCCCACACTTTCGCGTTGTTGTTGGATCAGGTCCCAAAATGCGTCGGGGGAATCCGCGCCTGGCATCCGGCACCCCATTCCGATAATCGCTATCGCATTGGAATCATTGACAGCGGATGGCGGACGCGATCCGAGCCGGTTCTGTAGCAACGCACGTTGCGCAGGAGTCAATTTGGCCAGTCGAGCTGCAAGTTGTTTGTCCATCAGCGATTACGTTTTTTTCTTGTCGCTCAGGGCCGCGTCGATCTCGGCGTCCGAAAGTTGTTCGATTTCACTTAATAAGGCTTCGAGTTCTTCGGGTGACACGTCTTGCGACACCGTCTCGTCGACGGACTCGGACCGAGGCGCACCGTTGTGCGCGCCGTTGTGCGTTGCATTCACGCTTGACGGCACATCGTCGGGCAGCGTTTCGGGCGTTTCCGAACCAATCAACTCTTTGGCGATAAAGCGACTCAGTTGTGTCACCGTGGGATGGTTCCAGGCCACGATCGGAGTCAACTCGATTCCCGACCAATCTTCGGTCTCACCACTGAGTTCGACCGATGTCATCGAATCGAGTCCGTAGTCGGCAAACGGTTTATCAAGTTCGATGGTCTGCGGAGCCACTCCGGCGCGAACCACTAACCACTCGGCAAGCCAAGCTTCAATCATCCGCGTCAGCGGCTCACGATCCGCTGCGGTGGGATTTTCGGGAAGTTTTGGGATCGCGATCGGCGCCTGCTCGGACAGAAATTTGCGGTCGTAGCGATACTTGCAGCGAATTTCGTCGGCGTCGAACATTTTGCGACATCGATGTCGCTGGACTTTTCCGCTGCTCGTTAGCGGCACTGTCGCGGGGCGACATAGCAACACGTTGCGTGGATCGACTTCGTGAACGTCAATGACGCTTCGGCGAATCGAACGCACCCATTCGGGAAACGCAGCTTCATCACAGTGCCGCGGAACCTCGGCGACGATCGCCAATCCTTCACCGCGTGGACCGTCGACCGAGAACGCCGCACATTGGCCCCCTTCGCTGCCGATGATCTCGCGAACCGTCGCTTCGATATCTTGAGGATACAAGTTGCGGCCGCGCAGAATCACGACATCCTTGATCCGTCCGGTCACATACAGTTGCCCGTCGTCCAAAAAGCCAAGGTCACCGGTACGACAAAATCCGACGCGGCCATCCGCGGTTAGCGCCGCAAACCGCTGGCGATTCTCTTCGTCGCGATTCCAATAGCCGGCGGTGACACTGGCGCCTTTGATCCAGATTTCGCCAATGATTCGTTCCTCGCAAACGGACAAGGTCTGCGGATCGACGATCAATAATTCGGTTTGGTCGACAGCGGAACCGCACGCGACAAGCTTTTGGAACGCTTTGCCACGGCCTTCGGGTTGGATGTCGACGCGGCCTTCACTCAGTTTGTCGCGAGAAACGCTCAGCAAACGTGGTTCTGCGGGCCCGTTGCCGCCGGCGGCGAGCAATGTGGCTTCGGCGAGTCCGTAACAAGGATAAAACGAACTGGCGGAAAATTTGCTGCTCGAGAAACGGTGCGCAAAATCGCTGAGCGTGCGAGGCATAATCGGTTCCGCACCACAGAACGCTGTTCGCCAATTCGATAGATCCAGCGAATCGGTTTGATCAGGTGAGATGCGATCGATACACAATTGGTAGGCAAAGTTAGGGGCACCGCTGATCGTCGCCTTGTAATCGCTGATCAACTGCAACCAGCGAAGCGGCCGCTGCAGGAAGGCTCGCGGGCTGATGAACACGGTGGACCGGCCCATGTATAGCGATGCTAACAATCCGCCAATCAGCCCCATGTCGTGGAAAAACGGCAGCCAGAAAACGCCGGATTCGGTTTGATTGGGATCATCATCGATCCAGGGGATTTGAAATCCTCGCCGAATCGCTTCGAGGTTGGCCATCACATTGCGATGACGAACCATCACACCCTTGGGATGGCTGGTGCTGCCGCTGGTGTATTGCAGTAGCGCGAGCGAGTCAGGGTCGATCGACAGTGAATGCGGATCGATCCAGTGCTGCGGTTTGTCTGTTCCGAGCGGTGGCACGGAGGCGTCGGTCGCAAGACGAGGGATATCACGTGCCGCGTCGCACAGTTTTTCGGGATCCATTCCCGCTAATGTTTCGGTGTCTGCAATGATGGCCGAGGGATGGCAGTCGCGTGCGGCCGAATCGAGCCGTTCCATCACCCGGCCTGGTTTGGGGTAACAGGTCGGCACAGGAACCCAGCCGGCGACGTGGGCTGCGAAGAAGCCTGCTACGAATTCGAGTCCTGGTGGGAATAACAACAGAGCGCGAGGTTGATCTTGATCGACCTCAGGCATCCGCGCTGCAAACTCGCAAACACGCGACCAAAGATCGCGGTATGTCCATTGTGTCATGCCGCCGTCATCGTCGATGAACGTCAACGCAAGCCGATCACCATGTCGTTGGGCACGGATACCGATCCACTGCGGCAAGGGGGTCGCGGTGGACGGATCGAGTGATGACATAACACGGTACTCTGCGTCTTGCTACGCGTTTTCTGACTCGAGAATATCGGGTCCGAAGAGCGCGAAGGAATGGATGGGCGTCAAAGTTTTTGTTGGCTCGTTCCGCTAGGCCGGAACAACCGTCGGTGGCAACGGATCGGTCGTCACGAAAACGTCGGAGACGAATCAGTTGGGGCGGTAACAAGATTGTGGCGATGCAATCTCTTCTTCGCCCTTCTCTTCTTCGTCCCTTCGCTCACGCAACTACAGTGTACTTCAGCGTAGTAGCTCGGAGGGGCTTCGACAAATGCATCCTCCATTCCTTAAAAACGTTAGAACCGATTGCGATTCGAGAAGAGACGACGAAGTCCCATTGGGTTCGAGGTCGTAGACGCGTTACTTGTTCCCATGCTTGGGTATGCCAAAGGGGCATATTGATAATTCGACGCGGCAGGCTGGCCGACCACGCTCGGTACGACGCTCTGAGTTACAGGCAAATCGGTGGGGCGTGGCAGAACTTCGCCGCGATAATGCATACGCCGAACGGTGTTGCCATAAAAATGCCCCGGACGATAGGGACGCTGTTCGATCGGCATCGATTTAATCTCTTGCCGATAGGCACCTGTGGGAATGATGATCGGCGACCAGCCGGGCTCGGCCGCTTTCGTCGTCTGGACGTCGAGCCCCAAAACCACAAGTAGAAGGGTGAACATCAACACGGCACGTAGAACGTTCTTCACGCTGCTTTCCTCTTTTCTGCTGTAAATGTGTATGATCTTTAGTACAGGTACGATCGCAATGCGACGATCACGCCAGGCAAGCTTCCCATCTTCTCACGATTCCAGGGGTTTGCAAGGCAGGCCATCATGACTTGATTTCGCTGCGAGTCTACTAATCTAGGTTACTCTGACGGGAATACGAGATGGATAAATCCGAGCCTGCTGGGAAAAATCCCCTGACAGTAGGGAAGTCGTCGCTCGGGGCGATCGGAACCCTCGTCCTTGTGGGGGTATACTCCCTCGTCCAACCGGAGCTGAATGCCCGCTTTGGCTGGAATCTGCCGCAGCTTCGATCTGACGATGCGGGCGAAGTCGCGGTGGTGGCCGAACCGAAGTTCGAGCCCCAAAAGACACCGCAATCACAGTCGACGCCACAATCCGAATCGGCAGCACAATCCGAGTCGAAGTCTGAGCCCGAGCTGAAATACGGATTGCTGCGTGAGGTTTCCACAGATCGCTATCTTTCGCCCGCTGGATTGCAGTACACCCCGGGCAGTGCCGAGGGCCATCGGCTCGAACACTTGCGGCGGCACATCAAGGATGACCCTTCGCGACCGGGCAGCCACGGTGTTTTCGATGGCGACATGGAGGGAGCGCTTAAGACGATTGACCGCGCCTATTTGAAAGCCAAGCAAGGCACAAAAACGACCACACGCGTCGATGACGGGCGGACCATCTATACCGTTGATCTCGGTAGCCGAATCGGATTTGTCGGGGGACGTGATGGCGCTCGCAAACGCAATCCCATGGCACGTCGTGTCCGCATTGTATTGGAGGGAACACGCGTCATCACTGCGTACCCGCTGTAGCGAGCACCGTCCTACGTCCGTTTTCCCGGCTATTTTCCCTCTCTATTTTCCCTGTCTATTTTCGCTGTCCGCGTGTTTTTCGGAGACCCCACCATCGTGAGCCCAAGACATTCAGTTGACTACTGTCCGAATTGCGGCGGTGGATTGTGCGGGGTTCGCATTTGCGGTTTGCCCGAGCCAACGGAAAAACCACCCAAGTCCGTAGATTCATCCAACGTCAACGATCCCCCGCTGCCTCATGGATTGGTGGTGTGTGACGAGTGCGACGCGATCTGGCTCGAGCCGGATCTGACGTCGCGGCATCAATACCCCAATGGCTGTGACGCTCGCTGCCCGGTTTGTCTCGAACCCTTGTGGGGCAACCAAAGTCGCTGGGCTTCCCAAACCGACATCGAAGTGCTTGGATGGGCTGGCTGCACCAAACCCGAACTCGATGTACTGCCCGACTCAGCCCCACCCGAATCCGACCAACCCAACTCAGACGCGCCGTGAGCGGATGGAAATTTTAGGGCGGGGGCGCGAGTGCGGCTAGAAAATGCAGGTCCGCAACCCAAGCTATCGAAAGCACTTCCTTGTTAGAACGAATCGCCATCCCCTCGTCCGTTGATCGGCGAACCCCACCCGCAGAAATCCAGTTGTGGATCAGCGACGCGCGGCAGCGGATCGAAGCGTTCCAAGATCGCTGGGACCAACCGCAAATCGAACAGTTCGTCGCCGCCGATTACGAACTGGTTTACCAATCGCTTGGCTGGGCGCTGGAATCGCAAATGTTGATCGGCAAACGGTTCCTGGAATGGGGCTGCGGTTTTGCGGTGGTCAGTGCGCTTGCCTCGACGCTCGATTTGGATGTGATTGGAATCGAAGCCGAGTCGGAGTTGCTAGCGCAAGGCCGTCGCTTGGTCGACGAATGGAAAGCGGATGTCGAACTGATCCATGGAAACTTTTTGCCTGCCGATAGCGAATCGCTTGCCGATGATCCGACGCTGCCGAGTCTGGGGCATGACGTCCCCTGCGGCTACGCGGCGCTCGGTTTGGAACTGGATGATTTTGCGATCGTCTACTCCTACCCCTGGCCGGGCGAGGACGATTTTCACGAGCGAGTGTTCGATCGCTACGCGTCCAGTGGAGCTCTATTGATGCAATTTTGCGGTCCCAACGACGTCCGATTGTGGCGAAAACGTGGCTGAAATAGCGACGATCGCGATAGCAATCCCCGTGTCGTCAATGCAGTGACAACTCCAACAACCGCTCCACTCGGCACAGTTTTCCTCAACTCGATACTCCTGAATCGCCGAAACTTCATCTTAAGCACAGGGGTCTGCACTTAGCGGATCACGAAGCTCGTCGCGGTTGGTGGACTGCGGCAAAAAACACGGTGGGGGATGACGGTGCCGGGGGGATCGATTCAACGAATCGTAGGTGGGAGATGCGCGCTCACAGCGGCACTGCTGCTGACGTTGGTGTTGTCAACAACCACCGCGTCGGCCCAGGGGCTGTTGGACCGTTTCGGTGCCGGCATCGGGAATTCCGATGACGGCCAAAGCGGGACCGCGTCGATCGAGCGCCGTCGCGAAGTATTGGCAAGCTTGCCGATGCAGCGATTGACCGTGGATGCGCAGCAGCGGATCCTGTCGATCGCCAATTCGCCTACGATCTTTCGCCAATTGCCGACCCAGGCGATTAGTTGCGATCGAGATCTGTTTTTGCTGATCGCTCGGAATCCCGAAATCCTTGTCGGTATGTGGGATGTGATGGGAGTCACCCAGGTGACCACCAAACGCATCGCGCCGTATCAGCTTGATGCGTCTGATGGCAGCGGTACTCACTGCGTTGTCGACCTAGTCTACGGCGACCCGAATATGCATATCTATGTTGCCGATGGATCGTACGATGGCAAATTGGTTGCCAGCCCAATCAAAGGACGCGGCGTGTTTGTGTTCCGCAGCACGTATGCAAAATCGGCCTCGGGTGAAACGACGGTCACGGGGACGTTGGACTGTTTTGTGCAGTTGGACAGTTTGAGTGCCGATCTAATTGCTCGCACGTTTAGCGGGTTCATCGGCCGCTCGGCGGACAGCAACTTTATCGAGACCGCTCGCTTCTTGAGTCAAATCTCGGCCGCGTCGCAGCGTAACCCACACTCAATGATCGATCTGGCTCACCGTTTGCCCCAAGTCCCGCGTGAGACGAAGCAGCAGTTTGTCGAGGTCATCAAGAATGTAAACCGTCGGCAAAACGAACTGGTTCATTCGTCGCGACCACCGCGGACCGCAACCGCACCGACGGCGGATCATCGCTAGAATAGAACGTTCGTTACGAGCGTTCTTTTCTATTGCGACGGACTCCTTTCTACGATGACGACGTTCGAGCACGCACTGCTGGGGATCAACGGAGCCTTGGCTGCCGGATTACATCGTCACCACGGCTGGAAAATTGTTGCGCTCGCTGGCGTCGCTGCGATCGCGCCAGACTGGGACGGAGTGCCGATGTTGATCGACATGAGCCGGTTCGAGGCGGGGCATCGCGTGTGGGGACACAACCTGCTGGCTTGCTGCGTGCTCGGTTTGCTGCTGGGGACGGCGGATTACCGGTTGGATCTCAGCGGCCGCGCCGCCGCTCGAATCACACGGTACGGACCCTTGAAAGAACTGGCGACGTCGATCGAACGCCGGCAATCGTTTTCCACCCGCAGCTGGTGCGTCTGGATCAGCGTCGCGACCGTGGCAGCGCTCAGCCAGATCCCTGCCGACGCCGTGGTTTCGGGAGCCGTAGGTCTGAGCGACTGGGCGCTGAAACCGCTGTGGCCTTTCTCGCACTTTCAGTTCATCTATCCGCTGGTCCCCTGGGGCAACGTCGGCGTCACGATCGTGTTCGCCATCGCCATGATTGTCGAGCTAAAGAAGCCCAATCAAGCTCAGCAAATCGCCCTGCTAACGCTCGTGGTCGTGGTGATCTATATCGCGTTGTGGGGAGCTTTTGTGAACGTGCGAAATTAGGAACGTGCTGGATTAAGAATGGGCTGGATTAAGAATGGGCTGGATTAGGAATGGGCCAAACAACGCAGGGCGCGGGATCCCATTGAGGCGTCGATTTTCTGTTTTCACCTTGACTTCGCTGCTGCCGTTTTGTTACCGGAGGGGTGTTGGATGCACCAGACGCGGAAGCTCGGGTCAATTTTCCCTCTCTGACACACTCTTTTCTTGTTGGGAACCACGCATGGGCACTCTCGAAATCACCCTGCCGCTACACACCAGTGTCCGCAATTTCCCAAAAAATCTACGGTCCCGCGACGTCCAGCTTTTTGCCTCGTGTCGGTATCAAGAAATCTCACCCGCATCGATCGAGCGATTGCGAGGGGTAGAGGCGTTTGGCCGAGGTCCGCTGCGTCACGAAGGACGCTACTTACAAGAGAGTTTTGTGACGCCGGCCCATGCCGAAACGTGGCGGCGTGAACGCGGGCATTTGCGTGCCGCTGCCGAACGTCTAATTCAATCTCGCTCGGTCATCCAGTCTCCCACAATCTGGATCACCGACAATTGGAGCTGTGGCTATTACCACTGGATGTGCGACGCCTTGCCGCGTTTAGAAATGGCGTCCCAATCGCATGACTTGTCGGCGATGACGCTGCTGTTGCCCTACAAATATCGCAAGCACGCCTACATGCGGCAAAGCTTGATTCCCTTCGGGCTTGGCGAGGTTCGATTCTTAAAACGGTTCGAACGGGTGCTGTGCCACAACCTAATTTTACCGTCGCATGTGGCCGTGACGGGCAATCACAACCAACCGATCATCCAGCGAATGCACCAGCGGTTCAGCAGCTATTTGCCCGAGTCGGCTACGGCCCAGGACCACGCCGCAGTGAGCAAATTTGGCGATCGCGTTTACATCAGCCGCAGCATGGCAACGCGGCGGCGTGTCGCCAACGAAGAAGCGATAATGCCGGTGCTGAAGAAACACGGATTCACCGTATTTACGGCCGAACAACACGATTGGCGGGTCCAGGTCCAAGTCGCTGCTAACGCGAAATATCTCGTTTCCAACCACGGCGCGGGGCTGACCAACATGATGATGATGACGCCGCAAAGCCGCGTGCTCGAGATCCGTGATGCCGTTGAAGAGACGCCGAACTGCTACTTCTCGCTCGCTTCCGCATCGCGACTGGACTACTACTACGCACTAGCCCATCGTGTGGATCCACAGCAATGTGTGCATCACGGCGATGTAAACGTCGATCCCGAGCAATTCGATACGACGCTCGGCGAAATGGTCGCCGAGTGATTTGACGTTCGCCGCGATTTCGCAGACACTCGAGTATGCGTGCAGCGGATTGCCTGAGAAATCTCTTCGCTACATCTTTCCGAGTCGCGGATCGCTAACGATAATCAAAGCATTCGCCGAGACCTATCGGATGTCATGACACGTTGGACATCACGATTCCTTTTTTGTTTCTCTCCCAAATTGCCTCACGTCTTTCATGCACACCAAACCCAAGTCCCCTGTCCGCGTTGGTACGCGACTTGGAAAATATCGGATTGAAAGACGGCTTGGCGCGGGGGGATTTGCGACCGTTTATGCTGCGTTTGATACCTTGCTTGGGATCAAAGTGGCGCTGAAGATTCCGTCCCCGGAATTGGTTTCACCGCAACTGCTCGAAGAGTTTCGCCGCGAAGCGCGTTTGACGGTCCAATTGGATCACCCCAACATCTTGCCGATTCGCGATGCCGCCTTTATCGAAGGCCACTTCGTGATCGTTGCCCCCATGGGAGAACGCACGCTGGCGGATCGCATCCAAAAGCGGATCGGGTTCGAGTTGGCGTTTGACTACGTTAGCCAATTGCTCGAAGGGGTCGCATACGCGCACGAGCAGGGGGTCATCCACTGTGACATCAAGCCCGAGAACATTTTGTTATTCGAGGACAATGTGATTCGGCTAGGCGACTTTGGGATCGCCAAGGCGGCCCAAACCACGATTAGCGGTTCGGGAACCGGAACCCTCGGACACATGGCTCCGGAACAGGCGATGGGGAAACCATCGACCCGCTCGGACGTCTTTTCGATCGGTTTGATCGCTTATAGGATTTTTTCCGGTAAGTGGCCTGAATACCCGTTTGAGTGGCCACTAGAGGGGGCTGCACAGCTCCGCCGGCGTGCTCACGGTGATTTAATCGCTGTAATCCGCAAATCACTTGAAGTTAACCCCCGCCATCGTTATCGGGATGCGCCTCAAATGCTATCGGTCTTTGAACAAACTCGACTGAAAGCGATCCGCTTCTCTCGTCGGAACCGAGTCACGGGCTAGAATTAGGTACACGCTAATTCTTCCCCCCTCCACCTGCGGGTGGGTTATGATTCCGCCTACCATGCTCTCCACCATCCCCGAAACGCTGCTCGAGTTCTGCATTGAAAGCGATATGGGCGAACCACGCTCGCTGCCGATGCTGTCGGGATCCGTGATTTCGATTTCGCGGAGGTGTCCAGGCAAGATCGAACCCAACGATGATAGTTCGGTAGTGGTTCGCACGGCTGGGGGTGCGTTGGTGATGGCGGTGGCTGACGGAGTGGGCGGCTGCCCGCTTGGCTACAAAGCGTCGGCGATCGCGGTGCACTGCATCGCCGAAATGGTCGCCGCGTCGGCCCCCGATGCAGATCTGCGGCCCGCGATCCTGGATGGGATCGAAAAAGCCAATGCTGAAATCTTGGATCTTGGCATCGGAGCGGCAACCACATTGTCGGTGGTCGAGATTGTCGAGGGACGCGTTCGCGCGTACACGGTCGGCGATTCGATGACGATGATTGTGGGTCAGCGGGGATCGCTAAAGTGGAAATCGACGTCGCATTCGCCGGTCGGCTATGCGATCGAATCGGGCATGTTAGACGAGGCCGCTGCGATGACGCACGACGATCGTCATGTCGTCTCGAATCTGGTTGGATCCAAAACGATGCACATCGAAGTCGGCCCGTCGCGTCAATTGGCCGCGCGAGACCGCGTGATCTTGGCCAGCGACGGATTGTTCGACAATATGCATCTGTCCGAAGTCGTTGCCACGATGAAAAGTGGAAAACCGATCGGCTGTATGCAGCAACTGGTTCAAATCGCCAGCCAGCGGATGACTGGCAGCGATGAACAGTTGCCCGGCAAACCCGACGATTTGACCATGCTGTTGTACGCCCGCTAAGGCTGCACTGTCGCCTAGTAGACGTCGCGGACGTAACGTTTTGCTTTCGATAGGTTGGCCACGTATTGATCGGCCTGTTCTTCGCTCATGTTGCCATGCTCCGCAACGATTTGCTTTAACGTTCGATCGACATCGGCTGCCATCCGTGATGCATCGCCGCACACATAGAAGTGAGCTCCCTCGGTCAACCACTGGAACAACTCGGCCCCGTTTTCTCGCATCCGGTCTTGAACATAGACCTTCTTGTCCCCATCGCGACTGAACGCGGTATCGAGCCGCTGTAGACTTCCCGATTCGATGTAGCCTTGCAGTTGTTCTTCGTACAGAAAGTCATAGGCTTCGTGTTGATCACCGAACAACAACCAATTCTTTCCCTTGGAATCCGTGGCGACGCGTTCTTGCAAAAACGCCACAAACGGCGCGATGCCGGTTCCCGGACCGACCATGATGATTGGCACACTCGAATCGGTCGGGACCGTGAATCCGGTATGATTCGCATGCGTAAAGATTCGCAGCGACGACCCCGATTCCAAGCGATCGGTCAACATCGTGCTGGCGACTCCCTTGCGAACGCGTCCTTCACGCTCGTAAGTGACTTTGCCGACGGTCAAGTGAACCTGTTCGCCAACCGCCTTCATGCTGCTGGCGATCGAGTACAGACGAGGATTGAGCGGTTCGAGAGTTTCCATCAATTCACCAGCGGTTAGCCTAACGTCGCTCGCGAGACTCAATGTATCCAGCACGTCAAATCCATCGGGCACGCCGTCTTCGAGCAGCTTGGCCAGAGCCTGCTTGCCGGTTTCGTCCGCACAGCGACCGATCAGTTGTTCGAGCAGTTCGTCGCTGGGGTCTTTCAAGCAGCAATCTTCTTGCAATCCCAACGCGATCGGCTTGGTGTTTCCTAGCGGCGTGGTGACTTGGGCATTTGGGTCCGACTCGATCCGTGTGAGAATCTCGCTCACCAGATCACTACAATTCGAGGGGCATACGCCCAGGGCATCACCGACTTCGTACTTGATCCCCGATCCCGACAAGTCGATTTCGACGTGATGAACCGCCTTGGCGGATCCCTCTTTGTTCAAACAGCGTGACGCGAGCAGCTTGGCGGTGTAGGGAGCGGAACGCGAAGAGCCAGGGATTTCTTTTGCAACCGCGACGCCGTTCATCGCAGCGCCATTCATTGCAGCGCCGTTGGATTCTGCACCGCCTCCTTCCTTCAGCAGTTTCTTGATCATCTGCTTGGTCTCTTTGCCACCGGGGCTACACAACGACAGATTCTTTTCTGTCCCCGAGGCAATCGCTTCACTGTACGTTTGGCACAGATAGCCACACGATCCACAATCGAGCTGAGCCATCGCGGCCATCAATTTTCGGTCGAGTGGCTTGCCTTCGGCTAGACTCATCCGGTCCACGATCGGCAACGAATCATCGTGCCAAGGAAAATCCTCTTCCTCGTCGGGCGATTCGCTTGACACCGCGACGGTTTCACTGGAAAACCCCATCGCGGCAAGCGTTTCGCCTTGCTGAGTATTGGACTGAATGCCCATCATGCCGGCGAAGAAACCGTTCAGCCAAGCACGCTGTTCTTGGGAAAAAGGCGCGGTATCAGGAATCAAGCTACTCATGGTTCGGTTCTAGAAGGAGAGGGAGTTTCTTTTTCGACAATGACCGTAGTCACTTCATTTCAAACACAACTAACGGCCAACGCTTTGAGATCTTCGTCACTGGTTCGCCGAGCAAAATCGACGAACGATTCGTTGTCTTGGCGTCCTTGCAAATAGCCACCGACGATCGCCGTGATCAATGCCGGGATGTCCGAAAACGCGACCGATTCAAACAGCAGTCGGGCGATCGCTTTGCGCGTTCCCCAACCGCCACCCACATTGACGTGATATCCGTCGACCATGTCATCGCCTTGTTCCACTTGACACGCCTGCAGACCGATGTCGCCGATGTAGTGCTGGGCACAACTGTGGTGACATCCGGTGACATGAATATTGATGGGTTGATCGAGTTCGAATTGCGATTCAAGCGTCTCGGCAATGATCATCGCGTGTTTTTTGGTATCGGCCCCTGCAAACTTACAACCGGCACTTCCGGTACAAGCGACGAGTCCGGCGCGAAACGAACTGGCGTCGCAACTGAGGCCAATCAAATCTAGCTTTGCTTTCACTTCCTCGACGTCTTCGTCGCGAATATGCGGGATCAAGACGTTCTGCCAAACGGTACAACGTATCTCACCGTTACCGTAGGTCTCGGCAATATCGCTGAGCCCGCGTGCTTGATCGCTGGTGATGCGGCCGACCGGCAACACCACACCGACGTATTGACGACCGTTTTGTTTTTGCGGGTGGACGCCCACATGCGCCTGGCGGTTTTCATTGTCAGGGATCACGACAAGACTCGAATCGACTTTTCGCAGATCCCGCCCCATCTCGGTTTCGACCGCTTGAATGAACTTTTCAAACCCCCAATCATCCAGCACGTATTTCAAACGAGCTTTTTTGCGGTCGGTGCGGTCTCCGTTTTTCACGAACACGCGAACGATCGCGCCGGCGACTTCCACGCACTCCTCGGGACGTAGCAAAACGCCGGTGTCGCGAGCGAAATCTTTGTGTCCGGTGATCCCGCCGAGCGTCAATTGGAAATAGACACCCGCGGGCAGCGTTTCGTTGGCGTTTTCGTCGGTCACCTGCACCGCGTGGAAGCCGATGTCGTTGGTGTCGTCGAGCGCACTGATGCTGCCGCCGCCATCAAAGGCGATGTTGAATTTGCGTGGCAATCCATACATCTCGCGGTGGTTCACGATGTAATGATGCATCCGTTTCGCATACGGAATCGTTTCAATCAATTCGCTTGGATCGATTCCCGACAATGCACTCGCGGTGCAGTTGCGGATGTTATCGCCCCCTGAACCGAGGCTGATGATGTCGAGTTCGCGAAGCCCATACAGGATGTTCATCGCGTGATCGGCCGGGATTTCGCGAAGCTGCAGATTCGCGCGTGTGGTCACGTCGACGAAGCCGCCTGCAGATTTTTCCGATAAATCTGCCAACCCACGCAGTTGCCGCGAATGCAATACGCCCCCGGGCAATCGCATCCGGCACATAAAGCTGTTCTGAGCCGGAGCGACGAAGAACAGTCCATGGAATTTGGTCAGAAAGACATCGTCGCCTTTGGGAAATTCGTTGGCATCGGATCGAGCTTGAATCTCGTCCCACATGTCCAGCGGGTTTTTCGCCTGCTTGGCCTTCTCTTCTTTGCAGAGTTTTTTGCCAGCGGCAATACAGTCGGCTTGGGCTTGCAGTGCGATCCGTTCAGGCCCGACCGGCAGCACTTTGCCGTCGACGGTTGCAGCGCCACCGCCAACGGTGACCGAGTTCCCCGAAGGACCCGCGACACAGTTGCTAACCATCGGCAATCGGTTCACCGCGCGTGCCACGTCGGCACCGAATGCGAATCCGGCGATGTATTGTTGTTGCTCTTTGCTAAATGGTTTCTCACTCATGCTCGTTCGATCCTTACGGCACAGTCTTTGTAACTGGGTTGACGGCTGTGGGGGTCAAAGTGTCCCAGCGTTAGTTGGTTGGTGGCTTCGTAATGCATTGGCATAAACGCGTGTCCTGGTTTCACGGTGGGTGTCACCATGGCCGTTGCCAGCAGGCTGCCGCGACGTGATTGAGCACGGACTTGGTCGCCGTTTTCGACGCCCATCGCCGCTGCATCCTCAGGATTGATCTCGATATACGCTTCGTTGGGATACAGTTTGCGAAGCACCGGACTTTTGTTAGTGCGAGTTTGTGTATGCCATTGGCTGACCGTGCCACGGCCGGTCATCAACAGCGTCGGGTATTCCGCGTCCGGGGCTTCGGGCATCGCGGTCACATCGTCGACGACCAAGCGAGCGCGACCATCGTGGTGATAGAAACGGCCATCGGCAAACAGACGACGTTGTTGTTCCGGTTGGAAATCGCCTTCGGCATCCGCTTCGGTCCATGGCCACTGGACACCGCCGCAGCGATCAATTTGTTCGTAGCCTTGGATCCCGGTGATGTCACAGGGTTGATCTTCACTCGCCCGTTGCATGATGCGAAACACCGCTTCGGGATCAGTCCATTCCGCGAACATCTCTTCCACGCCCCAATACGATGCAAGCGCACGAAAGATATGGAAATCAGCCAGTGCTTTGCCGGGCGCGCGACGCACTTTCTTCAGGACGCCGTAGCGACGTTCGCTATTGATGAACGTGCCGGACTTTTCCCCCCAACCGGCGGCGGGCAGAATCAAGTCCGCATGTCGAGCCGTTTCGGTGGTGTGATACATGTCTTGAACGACGAGGAAATCGAGCCGATCGAGTAGGTTGCGAGCTTCGCTCTGGTGAATCCAACTGTGTGCGGGGTTCGTCGCGATCACCCACAATCCACGAATGTCGCCGCGGCGAATCCCATCCATAATCCCGTCGTAGGACCAACTCGGTTCGGTCGGGATTCGTTCCGGATCAATTCCTAGACTGCTGGCGACTTTTTCACGATCCGCCGAGTCCTTGAAATCGTGGTGCCCGAAGAGGTTAGTGGTGTTGCTCCATAATCGTGACCCCATCGCGTTGCATTGGCCGGTGATGCTGTTGGCCCCCGTTCCCGGTCGGCCGATATTGCCGGTGATCAAGGCAATATTGATGATCGCTTGTGCGGTTCGTGTGCCTTCATAGCTTTGGTTGACACCCATCGTCCACCACAGCGACACCGCTTTTCGTCGCCCAATTGTTTCAGCCGTCTGGCGAATCGCATCGGCCGAAATACCGGTCATCGGAGCGACCGCGTCGGGTGTAAACCGGCTAACGTGCTCGCAAAGTTTTTCAAACCCTTCGGTATGATTGTTGATGAATTTGCGATCCACACATTCGCACGCGATCAAGTGATTGGTGATCGCGTACAACAACGCCAAGTCACTTTTGGGACGAATTTGCAAATGCTGAGTCGCCGCCATCGCACTTTCCGTACGACGAGGGTCGATCACGATGATTTCAGGATCGTTCTGGTTCCGTAGCACACGTTCCCACATGATCGGATGGCCGATGCAAGGATTGGCACCGATGAAGACCATGCAATCGCTTTGCTCGAAATCGTCGTAGGTGAACGGCGGTGAATCGAACCCGAATGATTCCTTGTATGCAGTTGCCGCGGTGGCCATGCATTGACGTGTATTACCATCGCCATGCTTGATCCCCATCCCAAATTTTGCCAACGCTCCTAGAAACGCCATCTCTTCGCAGGCGATTTGTCCCGTGCTCAAGAATGCGACCGAATCGGGGCCGTGTTGACGTTGGATCCCTTTCATCCGGGTCGTGAACAATCGCAAAGCATGATCCCACGACACCGCGGCGAATTTGCCGTCAGAGCCGCGAATCAACGGCTCCGTTGCACGGTCCTCTGAATCAAGCACCCGCAACGCTTCCCAACCTTTCGGACACGCCATGCCGAGATTGACCGGGTATGACGTTTCCGGAGTCAATCCGACCGCTTCCTCGTCACGCAAGTGCAGTCGCAATCCGCATCCGGTCGAACAGTATCCACATACCGCCGTCGTAGTCGCGTCGGCTTGCATCGACTCGTGGGTCATCCCGAGTCCGTGATCTCCCGGGTGCAGCAGTAATTCACGCGTCATCTTGCCATCGTGCTTACGCAACAGTTTTGGCAAGAGTGACCGCGGTGACATTCCGTTGGCATTGGGCGTTGGCTGAATCATCGGAAAGTTCCTGGCATCCGGTCGTAAACCACACTCATGAAATACAGCAGTCGTTCGGCAATCTCGCCGCCAATCACAATCAAGCTGGCGACGATCGCAATCGCCGCCGCAGTCCAAGGGGAAACGAACGTTGCCGCCGCGGCAACACACAACAACCCCAAGCTCGCATGGGCCGCCAGCATCCGAGAACGTGCAAGCCGCGATAGTGATTGACGCACCAAGCGGCGTGAACGACGATCGTAAACATCGCCTCGCCCGTTTGGATTCAAATGCACGCTCCACTCCCAAGCGGCTTTGCCAGCCAGCGTGATCAACCCCAAGATCGTGATCGCCACGCAAACAAAACGGCTTTCACCACTGAGGATTAAAATGGGCAGTACACTGATCGCTCCGGCAACCACGGCGGTTCCCATGAAGCGAATCAACGTTCGCGAGCTTCGCCAAATTTGCCGGCGCGTCGCGATGTAGATCATGGCGCTGCTGAACAGCCCCGCCGCGCCGACGATGATCGCCATCACAAGAGTCAAATTTGCGGCCCACGCGGGGATCCACTGCGAAATCGATTGCGGCAGGTAATCACGAAACACTGGCATCCAATACAATGCGGTCGCGGCGGATAGCAATCCCATGTACTTGCCCAGCACGACGGCTTCGCGACTGAGCCAGCTCGTTTTTAAGCCTAGAAAGACTCGCCACGCTCGCAGCGGTTGACCGAGGTGCAGCGAGGCGATGTTCAATCCGACGCCGCCAATCAGCAGGGCGACAAGCAATATGGATCGTGTGGCGATGACCGAGTGATCGTGTCCCGAAACCCAAGCCAATGTCGCAGCGAAACGCTCGATGAAAATCATTCCCACCGAAACTTGGGTGGCAACCAACATCACCGCCAATGGCCAATGGCTTTCGGCAACATGATCCACCCCGATGTCTTGGGGTGCAGCGTTCTCTGCAATATCACGGTATTCGGTGCGGTAGTTCGTTGTCGGTTTGGTGATCGTCGATACAGGAGCGCCCGCTGCGATGCGGTCGTCGGCGGCGAATTCGGTTTCGGCAATATTGACCACCGCGATCGAGATGGCTTCGTTTGGACACGCTTGCACACATGCGGGAGCTTCACCAGCGGACAAGCGTTGGTGGCACATGTCACATTTGCGGACGATCCCGAGACGCTCGCTGTACTGAGGCACCTCGTACGGGCACATCATCGTGCAGTATTTACAGCCGATACACTGGTCATCCAAGTGACGGACGATTCCCGTCTCTGAATCCTTTTCGTAGGCTTTGACCGGACATCCGCTCAAACATCCTGGGTCCTCGCAGTGATGACAGGCGGTGGTGACGTGTTGGATTCGCGGCGATTCAAGCTCACCAATCGTCAGCGTACCGACACGCCGCCAACTCTCGTCTTCGTCCAATCCGTTCATCGTGTGGCACGCGACCACACATGCTTTGCAACCACTGCATTGATCCAGATCGACGTCGAACGAGTACTGTTGTCCCGGCCCCGGTGGTGAAGCGGGCATCAGACTGCGGTAGTATCGTGCTTGTGCCGGTGCCACACTCGCGTCGCTGTCATGTGCGGAACTGAATTGTTCCACGGCCGAAAGCGACTGCTGCTCGGCCAGCAATTGCTCGACCAAGTCAGGTGACGACTGAACGATAGGGAGTGCGATGGACATGATTAAAACAACAACACAGTGACGCTGGTGATTGCGTCGGATTCATAAAAGGGGATTGCAAGACATCCTTGGATTGGGGTGGCGTCCTCGTCGAAGTGTCGCCCCGATCGCAGAATCGTTGGATTTTCCGACACCGTGGCTCCACCGTGCTCACACGCCAACGCAGGAATGCCCGAGTTCGCTGGCATCGGAGTGCCGATTCCTAGCTCGATCGCCGGGTCGGAGTAGCTGGCGGATTCAAGGGTGTAGCCGCCGTCCGCGTCGGCTCGCCAAACTTCAAAGCCGCGCGCCATCGGAGTCGCTTTGCTGCTGAGCAGCAGCACCGAAGCGACGTAGTTTTCGCCAGCAACCGGAATCCCGATTGCCGTCTCTAAAGTCCCAGCACTTGCCCCCGCCGCACGCAAAAATCCGCTGTGATTGGCGAGATCTTCGTGGATGATCGAACGCAGCGAATTCCAAACTTGCCCTGGTAATCCCGATCCCTTTTCAAAACGAACAAAGGACGAGACGTTTTGGAAACGTGCTAGATTGCCATAAAAACCCGAGCTTAATGCAACTTCTTCGTGGATCCCCACCGGCGACCAGACTTCAAACACGCCTGGCGTTTGGTCGTCTGCCTTGGTTGCCAAGACGACGATCGAAACAATGACCTCACAGCGATGGACCGGAAATGCGATGGCCGCGCCCGGTGCCTCTTGCTGCAATGTGACCACGCGAGCGGTTCCGGTTTGCAGACACTCGATTGCCAAACGATCAAGTTCGGATTCACCTTCGTTACCGACACAGCGGTTGTCATCGACATCGTAGGTACGAACATCGCACAAGAATGCGTTGGAGAGCTGACTCGGCAGGACTAAGCACATACGGAGTCCTCCTCGTTCACGTTTTCTGTTTTCTTGGCTTCATGCTCAGCAACCTCTTGCTTTAACTTTTTGTGGTCTTGTTCCTCTAAGAAACGAAGCAATTTTTCTCGGTAATCGTAGTACTCGGGATGCTCGAGCACCTCGGTGCGAACACGGGGACGATCAAACGGAATATCGAAAATGGCACCAACGGTCGCACGGGGACCGTTGGTCATCATCACGACGCGGTCGCTCATAAACAGAGCCTCGTCCACATCATGGGTAATCATCATCGTGGTCACTTTGTCTCGCATCAGTATCTCAAGCAGAATTTCTTGCAGTTCCATCCGCGTCAGCGAATCGAGCATCCCGAACGGCTCGTCAAGCAAAAGCATTTTGGGTTTCAAAGCAAACGCACGTGCAATGCCGACACGTTGTTGCATGCCTTGGCTTAGATCCGATGCACGCGTGCGTAAGTTGTTGCCCAGACCGACGAGCGACAGGTAATACGCGGACAGATCGTGTCGCTGTTGCTTAGTCGCATGCGGGTAAACCTGGTCGACACCCAAAAGCACGTTTTCGATCGCGGTCATCCACGGCATCAGACAGGGCGACTGGAACACGATTCCGCGATCGGGTCCGGGACCATCAATCTCATGATTCGCGACCACAACGCCGCCGTCGGTGATATCACAGAGTCCCGCAACCATCATCAACACGGTGCTCTTGCCACAACCAGAGTGCCCCAGCAGACTCGCGTATTCACCCTGCTTCATGTTCAAGTTAAAGTCTTCGACGATAACCGCAGGACCTTTCAACGTGTCATACGTCTTGCCGAGACGAAACATTTCTACGTAGCCAGCCATTTTCTTTTCCGTTTCGTTATTACTTAGCCGGTGTATTGACGATCAAGCGATGAGGCTTCGTCAAACTGACAGGTTCGATGTCGGGTAGTTCAAACTTGGGCGCGGTCGAAACAGCTGCTTCGTCGGTACGCGACTTTTGGCGAACGGCAACCAAGTAATTGGTCACGGCGTTTCGCAGCCCTTTAAAACGCTCGTTGTGGTTGAGTGCCGATTTGTCACGTGGACGGTCGAGTTCGACCGTGAACATCGGACCTAGCGAAGCACGCGGGCCTGGGTTCAAAGCAACAATCCGATCAGCGACCAAGATCGCTTCGTCGACATCGTTGGTGATCATCAAACACGTTTGACGCTCCTCTTCCCAAATCTTCAAAATCTCTTCTTGCAGCACGCTGCGGGTTAACGCGTCGAGTGCGGAAAGCGGTTCGTCCAGCAGTAGGACTTTGGGTTTCATCGCCAACGTGCGTGCCAACGAGGTGCGTTGCCGCATACCGCCGGACAATTCATGAGGATGGCGATGCGCCGCGTGAGAGAGCCCGACCATCTCGATGAACTTTTCCACGTGGTCGCGGCGTTCTCCTTTGCCCCACGTGCGAAACACACTATCAACCGACAACGCGATGTTGCCGCGAACGGTCAACCACGGCAGCAGCGAGTAGTTCTGAAACACCAAACCGCGATCGGGCCCTGGGCCGGTGATCGGTTCGCCTTCCATCAAAATTTCGCCACTGTCGGGCTGGATCAGTCCCGCCAACAATTGAGTAAAAGTGGTCTTTCCACTGCCTGAAAAACCAACGACCGCTAGAAACTCGCCCTCGCGGATATTCAGATTGATGTTCTGCAGGACTTCGTTGCGAGTCACCCCACTGCCGTACCCCTTCGATACGTTTCGCATCGTCAGAATCGGGTTTGGCGGCGAGTTGTCCAGTCGTGTATCAATTGCTGGATCCGCAAGAATGGCGACGCTCATCGTTTCTCTCGTTCGTTCGTGAGTAAGGTCTTCGGAAAAATAGGAACCTTGGTGTCCTAGCCCGCGACCGGGTTTCCGAAACTAACCATGTTGCGTAAACAAATCATGATGCGATCAAGCACCAGTCCGATCAGACCGATGATCAAAACGCTAAATGCGATACGTGCATACGTGGTGCTGCTGCCGTTTTGGAATTCGTCCCAAACGAATTTGCCCAGCCCTGGGTTTTGAGCCAACATGTCCGCCGCGATCAGCACCATCCATCCGACACCGAGACTGATTCGCAATCCCGCGAACATCAGTGGCAAACTTGCTGGCAAGATGATCTTGAATAACTTTTGCGACCAAGTCAGCTTCAACACGCGAGCAACGTTCAGGTAATCCTTATCCACGCTGGCGACACCCAAGGTGGTGTTGACCAGCGTCGGCCATAGCGAGCAGAGTGAAACGGTAACAGCGGAGATCAAGAACGCTTTTTCAAAAAACGTCTCTCCCGGTTGTGAATTGCTGTATGCCCAAATGATCACGAGACTGGCCAACGGCAACCACGCTAGCGGGCTGACCGGTTTGAACATCTGAATCGCCGGTGTTAACGCGGCGTTGAACCAGGGGCTCATGCCACACAGCACGCCCAGTGGAACCGCGATCAAGGTCGCGATGGCAAACCCAAAGAAAACGGTCTTCAAACTGGTGAAGATTTGGTCGATAAAAGTCGGAGCACTCGAAGGGACATAGTTTGCCGCTTGAAGTGCTTTCTTTTTGTAGATCAACGCGTTGGCGAGCAAGGTTTCCTTGTCGCTGGCCGATGCGGCGATCGCTTGATTTTCCAGTGACTTGGCTTGCACCATGAAACTGATCGCCTCGGCAAGCATTTCATCCTTTTTGACACGATCTTCGGCGCGTTGTGCAAAGTGCATCGAAAACAAGTCGGCACCGGCTTGCCACGTCGCTGATGGACTAGGCAACTGCATGCTTTCCGTGACCACCGTTTTTGCCGCCAACGACCAGGCACCGATGAACAAGGCGATGGCGACGATCGGCAGCAAAACGAATTTCGCAATTCCTTTGAACTGCTCTTTAGGATCTTCGCCCGCAGCGAGCCGCACGAAGGGCTCGAAGATCGGCATCCCCGAGACGTTGCAAAGCTTTAAAGCGGTTCCACGCCAATTCATTTTTTCTCTCGATAACAGTAGTTGTGTGATGTAAATCTCGCTGACCGCTCCGCGATCGTGCTAGACACAGTGGACTTTGTTGATGAACCGTTGCTTGGGATTTTGAACAAGATTCACTACGGTCAAGCTCTGGTTTGCATCCCGCGATGCGATCCGCGTTAGTGATTTCGGATCCGCCCCCCTCTCTCCCCCGCAACTGGCTACGTGGCGGGGGAGAGAAGACAGAAATGCCAAAGTGAATCACCAACCGTGTGGTCACGGTTATTCGTTAAAGCTTTGTGGGCGGGGCGTCAGCAGAGTCGCCGTCTTTGTTGCCAATCACGAAGCTGTTGATATAGCCAATCGGATCACGAGCATCGTAGGTGTTGCCGTCGATGAATTCGTTGGTCGCCGGTCGATAGCCGTCGTAGTCGCTCGCGGGAATTTCTTCCGTCGAAACTTTGCCTTCGGCTACCAACATCGCAGCGGCCTTGCGGTAGATCTCCGGCTTGTAGACCTCTTTTGCGGTTTCTTCGTACCACTCGGCCGGCTTACTTTCGGTGATCTGCCCCCAGCGACGCATTTGGGTCAGGAACCAAATGCAATCGCTGTAATGCGGATAGCTGGCGTGATGATTGAAGAACACATTGAAATCAGGCATCGGGCGAACATCGGTCTTTTGAAAGACAAAGGTGCCCGTCATGCTTTTCTTGATCAACTCTTCGTCGGCTCCGACGTAATCTTTGCCACTGAGAATCTTGGCCGCTTCCTGACGATTGGCCAGCTTGCCATCGGCATCGGTTTCATCAAGCCATTTGCCTGCTCGAATTAACGCTTTCACGACCGCGATGTGAGTGTTCGGATACTTCTCGTTCCACTCCGCAGAAACTCCGAACACCTTTTCTGGATTGTTCTTCCAGATGTCGTAGTTGGTCGTCACTGGGACGCCGATTCCCTTGGCAACCGCTTGCTGGTTCCATGGTTCGCCGACGCAGTAACCCAGGATCGTCCCCGCTTCGAGGGTCGAGGGCATTTGGGGCGGTGGCGTGACCGACAACAATACGTCGGCGTCAACCATCCCAGTGATATTGTCTTTGTTGTAGAAGCCAGGATGAATCCCAGCGGCTGCCAACCAGTAACGAATCTCGTAGTTGTGCGTGCTGACGGGGAACACCATCCCCATGTTAAAGTCTTTGCCGTCTTGCTTGTAACGATCAACAATCGGCTTGAGCGATTTTGCCGAGATTGGATGCGGCGGCGTTGGCGATTTCAAGCTCTCGTCGTTCTCTTGCATCTGGCTCCAGATCTCGTTGCTGACCGTGATGCCGTTTCCGTTGTAGTCCAAGCTGTAAGCGGTAATGATGTGCGCTTTGGTGCCAAATCCGATCGTCGCCCCGATCGGCTGGCCAGCGAGCATATGAGCGCCATCGAGTTGGCCGTCGATGACGCGGTCCAGCAAAACTTTCCAGTTCGATTGAGCTTCGATCTCGACGTTCAAGCCTTCGTCCTGGAAGTACCCTTTCTCTTTGGCAATCACAAGCGGTGCACAGTCGGTTAGCTTGATAAAGCCAAACTTCAGTGACGGTTTTTCGATGTCTAACAATTCAGCGACGACGGCATTTTCAACGACTGACGCGCCATCGGATGTAGTATCTTGCTGCACCTTCGCAGCGGCGGCCTCCAGGTCCTCCAGCGTAATCTTCGATCCTCCACAGCCAGCGGTCGTCAACAGTAACAACGCAGTCAAGGAACACACGGCCCCACCGAGGCCAAGATTTTGGAAAGATCGATAGAGAGTTGCGGAAGGCATAAAAACAGACCTGGACGGTGCGCCGTCGGAAAAAGTGGAAGAGCGATAAGGGGGAGGGATACACACGCAAGGCAGCCATCCGGTGCGTACGATCGGGTACTGCCGGGGGCTGCGTCGCCGTCTGCAGTGTTAGGCAACAAATGGGCCAACCGCCTGTCTCGCCAGGGGGACACCGGAGCTAAGGTGGGATAACTCGCGATAAGACCGTGATTGCGGGATCCAGAATCTCGGTAGCGTCTTTGGTTTTCTCGAAAATACCAGTTTTTGTATTCTGAGTATCAGTTTTGGATCAGCTTAGAATGTCAGCAGTTGCCTATTTGTTAAGCATGGCCAACCCATTCCAGGCGTATGAGGGCGCAATAGAGGCCCGCTAATCATGATCGTCCCGTTTGTATGGCTGGCAGGGATACGGGTTGAACTTCCCCTGTATCAATGGTGTCGTTTGGGATCGTTCGTCCGGATTGGTGCGATCGATCGCATTTTAAGTGCCAGCCATTTATTGCAGGTCCCACCCCTTTGGGATGCCGATGGCAGCCATAGTCTCGATTTGCTGGAGACGGTAAGGGGTTGGCGGGAATGAGGAATTCTCACCATGAATGATGTTCTTGTTGATGCGGAAAACGCATCGACGAAGCGCGGGAACGCATGCTGCAAATCCGTGGCTCCTTACTTTGGTTTTGCAAAATATCATTCACTGGGGAAGGACCCTCATCATGATGACGCTCCCAAAACGACGTCGTTCACGTGCCGCACTGTTGGCGGCACTGTCGACCTTATTCACACTCAATGCGGCTCAGGCGGATCCGTATAACAATACTGGCATCTTGGATTCGGCGACGGAAACCGTCTTTGTCGAACCGGCCGTCCGAGTCGTTAGCGATACCGTCGACACCGCAGCCGAAGCGATCGCGCCGGACGAGGCTGCACCGCTGTCGGACACCGCGGTTTACCCCGAAGCGTTGCCAGCCCCCGCCGACGACACGTCGGCACCCTGCGGATGCTGTAACAGCACCTGTTGCAAAAAGCAACAACGAGACGCCGCGACCGAGAAGATGAAAAAGGCCTACGGTGGGGTATTTTACGCGAACGATTTCAGCTATTTGAATGACCCTTGCTACAACGGCCCCTCGTTTTTTGGCGATTCACTCAAAGGCCTCGCCGATGGCAAGCTTGATCTTGGTGGCGAAGTTCGCGTTCGCTATCACGACGAAGATGGGATGCGTGGACTTGGATTGACCGGACGCGACGACGAATTCTGGTTGACTCGCTTGCGTCTGTTCTCGGACTACCGCATGAACGACTACATTCGTTTGTATGGTGAGTACTTGTACGCCGATTCGGGAGGCGAGTTTTTCGACAACCGCCCGATCGAAGAGAATCGTGGCGAGATCCAGAACTTGTTCGCCGACGTGAACTTGTTCTCTGACGGATCCAGCAAACTGACGGCACGCGTCGGTCGCCAAGAATTGCTCTACGGCAACCAGCGGTTGATTTCGCCATTGGATTGGGCCAACACCCGGCGCACGTTCGAGGGTGGACGCTTGTTGTACTCCAACGAAGATTGGAACGTGGATGGATTCTTTGTTCATCCCGTCAATCGCAACGCGGCAACGGAGAGCAAGATTGATGACGCCAACGAGAGCGTCGATTTCTTCGGCACCTACTTGACCCGCAAAGGGTTAGATATCGGCACCTTGGATATGTACTATCTCGGGCTCGATGACAGTACTAACAATTTTGACTACCACACGCTGGGATCTCGCGTTGCCGGCAGCAATGGCGATCTGCTTTACGAATTCGAAGGCGGTGTGCAGTTCGGTTCCAACAGCAACGGCAGCAGCCACGATGCTGGATTCTTCACCGGAGGATTGGGACGCAAACTAAAAGTCGCCGATTGGAAGCCCACCGTTTGGTTCTGGTATGACTACGCCTCCGGTGGCGACGCCGACTTTGTCGCTCGCGGTGATGACGCGTTTGATCACCAATTCCCGCTGGCCCATAAATACAACGGTTTCATGGATTTGTATGGCCGTCGTAACCTTCACGACATCAACATGCAGTTCATCACTCCGGTGCTTGGCCCCAACGTCAATCTATTGGTTTGGTACCACTATTTCCTGCTTGATACGTCGACCACGCCCTACGGCGTGACGATGCAGCCGTACAATACGACCGCATTGGCCGAAGACAAAGAACTCGGACACGAGATCGACGTCGCCATCAACGTCAATTTAAACCCGCGTAGCAGCATGCTGATTGGCTACTCGCGTTTCTTTGCCGGCGACTACTACGACGAAACTCCAGGCGTGTTGTCCAACGAGGATGCCCAGTTCGTCTACACCCAGTTTCAAACGCGTTTCTAAACCACCAACCGACCGGTTGGAAACGATAAACGCCGCTTGATCAATCAAGCGGCGTTTTTTGGGTGAGCCGTGGGCCACGAGGCAGCGGGCAGCGGGTTGGGCGGCATCTCTAACAATCACGTACGCACCGCGAATCAACGATTCTTAGTGAACGGCGATGGTGAGCCACCCGTCACGCGAATCGATGTGATGGGCACGGTATTGGCGTCCGCGAATCGCTTCGATTTCAACGGTCTGAGGGACCTCGATCTCACGCTGCAAAAGCGACTCGGGAAAGACTTCGTCAAAGCGTTTTTGAATCGTTCGCTTTAGTCCTGCTTGGGAAACACTCAACCGTTTACGTCCGGGGAAGTCAACATTCACATCGGCATCACGGATCAAAATGGCGTGCCCTTCGGGCGTCATCGCGGGCCGGTAGGTGGCGGTGATTTCCATCGGCACCTTTAATTCGCGTTCGCCTTGGGCAAACCGAGTTCCGCGAACCCCAAAACGAATGGCGCCGTCGCGTGCTTCAAAGACGATCGGTTGCAATCGAGCAAAATCGATTTCAAACGGCGGCTCAGCGTCTTCGCTCTCTTTCTTTTCAACCGGTCGGCCTGACTCGGCCAACAAGTCGTTGATCATTGCTTCGTTGACGGTTCGTCCGGCCAAGAAAGGGCCCAACGCATTATCCACTACGGATTCTTGGATTTGAATCGCAGCGTCATAGGCAACCGAGATCGGCGGCCGCGAGACGGTTGTCGAAATCTGGTCATTGCGGCGCAACGTCGTGTCGACAAACAAGGCGTCGTCGGTCGAGCCCCATAGTCGAGCTGGATCGACAAGCGACAATCGGTTTAATGTGGGAGCGATTTTTTGCGAGATGTTTGGCGTCTCCATCCCACTGGCTTCGCGAGTTTGCTGGGCAAATTCTTCGCCCACCTGCTGCCGCATTCGTTCGACGGCGATGCGGTCAGCTTTGGGTTTCTGCTCGGCAGCCTTCTTTCGTGCGATGCGGCGAACCAGTTTCAACTTGTGTTCGATCGCTGTAATTTCGGTATTTAAAGAAGCCGTCGCAAAAGCGGGGTCCATCGTTACCCCCGACTCGTTGATGTTCAACGTGCGAGTCGCGGAAACCTGAGCATTGCCTGTGGTGCGAAGTTTCACAGGGCCGTTGTATCCGGTGCTGCGAGTGGAGACATCCGCGTTCAGCGAGACTTGGATTCTCGCCGCGCCGATCGAAGGCAAAAGATTGGCAGTCACAAAGCCGGTCGTGTAAGCTTCGCCAATGATCCGTGTTCCCAGGATACAGTCGCGGATTGGACGTGACCGATTGACGTCACGATTGACCGCTTGTTGGATTGCGGATTCACCGACAAAGATGGCGACGTTGGGACGCCCAAAGACTTCGCGAATCGATGCAACGACGCCGCGGACTTGTTGCGACTCTTCGAGCAGCGATACCAGTGCGGAGAGTGCCGCCGCGTCTTCGGCCGAAGGGATTTGGTCCATCGCCTCGATTCGCTCCGCCAACGATTCGAGTTGCTTGCCGAGCTGCTCGGCCGCTTTCTCGCCGTCACGGAATCGGATGGCCGCGAGCAATTTTTCGATCGAGCTGCGAAGCCGTGTCAACGAGCTCATTTCGAGCCCTTCGATGTTTCCGATCAGACGAAAGCGTACATCGATCGCAGATCGTGCGACATCCGACAGCGAGTCCGATTGCAACGCCTCGGACAGCGGAGCGAGATCAAGGTAATCCAGCCATGCTTGGCCATTGCTCTGCGAGCGTTGCGCGAGCATGAACTTCCGCACCGCATCAATCTTTTCAGTGACGTCTTGTTTCGCCAACTCCAAATCGGGAAATCGATCCTCGGTGATCTGGCTGGCGTCATAGCGAATCTGGGACACTAATCGTGCCCGATCGCTATCGGAAAGTTGCGCCGCCGATTCACTCGGAAAATAGGCCTGGGCACCGAGCAAAGCGGCGAAACAGACCGTGCGGAGAAGAATAAACGGATGTGAGCTGAGCTGTTGCAATCCCATTGCGTACCACGGTTAGTCTGGGGGTTTTGGGGTGGATTTGAGCCCTATTGTAAGTCCCCGGCATCGTTAGGGTGAGAGGGCGCCCCCGACAAAAACTAGCTCTTTTCCAGATCCAGCACTCCTGACCATCCCGCCGGTGGCGATTGTCCCTGACGCGCCATTTGGCCCAAAATTCGCTGGCTCGGGCGATCACGGTCGGCAATACAAGCAAAGGCCTCACTTGCCACGCTCCAATCGCCCTCGATAAATGCCTCGAGTCCGCGTTGGTACGTCGCCAGATCACCGTCTTTGAGCGATTCACTGGCGAGGCTGAGCTCGTAAATATTCACTGGTTGGATCAGGCCAGCGGGTCGCACTCGGGCCAATCGCCGCGTCACAATCGGCGACTCAAGGCCGTCGATCGCTCCGTGATCGGTACGATTGCCGTCGATCGCCCCGCGATCATTGCGTCTCATCTCCATCAGACTCGTGGCCGTGGGTTCATCGATGATCGTTTGCACCCCGAATTGCTTCGTCAGCCCCTCCAAACGACTAGCGAGATTCACGACCGGTCCGAACGCGGTGACTTTCACCTGATCGATGGTTCCAATTTGCCCCGCGACGGCATTGCCCGTCGCGATCCCGATGCCGTGTTGAAAGTGGTGTCCGCTCTCGCTCTCTCCCATTTCATTAAGCAACGTGAGTTGACGACGAATTTGAATCGAGGCATTGGCCGCTCGGACGACATTGTCGGATTGCGCGATTGGCCAGCCCCAAAACCCCATCGCAGCATCGCCATGGAAATCGCCGATCACGCCACCGCAATCGAGGATCGCTCGGGTCATGACGCCAAGCGACTCGCTGACTTGGTTTAACAGTTCCAGCAGATGGTCGGATTGTTCTTCACTTTTTTGAGTGAACCCCCTTAGATCGCAAAACATGACCGACAAATTCGCCTCGCGCGGCCGCAGCACTTCGGCCGGATCTTGATTGGCCAGGGCATCCATCACGATCGGTGCAAAGAATTGTCGCATCGATGCTTGGCGTCTTTCCAAGCGGCGAGTTTGCCGCAGGTTGGCAACCATCGATCCAACAAGTTCGGCAAACTTCAAATCGTCTTGCAGCGCGTCGGGCGGGGTCGCATTTTGGTCTCGCGGATCAAAATGCCCATGCGTCGCGGATTGACCGGTGACGTAGATCGCCCAGCCACGACAGGCAACGCTTCGCAGCGGAACACAGAACGCCCAATCAACACCTTCGTTCGTCGTGAATCCGCTCTGCGCCGCATCGTGCGGGGACCAGACCTGCAACACGCTCTCGCGATTTTCGATCGCCGAGCGTGCCAGCCGCGCACTGACTTGTGCCGAATCGTATTCAAACCCGCGGCTATCGTAATGCAAAATTCGGACGGGCCGGTCCGCTCGCGGACGGCTACGATTTTCGGTTGCCGCGTCGTCTTCGAGTGCGACGACGGCCACTGCGGTTGCCGCCGGTGTGGCCTGCAGCAAGACGTTGGTCATCCGCACCAACAACTCCTCATCGGTCTCGCTGCTGGTGATCAAATCAGGCAAACGACTCAGCATTTCGATCCGCGAATTGGCATCGCGAAAATGACGGCGCCGCAAAACGGTGTAGTCGTAGGCGTGCTGGGTAACATTCTCGCTGGATGGCAATTCCGAGGCCCCCGGCCGATTGACCACCGTGAAGGTGGTTTCCCCAATAACAAAATGTTCTCCGACCGTCAGTTTAAATTGGGGCGATTGTCGTCCGCGATAGAAGACAGGATTGCGAGCATGCACATTCTGAATGATTTCGATTTGATGATCCAAATGCACTTTGATCCGCGTATGACGTCGCGAGATCATTGAATCCCAGGGGACGTTCCAATCGCTGTCGGCACGTCCCAGCAGAATCTCGCGACCGGAAGCGGCGTCCGGTAGTGCACGCCGCCAACGCTGTTGGTCTTGAGGCCCTTGAGCGATTAAGTCCGCCACAGCTTAGCTTTGAGTGCGATGAGAAATTAAGAAGTCGATCGTCAATTCACGAGCCTTTTCATTGTTCATCAAGAAACTATGCAGCACAGGCACGGTGTAAAACTGCTCCGCTCCGTCGAGTTGAGCTTCCTCCACGCTGACGACAAAATCACTGGCTCCGTCGACAAGCGGGTTTTGAATAGGGTTCGAGGAAAGGTCACCAGCGACAATTGCAAATGGAAACGGCGGTGTCGCCAACCGGTCTGCGAACGCTTGCCACTCACCTCCCAGCTCGCGACAGCCTTTGCCGGTGATGACGTCAAAGATCCCAGCGGCATTGATTCGCCGAGCGATCGCGGCGCCTTGGTTCGGTGGCCCCAACATGACCATCGACTCACATCGCGGCAATAGGTTCTTGGGATCTCCGTCTCGTTGTAGATCCCCGATCAGATGCCGCGTGACAATGTTGCCCATGCTGTGTCCAACAAAGCTGATACGAGTGTCCTCGGGTAACCCTTCGAGCAGTTCGCGAAGGGCTGCGGCGTGGTCGCCAATCGAACAACGTGTGCTGGCGTAAGAAAATCGAATGATCTCGGCGTCGTCGGTCGCCCTCAGATCCTTTTCTATTTGCATCATCGAATGATGCGTTCGCATCAAACCGTGCAGCAGAATGACCACGCGTTCGCAGTTGGGTGCGGGAGAGGCTTTTGCAATCTGCTGGGCCAAACTGGTTTCACAGTGCTGGCGAGTCCCCCAGGTGATGCGAGTGTTATCTCGAGCCAGCAAACGCCAATGCCCCGTCAACGCATTTTGCTGAATGCGGTGTCCATCGCCCCACGCATGGTCGGTCCAAACCTGGGTCCCCCCGGCCGTCTTGTTCAGGAAGGCCATTGGCGAGGAAGGCGTCGCCGGAGTTTCATCATCGGTCGACGCTTCGGCGATCGGCGGATCCGTAGGTGATTGAGATCGCACGAGATTCGATTCCTGAGAAAGAAACAACAGAGCTAGGAGGCAGAAAATTCGCATGATCGTCGTTCGGGGATGAAAGAAAAAGCGAGTGATAAGCCTAAAGAGACCGCCGCAGGCCAATCACTTCGCAATTCTTCGAGAATTCTCATGCAATTCGAAAGGTCGTGGAACGTGCTACTTCCTACTTCTTTTCCTCTATCTGCTTTTCCTCTATCTGCTTTTCCTCTTCTGCTTCGCTGTTTTTCACAGCAGCTTGCTCCGCGTTCGTTTTCTTGGCTGCGGGGGCTTTGATCACGGCAGGCGGCTTTTTGCCTTGAGGGACAAATCGCATGGAGATCGAGTTGACGCAGTGGCGAGTGTTTTTGGCAGTGAACCGCTCGCCTTCGAAAACGTGGCCGAGATGCCCCTGGCAGTTACTGCAGACAATTTCGATCCGCACGCCATCGGCATCCAAATGTCGCTGGACCGCCCCTTTGATCTCATCATCAAAGCTGGGCCATCCGCAATGGCTCTCAAATTTGCTATCGGATTTGTATAGCGGAGCATTGCATTGGCGGCAGATATAGAGCCCGGGGTCCTTCAAGTTGGTGTATTCCCCGATTCCCGCTCGCTCGGTTCCCTTGTGCAGAATCACATAAGCTTCGCGTTCGCTGAGCGGATTGAAAGCAAACGGAGCATCCGCCGCCTCCGTCGTTTCGGCTCCCGCGTCGTTTTGGAGCTGGGTGGAGGCATTGTCGGCCGGGTCGGCGGGAGCCGAGACGAAAGTCGCGGCAGTTTGCGGCGAGCCAGCCGATTCTGTGCTTGCGGCATTGTGGTTGGCGGCATCGCCGTTGGGCAGCGACGTGGTCGTTTCGCATCCAGCGAAACATCCGGCCAAAAGGAGGGGGAAAATGGCAGGCAGTCTCAAGCGAATTCTCCTACGAGCGAATCATTAGTCATTTCGGTGTGAGATCGGATCTCCGATCGTTCTCCATTCTAGCCGCGAAATAGCTCGATGGGTCCCCCCTTTTTAGCCGCCCATTGTCGGCACGGCTCTCCAAGCCGATGGCGTTCCTTCACTCGCAGCAAGACCGCTTCATCGGCAACCCGTTCATTGCGACCACTGGTGCACCAACGGCGAGCAATTCGTCTCTCGCGGATCGGAGGCATCTATGCCCCTCCTACTATGCCCATCCTGCAATGCTTGCAAGGCAAAATCTTTTAGGGAAGCCACGGAAAGTGTGGTAGGCTGGTTCCCCGATTTTGCGTTTCGATCCGCGTGCAACAGCGACGGCTCAACGCGACTCCGCTCTCTTCATTGCATATTGGGGCACCCAAGGCATGAACACTTCTTCTTCTCACAGCGGCACAAGTCCTTTGTCGACACGTTGGCTGGGCGTCTACCGCGATGGGCGACTGTACACTCAGCCTCGCGGCCGCTACGCACCACGCGAGGCGATCGAGGACTTTTTATCGAGCCGGTTAGCCGTGATCGATCTTGATTCCGTTCGTCCTACTGCGGCCGAGTTTCTGCGAATCATCCGGCGTGAACTAAAAATCAACTTCTTTTCGTTCAACACGCAATCGAATTACCGTAGCTATCTGAAATCATTTTTACGTTGGTTTGGCAACGCACCGCACGCGATTACCCGCGAGCACGTTCGTGATTACCTCGCATACTTGGTAGATGCTGGCCTTGATTCGTCCACCGTTTCGGGGCACTTGTCAGCGATCCGCACGATCTTTGACAAAATGTGTTTTCGCGAGATCACGCTCGGGATCGCCACCCCCCGAAAACCGAAACGCAAGCCGGTCATCCTCAGCACGGCCGAGGTCCAGCGACTGCTGCAAGCGACACCCTCGCTGCGAGACAAACTTTGCTTGGGGTTGATGTATGCGACCGGGATGCGGGTCAGTGAAGTCGTGCGACTTCGCTATCGCGACATTGATTTTGATCGCGGCATGATCAGCGTTTGGCAAGGCAAAGGGCGCGCCGATCGATCGGTCACATTGCCCAACAGCTACCGGCCACTGCTGAAAAGTCTCGGCGATCAGCACGACGCATCGGAGTATGTTTTTCCGAGCGAGAAACGAGGCCGCCATCTGTCGCCACGAACGGCCGAGCGGATGATGGCCCGGGCGGTGAATATTGCGGAAATCAAAAAACACGCCACCCCGCATACCCTCCGTCACTGCTTCGCCACGCACAGTTATGAAAACGGCTGCGATATTCGCCGTATTCAACGGGCGCTGGGGCATGTGAATTTAGAAACGACGACGATCTACGTCCACATTGCCCGCCCGGGCGAAGGCATGTTGCCCAGTCCGCTGGACCAAATCGAGTCGTCCGCCACTCCAGATCCGACCGCGTCGATCGATGCCAAGTTGCCGTCAAAGCCGATCAAAACTCGCGAACGCAAACGGGCCGGAATTCTCAGGTTGCATTTCAAGCCCGAGTACGATTTGGCAGGCGAATTGTTGTCGAGTCGGGTCACGATCGCCGTGCAGAACGGGGATCGTCCAATTTACTTTACGGGCATCACTGCGACGATGGAGCGACCAGGATTTGTGACGCTATCGATTCCGCCTGAGGAGCAATGGAGTGACTCACTTCGCTGGCTCACAAGAGAACAGCAAGAGCGGTTTGCCACTGCGGAATTTTTTACAATGCTACAAATGCAGATCACCGGTCGGTATTTGAGGCTCCCTCAACGCTCGCCACCGAAGTAAGCGGTTGCTGAATGTTGCAACGGCAAGCTCCGGACAAGACCGTCGTGATCGCAAACAAGCTGGCTGCGGTTTCGCACAGAGGGCAACAGGGAGCTGGAACCCCATTCCACAAAGCGAACAAATTTTGCAGCAACCAGTAATACCTCGTCAACAAAAATGGATTAAAATCAAGGAAATTAAAAACGAGACTCCAGCGTGGGATCTCCTCCCCCATAAAGTACGACACCGAGTCGTACATAACTCCGTTGTCCGCTCCAGAACCATGCCCAAACCCACTGGAGAATACCACCGAGACGCCAGTGATTGCCTGTGCTTCGAGATGTTCGACGTTGACTCCACTGACTACCCCAAACTCGTAGCTCGAATCGTCGAGCACTTCGGGTTGAAACCAACGTCCGATCTCGTGATTGGCCCCGACCAACTGATCGGCGGGTACTCGTGTGGCAACTGCTCAATCGGTCTGGACTGGGACAATTGGTCTGGCTTCTTCGTGACCGCGCACACACCTGAGGCCGAGCCATTGGTTAAATCTATCGGCACGTTTCTCTCTAATGGCTGACCGCAGTGGGCGGACAACATGGTTTTTACGCTAGGCCTTCGGCACACCTTGGCTCTTTGGCAACGGGCCATGGCCTTGGTACAATCTTTTGTAGTTCAGACATCGTTCGCTTCGTTCAGGGCGGTGTCGTAAAAACCTTCCGTTACCCGCCCGCTAGTCACTTGGTCGTGGCAGCCTTCTGCCGCAGTTTTGGCCGTTCCGATGGCTTAATCGCCAACGACTTGTAAACCAGATTCTGGAGTAACCCAACGCCCTTTTTCCGGCCGTCATCGGCCAACACGTAAATGAACGACAGAGGTATTTCAAAAAATCCAGCCAGCGTTTCCATCTTGGTTGACGACAGCTTTCGTCGCCCGTTTTCAACTTGGCTGATGAAATTGACTGTCACTCCCAACGCGTTCGCAACTTCTTCTTGCGTTACATCCTTCGCCTCGCGAAGTTCGCGAATTGCGTTTCCGATATCCACTTCTTGTACTTTCATGATTCCGTCCTTATTTAACGAAACAGGTCAATCAACTTGCCAACAGACGCGCCAACAGCTCCAATTCGATCGACACCGCGAATCACACGATCCAAAAGCGATCGGTGTTCCGGGATCGGCAAATTCAGGAGCTCCAGCATGCAGTCCTCAAGTTCATTTTCAACGTAGGTCAGCAAGTGGTCGGTATCAGTAAACCCAGACTTGTCTGGTGCTTCACGATACTCCTCCATGTCCACCAGCAATTCTTCAATGCGCTGTCGTACGGGATTCATATTGTCTTTCCCTCAACTCGTTAACGTCCATGAAATAATGAACGTGACGCAGTCCAACCACGCCAAAACCGCTACATTCACAACGATACGCAAGGATTGACATATTGTCAAGGGTCGCCGCAGGCGGGTAACATGGTTTTTACGCTAAGGCCGCTCTCATTTGGAGACTCGTTCGGCCATGAACGTCGTTTGCTTCGGTAACGTTTTGCTCCGATGGAGACAGCGGCACACCCTCGCTCTTTGTTCAACCAGCGTTCCTTTGGTACGATGTTCGGTAGTTCAAGCTCGTTTGCTTCGTTGAGGACGGGTGTCGTAAAAACCTTCCGTTATGCGACCTTCCGTGATCAATGATCGACTATCCACGTTTTCTTGCTGCGACGAACGCGTAAACGATCGCGACACGTTTTCTGCGTGGGCGTCCGGACGATGGCCGTTCCACGAATCACGTGGTCCACTTGGCGCTCTGCCAGTTCGTCGCGCGTACGCTATCGCCAACTGGCGCGGCACAGAACTCGATCATTACGCTGGACTCTACCCGCGCGATACCGCGACCGACATACTCGACTTTGCGCTTTTCGAGGCGTACACCTGCTCCATTCAGCAGAGCATAATCAGGGACTCGGAACCTGACCTCGACTGGTTTCGTCCCGATGATCTAGCGACTGGCGTCGCCGGATTCGTCCGTTACATTACGGACAACGATTCGATCTACGCTGGATTTGCCATTCAGCGACGCATTGCTGCTTGGCAATTGCCACCTGAATTTGCTTGGCTCTCTGAACTCAACATCAACGAGGGCTTTCTGTTTGAATCAACCAGCGAGGCTCACATTTGCGCAGCTACAGACGAGGGCTTTCTCACGTTCATGGCCCTCAATGGTTGACCGGTCGCATAACATTGTTTTTACGCTAGGCCTTCGGCACACCTTCGTCCTTTGGCAACGATCGCTGGCCTTGGTACAATCTCTCGTAGTTCAAACATCGTTCGCTTCGTTTAGGGCGGTGTCGTAAAAACCTTCCGTTGTGTGCCCCTAGAGTGAACGAATGTCACGGTCTCCGGCGATCACGCGTGCGACTTCGATACCGTCCCTGATTGGCCTGAAGAATATCACGTAGCGACCAACCACACTGCTGTGGATGTCGGCACCGTACTCAGGACGCCGTTCACCGAATTCGGGCGTTGTCGCGATGAGCTTGCACTTCTCTTCGATTCTCTCGACCCAGTTAGCCGCAGCAATGGGTTTGTCGCGTGCGATGTAATCGTAGATGTCCGACAAATCCTGCTGCGCGGACGGTGCAATTATTAACCTTGGCATCACTCGGATGACTCCATCGCCTTCTTACTCCATCGCCTGCTTGGCGCGTTCTCGCAATTCGCTGAACACGACATCTCCGTCGATTCCTTGACCCGCGTCTAGCTCATCAATCCCCTTTTGAATTTCCGCGCGCAACTGCTGCTGGCTTTTCAATAACTGCACGCCAGCATCAACCGCAGCCTCTGTAGACTCAAACTGTCCTGACGCTACCAAACCCTCTACGAATTGCATTGAATCGGGGCTAAGCTGTACATTCATGGATACCTCCAATCGGGGCTGCCGGGTCACACAACATGGTTTCTACGCAAAGGCCCTTCGGGCACACCTTCGACGTGGTGCTGGGCTCGCTCTCATTATACAATCCGATTCAGTTCAAAACACCTCCGCGTTGGTAGCGGCGGTGTCGTAAAAACCTTCCGTTGGGCGGCACAGATAATTGGCAGCGTTTTACCCACTTGTGTTCCGCGACGATTGGAATCAGCAATCTGTAATTGACGCGGTAGCGCAAATTGCGAACTCGCTCGGCTTTGCCAACACCAAAACTGATTCTGACACCGATTGGGCCGACCCAGAACGCACAATCGCAGAGATTGTTCGTGACTATCGCATTACTGATTCATCGGCACTAGCTCGGCTCGATTCGCAGCGCCCCCAACTTTCGCGGAGCTACGATAGACTTGCGTACTATTGGTCAGGTGATCACGGCGAGATCACCCTCGTGATCTGCGATGCCAACTTGACACCATTTGCGGCTCCCGGTGTTCGCAAGACCGGCGACATTTGGTTTGCATGCGGTTTTGTTGACATCTTCATGCCTGACGGTGACATCGAACGTCTCGGACTTGATGAGCGCATGGCGACGTTGCAATTGCTGTACGTCCCAGAGTGACGCCTAACATACTAGGCCTTCGGCACACCTTCGCTTGTTTGGCAACGGGCGATGGCATTGGTACAATTTCCGTAGTTCAGGCATCGCTCGCTTCGTTTAGGGCGGTGTCGTAAAAACCTCCCGTTAGGCGACCTAGCGATTTTTGTTGGCGGCGGTGACGTGATTCTGACGCGGCACCGATTAGTGTGCGATTAGCGCTGATTAGTGTTCCCAAACTCGGGCGCTACGCGGAACACTAATCTTCTCTAATCAAGCACTAATTTGAATGGCTGGATGGTCTGTGCTGCGTGAACGGCGAGTCAACGGTCGCCTAACATGGTTGCACCGCAAGGCCGCGGCTTCGTCGGTGGTGAGTCTTTCGGTTGGTCACGTTCATTCGCTTTGGTAACTTCGTCTGGCTGGTCACGCCGCGGTCGCCTCATTTGGTTGTTTGACCTTTACTCCGTTGGTAGAATCAAATGGCTTGCCACGTTATCTCACTTCGGTCACGAACGGCGTCGGCAAAAACCTCCCGTTGGGCGTCACGGACTATTGGCACGTAAACGTAAAAAGAGATCGCTGGATCTTCCAAACACAATGACCAAATCGCGTGAAGACGATGGGCTGTCGTTTCGCGACCGTGTTAAGCAGCTTCGCTGCCCTCACTGCTGCGAAGCGTTTACCGACAGTGCTGTTGACTGGGGCGACGAATGGCTCGCGAATGACAGCCCGTTTGCACGCGATGGGCCGTTTAAAGCGCAATGCGAAGCATGCCTGCTTCACGCGTTTGTCAACTACTTTGACTGGACCGTCTCCACGACACATCCGCACTGCGAGTGACGCCCAACATGGCTTTTACGCTAGGCCTTCGGCACACCTTGGCTCTTTGGCAACTGGCCATGGCATTGGTACAATCTCTTGTAGTTTAGACATCGCTCGCTTCGTTTAGGGTGGTGTCGTAAAAAACTTCCGTTGTCGGACCTAACGACCTCGGATGACAAACGACGAACCTGCTGGAATCGGGGTAGTTCACTGCGATCCGTTCACTGGAATCGTCGGCGAGCCATCTCCACCGTTCGACAAATACAACTGTCGTCCCAATCCAACCACAATCCCATTTGACTCGCGCGACGACGCGATCCGTTACTGCGAATCGGTTGTCGCCGAATATCCTCATCTGCAATGCATGCTTCTGGGCGACCCAACGGGCGAGGGATTCGTTCTGGATGCCCCCGACTGGATTGAACAGGAATCGCAACGACGCCAATCGCTGCATCACTCGCAAGTTACACAGTATCGCTCCGCCACCGCGATGATCACTGCTGCGATTTTGGGCCTCTTCCTTGGGGCACTCGTCGTATACGCCCTGTTTTGGTCATAGCGTAACCAAGTGGACCAGCCCGACAACTTTTTAGGGGTTGGGGTCAGCAAGGGACGAGCCTGATCCCAAACTGATGTTCAAGGCGAGCCGCTTCGTGGTGGGAGGCGGCAGGATCGTTTACGCGACGTCGGTTGACATGACCAATCGCGTGTGGGGAGTACAGCTCGATGCATCGCAGTTCCCCGGATGGAGTACTACATTGAGAAGAAAACAAGAAAATGGGTGACACGAAAATGAAGATGTTGCATTTGGGGGCTGACCATTTTGCTGTCCCTCATCTTCCTGTAAATTCACCTTTGCTTGATTGATCGATGAAGCGATGTTTCGTAAGGCCAATTCCTACACACCGAACTAATTAGTCGCCCACAGTACCTTTCCAGCAACAATGAAATAGAATCGGGGTAATTAGAAGCGAGCCTCCAGCGTAGAGTCTCCTCCCCATAAAGTACGACACCGAGTCGTACATAACTCCGTTGTGCGGCAACTCCCGTATGGAAATCATCCGCATCACCGACCAGAAAAACGGAACTCTCTCCGATTTCTACACCCGCGAGAGTGATGGATACCGTTCTCGCGGCAATGACACCAACGCAGACATGATCGCAAACATGGTTCGCTTGCTCGATGCACTTTCTGTGGCTGACGGGCCAACACTGTTCGGCGTAACGTCACACTTTCGCTTGCGGCTCCTCAACGTCGACGATTATCGTGCCGCAACTGTCGCTACGATCCAACCCGTCATCGACGGCCCCAAGACTTTCGCCTTCGACATTGCGTATCCCATGCCCATCGCGGATTCGCCGTGGGACAATGCGTGGGTTCGTGGACTTGCATTCGACGCCGAAATGGCCGTTCCTATGGTGCTGTCCGCTGTTCGCCACTCTGCCAACAGCGCGTAGCCCACGCTCGTGTTGCCGCACAACATGGTTTTTACGCCAGGCCTTCGGCACACCTTCCTTGAATGGCCATGCGGGCTGTCTTCGCCGACCGCGATCATTTTGGCACGGACAGCGAACGGTATTCGGAGATGGTTGACCTCTTTGAGATATGGTTCTCGTAGCCTCTTTCGAGGAAACGAGCGATCGGCAAGAATGAGTGGCTTACAATTTCCGACGCCAAATCCGTGGCCAAATTCTCTTTCACAGTCCGACCTTAGTGCCAAGCGAACCCTCCACCCCTACCGGAAAGTCGGCGATCAATGCGTTTCTGATTCACGCGGCAATGATCTTGCACCGCTACGGAACGCCTTCGCACCGACTCGAGCGTGTGATGACACAAGTGGCATCATCGCTGGGGGTGGAAGCGGTATTTCTGTATACGCCCACGGCGCTGGTGATCTCGATCACCAACGGGACCCGCGAAGAGACGGTGGTCCGCCGCGTGGATTCACGCGAAATGCATGTCGACAAGCTGTTCCAAGCCGACGATGTCCTGGGAAAGCTCGAGCGGGGTGAAATCACAATCAAGATCGCCGCTTCACGCCTTCGCGAAATCGATCACAGCGAGCCGACCTATCGGTTTATCCCGTTCGCGCTCGCCTGTGCAACCGGCTGTGGCGTACTTGCCACGCTATTCCAAGGGTCGCTCGCCGAAGTACTGGCCGCGATGGTGATCGGGTTGGTCATCGCCGTGATCGAGCGGACGGCCGAACGATTCAGTGGTGAACCAAGCCTGCTGCATCCGATCTCGGGTTTTGTGGCGGCGATCTTGTCGCTTGCCATTGCCCACTTCGTCGTCCCGATTGATGACCGCTTGGTCACGCTAGCGGGGTTGGTCGTGCTGCTGCCAGGACTCCGGCTAACCGTCGCCCTTACCGAGTTAGCGGTAGGGCATTTGTCGGCCGGCGTGGCTCGTCTTGCCGGCGCGATTGTGATGCTATTTACGCTACTGCTGGGCGCTGCGATTGCTTGGCGTTTTGCACTCCCGTGGCGTGATATTCCTGAAAAAATTGCGGTCACAGGAACTTATTGGCAATGGATCGCACTGCTGATTGCCCCGATGGCATTTGCCATCATCTTTCAGGCTCGCATGGCTCAGTGGCCGGCGATCTTCAGTGTTTCAATGCTGGGCATTTTGGTCCTTCGCTCGGTGGATCCGCACTACGGTTCCGAAGTCGCCTCGTTTTCTGCAGCACTGGCAGTCGGATGTGGCAGCAACCTGTACGCTCGTTTCCGTGGTCGTCCCGCGTTGATCGTGCAAACGCCCGCGATGATCATCCTAGTTCCAGGATCGTTTGGCTATCGATCGCTGATTGCGATGTTGGATCATGAAACCATCGCGGGTATCGAGATTGGATTTCACACGGTGATGATTGCGATGTGTTTGGTCGGTGGGTTGCTGATGTCCAACGCCCTCGTCCCCCCGAATCGAATTCTGTAATCCAAGAACGCTCACATGAAAACGCCGGCGGAAGAGCTCGAGTCTGCCTATCGGCAAACAATTTACTGGTGCGAATTGCCGGAACAATCCGTTGCAATTCGCATTGGGCACAAACATCCCGTGCTGGACGATGCACTGCGAAACGAAGCGGTGAACGAGTGGGCCTTCATCACCGCCTATAACCCTCATTCGACTCTAAAGACGCCGCCACAAAATCGTGCGATGAACGAGCAACTAGAGTGCGAGATTGCCCGTCTCGGCTACTCGTACTGGCACGGCACCGGCATCGACCCCAAGGGGCAATGGCCGCCCGAAGCCAGTTTTTTGGTGCTCGGATTAGCCCCTTCATCCGCAGCCGATATCGGCAGGAAATACCACCAGAACGCGATCGTCATCGGACGTGTCGGTAGTGCTGCGGAACTAGTCTTTTTGACTTCTGAATCGGAATCACGCTGATGTCGACCACGCTGCAAAGCGTCTGGCAGCTTAAATCCAACAAGTGACGACCTTGTTTGCTGACGTTATAATGGCGGCACCCCCTTGGAATTGATGCAATGTCCGCTGCCTTAAAATTTGCTCCTCACTACACCGTCGATGACTATTCGCTTTGGAAGGGCGACTGGGAACTGTGGGAAGGGCTTGCGATCGCGATGAGCCCTAGTCCGTTTGGTGTGCATCAAGACGTGGTAACGCAGCTAATTCGCATGCTTGGCAACGCGGTGGAAGCGGCGGGCTGCGATGCAAATCCGCTGGTCGAACTCGATTGGATTGTGAGTCGTGATACGGTCGTTCGTCCCGATGTGCTCGTCGTGTGCGGTCCACCACCAGAGCAGCATTGCGAGAACACTCCGGCGCTGGTCGCCGAGGTTTTGTCGGATTCAACACGTCAAAACGACCTGGGCTATAAGCGACAGCTTTACCATCGCGAAGGAGTGGGCGTCTATCTAATCATTGACGTCGAGGCGAAGACGGTTCAAGTGGATTCCCGAGTTGCCGACGGCAGCTACGATACACACGTCGCGGGCGACGAACTTGGCTTGCGACTTTGCGAGGACTGTGAAATTTCGATCCCGATTACGAAACTTTTTCGGCATTGAGGACAGCTAACCAGGAACCGTGGCGAGTTGATTTAGTCAGCCGCTCGTGAGTCAGGGGCCGGGTTCCACGCATTATCCTGTGCGTTACGGCCCACGACTCACAAACTCCGCTCGCAATCGCTCCTTGTTAGCCTTCACTCATGAATCGAATTTCGTTACTAGCCGGCGGATCGGTCATCGTCTTCGTCATTTGCGTGGCGCTGCTGTTTGCTACTGATACGAACCGCAGTTCCGATCGCGATGTCGATACACGGCCTTTGATGCTGTACTGTGCCGCCAGCAACCGAGGCGTGATGGAACAGATCGTGCGTGATTACCAGCGTGAATTTCAGCGGCAAATTCACGTTCAATATGGCCCGTCGCAAACCTTGTTGTCATCGATTGCCGTCAGCAAGACGGGCGATCTGTTTCTGCCTGCGGACGACAGCTATTTGAAGATCGCGGAACAGAAGCAGCTTGTTACACAGCAATTCCCGATCGCGATGATGCATGCCGTGGTGGCCGTTAAAAAAGACAACCCTCACGCGATTTCCAAACTCGAAGATTTGCTGCAAGACGACATTCGCTTTGTTCAAGCAAGTCCCGACTCGGCTGCGATCGGCAAGGTGACTCAGACAGCACTGAAGCGTTTGGGACGCTGGGACGCGATCGATGCGGCGACCATTGGATATCGCACGTCGGTCAACGAGGTGGCGAACGACATCGAAGCAGGATCCGCCGACGCGGGCATCGTTTACGACGCGGTGCTGCACACCTATCCGAACCTCACACTGGTTCGCATCGCGGAACTCCAAAACGCGACTTCCCAGGTTTCGATCGGCATCATCGCGACAACGAACCATCTAGAAGCGGCGGAGCATTTTGCCCGTTACGTTTCCCGTAGTGCTCGCTCTCGCGAGCACTACAAGAACTACGGCTTTGATGTCAGCGACTGAAAGGGCAGCAGCTGCTACGTTACAGTCAGAAATCAGGGTGCAAGTCGTAGCGGAAGTCGTCAAGACTTTCGACGTTTAGCTGAAAAGACGAAACTCTTGACGAGTTCCGCTACCCTAAAATCAAGCTGCAACGCATCACTACTGAACAGGTACAAGCTTGGCTTCGACGCCGAGCGTTCCCTTCGCAGCCGACTTGCTTTGATCCAACACAAACGGCCCAAATTGACGGTCCAGATGCAGCATTAGCACGGTCTCGGATGCCGCAACCAAGCGTCGCTCGGGCTTGAAGTCAGAGGTGTAGATCGCTTTCTTGGACACTCGAACTTCGTCGATCTTGCCCAGGAACGGACGCGTGGCTTGGCCTTGCGTGTCGGGATCGGCTCCGATGAACAGCGGCAATTTGTTAGTCGTTCGCTTGCCGGTGGCCTTTTTGGAACCCACAAGCGTCCCGTTAACATACAGCTTGACTTCGGCGCCGTCATAGACGCCCGCCAAGTGAGACCACTGATTCACAGGCAGCACATCCGTGGCTTTTGCACTGTTGTATTTGCCCTTTAGATTCACATCAAATTGCGGCACCCCTTCATTCATAAAGAAGGCGAACTCACTCTGCTGAGTCTTTGCGATCAAACCGCGATGACCTTCGGTTTGTGCCGGGTTAACCCATGCTTCGATTGTGAAAGGCCCATTAGGAAGTTTCAGTTCCGAAGAATCCACTCGCACAACCGATCGTTCATCGACGACATTCAAGCAGCGATTCTCGCTGCCACTGAAATAGTCGGCGGGAACAGCGGCCAATTTCATCGAAATCGGAGTCGAGGTCGGTGGCAAATTGATCCGTGTCGACTGGCCAACATAATGCAAATCCATGCGGATGCGTGGGTTGGTCAGTTCAGCTTGCAAATCGGCTTTGCGTTGTAAACCGAAGGACAATTGAAGTGTTTTGCCTGCTTCGATCGTCACATGTTGATGGTCGAGCGTGGTGGTCCAGTCTCGGTTCACTGGGTCCAGCGACGCGGTGGCTTCGATCGGTTGGGCCGAAGTGTTTGTCAACGAGAACGTTAGCTCGCCTGAAGCCGATCCATCAATCTGCAGCATCAAGTTGTTGTCGACCTCTTCAGGACGGATCTTGCGAGCCTTGTTGACGTCGGCCAGAAATTCAGGAGTAAATTCGGTTGGATCGATGACCGACCCGACGGGCAACGCCGCAACGGTGACACTTTCTTTGCGAACGGTCACGACGTTTAGATGGTGCAAGTATCCTGCCCCAGGAATGTCGGCCGACAAATGGCCTCCGGTGGTCGCCAACGTGTAGTAGGCGATCCCGTCTTTGGGTCCATCAAAACGCATTTGGTGAATGTGACCGGCGAATACGGCACTCACGTTTCCAGCCGCCTTCAAAATCCCGTGAACTTCATCCCAGTTGCCGTCGGTGTAACCGGCACCGATCCAGCGTGGGTGATGCAAGAACAAGAAAACGTGTTCGAGATCCTTATGTTTTTCCAGCGACTGACGCAAGAAATCCAGCTGCTCGGGGCTCATCGTTTGCAACCGACCCTCGTTAAACCCTTTTTCGTTGGTGGCCGAATCCCCTTCGTCACTATACAGAACCACAAAGCCCGCGTTTTTGTGCTGGAACGTGTACCAAAGCGGCCCGAAGTGTTTTTCGTAGTTGGTTTCGTGTTGGCCTTGAGGAGCTTTGCCCTCACCACGCCAATAGACGTCATGGTTCCCAGCGACGGGGAACCACTGCATCTTTAAACGATCCATGATCTCTTTGTACTCGGCCATCTGTTCCATCCACAACGGCGCGTCGTTGTAACCTTGGATCAAATCGCCCACGGTCATGACCAAATCAGGATCGAGCAAATTGGTGTCGATGACCGCTTGTTCGAGCACTTTCAAACCCGCTGGCACGCCTCCGGTGCGATCCCCATAAACGACAAAGTGAAAGACATCCTCTTCTTTGGCCAGCGGCAGAACCCGCGATGATTTGCGGGTCGTAAAGAATTTACCCGCATCATTGTGACCGCGAGTCTTGCTGTGCACATGAGGATGCGGGCCCTCATGAGCTTGAGCGTTTGGAACACACAAAATTAACAGCGAGAAAACAGAGCAATGCAGAAGTAGTCGTGACATGTTGTTAGTTAGACCGTGGGGGAGAGGGGGAGGAAGGAAGGGATGGGGCGAGACGCAAACCATCTCATGATACCTAAAAATTTCACCGGCTACCGAGAAGCGGGTTCGCAAGCGTCGCTACGAGGCATTCTTGGTCGTTCCGTCGCCGCGTAGATCAAAATTGAAAGTCGTCTGAGAATCGGAGACGCTGACCTGCAACTCGGATTTTTTGTTGTAAGTCACGGGAAAACGCTCGGTCCGCTTTGCTTTAGGTGCACTCGATTCGGACTCGGACTCTTCCTCGTCTTCTTCTCCTCGTTCGCCCGTACTGGCGACCGTGCTGATTCGCACCGTCTTGGGACCTTGGGTGACCCCCGTCGTTTTGCTGTTGAATTTCAGTTCGTAATGGCCCGAATCATCAGTCGTGCCATACGAAAACGTGCGATCATCCGCTTCAAAAAAGACGACGGCACCCTCGATCGGTTCGCCATCGAGCGTCACCGTGCCCGAGACGGGAACCAATCCGATGCTGGAGTAGTCGGCATCCAGCGATCCGCCGCAACCGAGAGTGGAAAGCACAAGCACGATACACGCGGTGGTGATGAACGCTGTGGCTTGTAAATGAGGACGCATGCTAGTTGACTCCTTCACTGAGCGACAGCAAGTTCGCAGCCTGCTGTCTGCCCCGTGATGTTTTAGTTTGGCTTTAAATGAAATGAAAGGAAGTTTCGGTGCTGTTTTTAGTACTCGGTCACGACTTCGTGTCCGTCACGCGACCCGATGGCCTTGTACGTTTCCATATCGAGTGAATCGGTGATGAAACGTACCGCACCGTCACTCATCGAAAAATGAGCACCACCGACGTGATAGCTGCCAAAGGACAGTTCCATCAAATAGCCGCTGGTTGTCGGCGCTTTGCGAATCGCATTGATTTGGGCGATCGTGGTGCCGACGACTTCCGAGAACTCCGAACCGCCGGTGCCACCATCGCAGCGACATGGATCGGCTTGTGGCGAACCGATATACCAGTAATCCATTCCCTGACCGTCTTTGACAAATTCAGGGTCGGTGTAGGATTCGCCGATCATGATCGTGTTGGAGGTTCCGTCGATGATGTCGCGAAACTTGGTTTTGCTACAGGCATAGAAAATGCCGTCTTGATCAAGGTTTTCGAGTCCCTTGGTTCCAGCCACTGCGGTGCTGGTATCGTCGGAGCTCGATTCGGTGCCCGCGCTACCGCGATAGCTGCCGGGAACACGCTCGGGGATTCCGTTGTAATCCAAGTGTTCCTTTAGCGCCATGCTGGGACATCGGTAAGTCGGGATCACAGTGCTGACGGCGATTTCGTTGGGCGAACCATCCGAATCCCAGTTCCCCGGTCCACTCTCTTGAAAGATCAGAGTTTGGTACAGGTTCGCTTGCTCGATTTGCGGCAAGATATGACCGCTCCAGGTCATCCCACGATTGTCCCAGCCGTAAGGAAAAACGCGAAAGGTGTCGTGATAGGTGTGGAGCCCCAAACCAATTTGTTTCAAGTTATTGCTACACGACATGCGTCTCGCCGCTTCACGAGCGGCTTGAACTGCGGGCAGAAGCAGCCCGACTAATACACCGATGATCGCAATCACAACCAACAGCTCGACCAGAGTGAATGCGCCGCGTAAAGGGCGGCGAGGAAGCTTCGCGGAGGTGAGATTCCACTGCATGTTTTTCAATTCCGTTATGGGGGACTTCGCTGCAAACGAGCAATCGCTTCCAGCGTGGTTTCGCTTTTCAAATTCAGACCACAGTCATCTGAATCGGCGGAAGAATAGAGAAACGCGATGAGGTTTCCGTCAACGAAATGTGAAGGAATCGTGTAGCTGACCCGATCCGCCGAAGAGCCCCCCGGCAGTGAAAAACGCGGCAAAACGAAGGGCAATTCCAAGTCGCACTAAGGCAACCACTAAGTGGAAATCCAGCCCAATAGCCCGCGGGCGAGCCTTCTAAGGAGGGGCGTGAAACTGCCGAGAAATATTTGTGACGGTTCCACAAAATGGTGGTCCGAACAGGAAACCTCTCGGACTGAATAGGACGTCCGGCTGAGGACGCGAATCAATCGCGATCGTAATCGGGGTTGACCAAGTTGGCTGGGCGTTTTCCGGTGCATCCGGCGAGACAGTTCTCTACGGCCAACTCGCCCATCTTGGTGCGAGTGGCGATTGTGGCACTGCCAAGATGCGGCGCGAGAACCGCGTTGTCGAGCTCAAACAGTCCCGCTTCAATTTCTGGTTCATTCTCGAACACATCCAATCCCGCGCCCGCAATCGCGTTGGTCTGCAGCGCTCGCAGAAGCGCCTTTTCATCGACCACCGGACCACGAGCGGTATTGATCAGATATGCCGTTGGCTTCATTTGCCCAAGTCGCCGTTCGTCGATTAAGTGTTTCGTGGCTTCGGTCAAGGCAACGTGCAGCGAGACGAAATCGCTTTGAGCGAGCAATTCGTCAAGCTCAACATACTCGACGCCCAGCTCGCGTTCTTCATCCGTCCCCATTCGCGTGCGGTTCCAATACAGCACCTTCATATCAAATCCTTTGGCCCTTTGGATCATCGCGCGGCCGATGCGTCCCAGCCCAACAAGCCCAAGCGTGCTGCCGCTGATGTCGAGCCCTAGATATTGCAGCGGAGCCCAGCCTTGCCAATGTCCGCCGCGGACAAAGCGGTCAGCTTCGACCACGCGGCGGGCCACCGCGAACATCAACGCCCACGCCATATCGGCGGTCGAATCGCTGAGCACGCCGGGGGTGTTCGTGACCGCAATTTTTCGCTTCGTGGCCGCAGCGACATCCACGTTGTTGAACCCCACGGCGTAATTAGAAACCACCTTCAAATTGGGATTCGACGCAAGCACCTCGTCGTCGATGATATCGGTCAATTGACACAATAAACCATCGACGCCTTGCAGCCCCGCAAGCAGTTCTTGCTTACTCAGCGAGCGATCCTCGTGATTCATCGTTAACTGCGAACTTTCTCGTAACCGTTTCATACTGGCTGGCGGCAACTCGCGAGTAAGAAAGATGCGGGGCAGATCGCTCATCGGAAAGAACCTGGGTGCTATGCAATCGGTGGAAGGGAGAAAACGGCTTTTTTACGTCTGCGATATCGTAACGGATGTGCCCGTCGATCCTAGCACCGATTGTCGTAGGACGGATTGGCAATCGTGGCTCGACACATTCCAATCGAAAACAGGGGGGGTGACAATCGGAGATTGTCTGGACGCTTTTTGACGATACTTCTCGACCCGCGGAGGGGGTTTCTGAATGGCACGCAACGAACAACTGATTCGCCAACACAAGCTGCTTCAATTATTAGAAATGTCACGCTTCGGCAAGACGCTTGACGAATTACGCGATGATTTGGTCAGCGACTTGGGGCTAACGACGCTGCACGAGCGAACGGTTCGCCGCGATGTCGAGGCGCTGCAAGCGGCCGGTTTTGACATCCAAAGTGAAACGCTCGAACGCGGCAAGGTTTTCAAACTGGGCCGCAACAACAAGGGCGTTCACGAGATTGGGATCTCCGCGACCGAGTTGATTGCGCTGTCGATCGGACGCGAATTGCTGTACCCGCTGCTGGGAACCCAATATTGGCGAGGGATCGAGACGTTCTGGAACAAGGTCCGTGAAGTGATTCCCGACGGCGTCTTTGAACACTATGACCGCTACCGTAAAACGCTGTACGTGTTCGGATCGCCCAACAAGACGTACGAACAACACGAAGGGATGCTGAAAACACTCAATCGTGCGATTCTCGAGCACCGCGTGGTCGAGATCCAGTACGCGTCGGTGGGCAAACCGGTCTCGACGCGGCGAATTGAACCGTACGGATTGGCGGTTTACCAGAGCAGCATCTACGTGGTGGCAACGGCGCCGGAGGTCAAAGAGCCGAGCCAGCGGTTACGCAACTGGAAACTCGACCGTTTCCGCCACGCTGTGGCGCTAGACGAATATTTCAAGCCCGACCCCAGCATCGAACTGGCCGACCGGCTGGGGCGAGGTATTGGGATTTTTTCAGGCGAATCGCCGACGATCGTCCACATTCGCTTGGGCGAGCGAGCTGCCGCGTGGGTCAGTGAAGACCCCTGGCACCCGGAACAACGAATGGAATTGCAGGACGATGGCACCTCGATCCTGACCGTCCCAGCAGCCCATCCCCGTGAAGTACTGCCCAAAGTGCTGTCGTTGGGCGTGGACGCCGAGGTCCTAGAGCCGAAAGAGTTCCGTGACGCGGTCGCCGAAGCGGTGCAAGGAATGGCGGCGAAATACTGAGTCGGCAATAACTTGACGCTGGCGGTGTAGCCCCAAAGCTATCGACTTTTGCTAGCGGAGCTATTTTACTAGGGGGTGCGGGCTGATGGTTTAGTGAGCCGCTCGCGCGTGAGCGGCCGGGTGTGACGCACTACCCGGTGCGTTACGGCCCATGGCTCACTGTCTCGGAGGGGACTCGCCGTGGAGCAAAAGCCGTCGACGACTTCCGCTACGCTAAAAATGCATTCACAGAATGCCAAATTCGGATTACGGCCATTGGATCCACGCGTCGGGTTCGGCCGGAACGACGCGGGTGAATCCGTCAGCGAGCGGATCGGTGGCGTAATGATAGCCAAACGCGGTCCCGAGGAGCTGGTCATCGATCGCGTACACCTCGACGCGGACGCGGTGGTACAGATTGTCGAAACCAGGCTGATTCGTCCCTTCGATCTGGTCCAAAACCTTCAGCACTTGCGGCATTTGCTCATTCGTGAAGCTCCAGAATTCGCCCCGAACTCGGTCCTCGCCCGCCTGCATTGCCGGATAATCGTGACGATGAAACAGCGTCCCCCGCGTCCAACCGATTTGGATCGACGCGGGACTGCAGGGCCAAAGCGACTCGCGACATTCACCCCGTTTGAGCGTTCCGTAGACAAAGACCGATGTCAGCATGGTGGTCCATTTTGCTGGCTAAAGAGGATCGTCCGGCTTGGCAAAACCATAACCCGAGCGAGTCGAGCTGAAAATATAATCCGAATGCAGCGGCGAAGATCCTGCGGTGCTCTGGTTCTCAATCGCAGCTTGATGCATGATGATGATTGTTCCCCTTTGTTACCAGTTCTCTTTGCTACTATTTGCCGATGTCATTGGATCCTGAATTTGCTGCTGCCCTTGACGCTCATTCGATGGAAATCGACGAGGTGATCGCGCTAAAGCTGCAGGCCTATGCCGAAGCGATGTGGCGATGGAACGAGCAATTGAATTTGACCCGTCACACGACCTGGGACTTGTTCGTCAGCCGCGATTTGCGTGATTGCCTGCAATTGGCTCCGCTTTTAGAGGCGGGCGAGGAGGTTTTGGATTTGGGCAGCGGCAACGGGGTTCCCGGAATTCCGCTGGCGATTTTGCGGCCGGATATCGAAGTTTCGCTGGCCGAATCGGTGGCCAAGCGTGCTAACGCGTTGGGCGAGATCATCGAAGAACTTGGCTTGCCGGTGCCGGTTTACGCTGCCCGGGGTGAAGATTTGCTCGAGGATTTCCGTTTTTCGAGCGTGGTCAGCCGCGCGGTCGGCAGCATTGCCAAATTTTGTCGCTGGATCGAACCCCACTGGGCCAGCGTCGATCGTCTGCTGCTGATCAAAGGGCCTAAATGGGTCGAAGAACGGGGCGAAGCACGTCACCTCGGCTCGCTCGCGAATCTGCAACTGCGTCGCGTTGCGACCTATCCGCTGGGCGATGACGAGGCCAGTGAAGGGGTGATTCTGCAGATTTGGCCCGCCGGCCCCCGCGGTGCTCGCTACAACTAGCGTCCGCCAAAGCACGCCTGCTGCGGATTCACCCGAGCCACGCAGCAGGTTCACCTAGTCACAGATCGGCGAACGTCTATACTCGTGCATTGAACGTGGCCAAAAATGGCCCAGCCCTCTCCCTTTTGCACTCGATTCCTCGGCGCGATGTCGGACTACAACCTAACTCACCTCAAGCAACTTGAAGCCGAGAGCATTCACATTATTCGTGAAGTGGTCTCGGAATTTAACAAGCCCGTCATGCTGTATTCGATCGGCAAAGACTCGGCGGTGCTGTTGCATTTGGCACGAAAAGCGTTTGCTCCTGCCAAAATCCCATTTCCGCTGTTGCATGTCGACACGACGTGGAAATTCCGCGAGATGATCGAGTTCCGCGACAACTTGGTGAAAAAAGAGCTCGGTTTGGACCTGCTCGTTTACATCAACCAAGAGGGTCTAAAGCACGACATCAAACCGTGGGAAGACAGCGAGCGGCACACGGAATTGATGAAGACCGACGCGCTCAAGGCGGCCTTGAACAAATACGGCTTTGACGCCGCCTTTGGCGGTGCCCGTCGTGACGAAGAAAAGAGCCGCGCGAAAGAACGCGTGTTCAGCTTTCGTGACAAAGCGCATCGCTGGGACCCCAAGAACCAACGCCCCGAACTTTGGAATCTGTACAACGGCCGCGTGAACAAAGGCGAATCGATTCGCGTCTTTCCGATGAGCAATTGGACGGAACTAGACGTTTGGCAGTACATCCACCTGGAAAATATCCCGATCGTCCCGCTGTACTTGTCCGCCCCTCGCAAGGTGGTCAATCGAAACGGTGTGCTGCTGATGCGAAACGACGATCGCATGCCGCTGTTGGAAGGCGAAAAGGAAGAAACCCGCATGGTTCGCTTCCGTACGCTCGGTTGTTATCCGCTGTCCGGCGCGGTTGAAAGCGAAGCGACAACGCTGCCCGAAGTGATCCAAGAAATGTTGTTGGCGACGACCAGTGAGCGACAAGGCCGCATCATCGATCAAGACGAAGGCGGCGCCGGCATGGAAGAAAAGAAACGCCGAGGATACTTCTAGAAACTGGTGTCCTGCCCACGCCAAACGCCACCCTTTCAACTTCATATTTGACGCATGTCCCACAAATCTGACCTGATCGCTACCGATATCGAAGCCTACTTGAAGCAGCACGAGCACAAGCAGTTGCTGAGGTTCATTACGTGTGGCAGTGTCGACGATGGCAAAAGCACCCTGATCGGCCGCTTGCTGTACGACAGCAAGATGATTTACGAGGACCAACTATCGCAACTCGAAGCCGACTCGAAAAAGATCGGCACAACGGGCGGTAATTTCGACCCCGCGCTACTGACCGACGGCTTAAAGGCCGAACGGGAACAGGGCATCACGATCGATGTGGCCTACCGCTACTTCAGCACAGCGAAGCGAAAATTCATCATCGCCGACACGCCGGGGCACGAACAATACACTCGCAACATGGCCACGGGCGCTAGTTCCGCCGACTTGGCTGTGATCTTGATCGATGCACGTCACGGCGTCTTAACGCAAACTCGGCGTCATAGTTTCATCGTTTCACTGCTGGGCATTCGCCACGTGATCGTGGCGGTAAACAAGATGGATATCGTCGATTTTGACGAACAGCGATTCAACGAGATCTGTGACGACTATCGATCCTTTGCAACACGATTGGATCTGCCTGACCTGCACTTCATTCCGATCAGTGCACTGAAAGGAGACAACCTGGTCGATCGCAGCGAGAACATGCCGTGGTACAGCGGCAGCACGCTGATGAATTTCTTGGAAACCGTGTACATCGGCAGCGATCGCAACCTGCAAGATTTCCGCATGCCGGTTCAATACGTGAACCGTCCAAACCTGAATTTCCGTGGTTTCTGTGGCACAATCTCCTCGGGCATCATTCGTCCCGGCGAAGAGATCATGGTGCTGCCAAGCCGGCAAAAATCCAAAGTCAAAGAGATCGTCACGTTTGACGGGAATCTGGACGAAGCCTTTGCTCCGCTTTCGATCACGCTGACGCTCGAAGACGAAATCGACGCCAGCCGCGGTGACATGATCGTCCGCGCCGGCAACCTTCCCAAGAGCCGCGATCATATCGATGCGATGTTGGTGTGGATGGACTCCGACGCGATGGTTCCGGGCAAGACGTATCTGTTTAAACACACCACGCAAACGTTACCCGGCACGATCGACACGCTGAAGTATCGCGTTGACGTAAACACGTTGCATCGCGAGCCGGCACCGCAGTTGGAACTAAACGAAATCGGACGCGTCAGCATCTCGCTGAGCGGACCTCTGCATTTTGATGCGTACCGTCGCAACCGCAGCACGGGTGCTTTCATCGTGGTCGACCGGATCAGCAACGCCACCGTGGCGGCCGGAATGATCTTGGATAAATCGGGCGACAGTGATGCCAAGAGCATCTGGGACGATGATCTGCAAGCGAGCGATTCGGGCGACCCGAACGAAGTTTCGGCCGTGACCCCCGCGGAACGGGAAGCTCGATTTGGTCAGAAACCGGCCACGGTGCTGTTGACCGGATTAACCGGCAGCGGCAAGACCTCGATCGCGCTTGCGGTGGAACGGAAACTGTTCGAGCAAGGCCGCGCCGCCGCGATGATCGATGGCGAAAGCGTTCGCCGTGGGCTGAGCCGCGACCTTGGATTCTCGGTTGCCGACCGTAGCGAAAACCTTCGCCGCAGTGCTCACTTGGCACACGCACTGAACCAAGCGGGCATGATTTGCGTCGCCGCGTTCGTGGCACCGTCCGAAGAGGTGCGAAGCAAGGTCGGCAAGCTGATCGGCGAAGATCGATTCTTGGTGGTCCACGTGGCGACCCCGGTCAACGTTTGCCGAACGCGAGACACCAAGGGCCAATACGCCAAAGCCGACGCCGGTGAACTTCTGAATTTCCCCGGTGTGACGGCCGAGTACGACGAACCGGCGACCCCTGATTTGACAATCGATTCGAGTCAACAGAGTATCGATGAATGTGCTGACGCCATCGTCAAGCTGCTGCGAACTCGCGAAATCATCCGCTAATCACGTCTGCTGAGGACCGCCGCAACAATTTCCGGCGGTCTATCGCCGTACGGGGATTTCGTAATTCAGGATCCGCTTGCCATCTTGTTCCCCGGCACGCAGCAACATTGTGCTACCGAGCAGCGACTCGGCGTCATCCCAGTAAAATTCACGACGCACCGTTTCGCCTGGTTTGACCGTGATAAAGCGGCGTTGGTACTGCCGGCCTCCCTGCGGAAAGAGCATACAGTCGTATGCCTGGGTAACGCCGGAATCGTTCGTCATCTCAATTTCGACTCGCAGCTGATTGCCGGCCAATAGACGTGTTTCGGTTTCGATTCGCAATCCAATCGGACCGACCGTCAACTCGCGGTAAACCGTAAATTTCTTAGCCGGAATCGCTTGGTGTTCAAACCGAAGCGGGACTTCGTATTTGCCGACCTTGGCACTATTGCCGAGTACCAAATTGAACTGCAGCGTCGTACTCTTTCCCGCTTGTAATTCCCAAGGAATCGAAGGCTCATTAAAACTCCAATGCTCGGGTGCTAGCACACTGAGCGAACCGCCCAACCCTTCGCGTGTCGGGTTGGTGAAAGTGACATCCACCGGTTGCGTTTGCCCGAGCAAGCTATCGACTTGCTCCTGTTCGACCTCAACCGACATACGAAACGCCAACAACGCTGGATCCGCTCCGGTGATAAAGATCGGACGAGGCCCAATTTTGACGCGATGTGCAAGCTGCCCCTCCACCTCCGCGAGTTCCAAGGGCTGTCGTCGGCCCCAGATATCGACGACCTGAACTGCATCGCCAAGATAGATAAGTTCTTCACATGGCTTCGGTGACCACAACATCACCACGGCACGATCCGCTCCGGCGAAGACAATATTTTCAGCCTTGCTTCGCAGACGCAGCGATCCCATTTGACGCAGATTACCGATCATCAACGAGGTGGTACGCCAAGGCAACAACATCTCCTCGGGACGTCCATCGGCGGTCAACAGACCTCGTTCGGGATCACGCGGCTGAGACACAAATGCAGCCTGGACACGATGTTTCCGCACCACCGCCATCCGTTTTGCCAGATCCAAAATCCGATCATTACGGCCGTACCGACTTTGCTCGATCGGCTCGACAACCACCCACGTTCGTGGACCGTTCCGGCTGCCTTGCAACTCTTCGAGACGCAAATACTCATCGAGTTCATCGGCGGTCAACTCGGGTTCGCTCGACCGCTGCACTGCGTTCCACGATGTTTCCGAGGGCAAAAGGTCTCGCTCGGTCCACGGCCAACAGATCGCGACCTCGATCGGTTGCCCGTAGCCTTGCAGTCCCGTTGCGATCTCTGCGATCGATTCCTGAAGATGACTGCGGTCCAAAAAACTGTAATCCTGATTTCCGCCCAATTGCCACATCTTTACCTTCAGCGTCAGACGCGTCATCACCGGTTCGAGCAACGGTTGCCAGACCCGCGAATCGCGAAACAGCTGAGATGCCACAACATCGCGGCGACCGCGAATGTCGAACAGAGGGACTTGCGATTCAGGAGGCACGTCGAGCACCCCGATCGTCTGAATTCCGACATCTTGCAACCGCGAACTGGCATCCAAAATTCGGTCCGCTGTCGCGGTGTCGTTGGGCTCGATCCAACATGGAATCTTGACCCAATTGACGCCCAACGGAGCTAACCAGCCGGCCAGTTCACGTGGCGGCATGTCACGGCCACTTTCAAACAGCGTCCATCCAAAACTTCCTTGATTGGATTGCCCGATCGCCGGATCGATCACCGCGAACGTGGTCTCCGTTGCCAAGGTGCGGAGGTTACGGCCCTGAAGCGATGCCATCACACGATAGAAACCGGGTTCCAAATCAGGCAATTTCCAGTGCACCTGCATTCCCCGTGACCCACTCGGTTTTGACGCTCCTCGCAGTCCGGCTTGAGTTTGCGCCCCATCGACCGCAACGACGTTGGGAATATCCGATAGCTGCCGAGTGATCTCGTGGCCATCGACATCCATCAAACGAAACAAAACCTGAGTCGCACCGCTGGGCAACCCCAACACCGTCGCCGCTGCATCCACCGGATTGCCCACTGGGTGAATGCCCATTGGGTGATCGGTTACGAGTTGGAGCTGAGGAAACGGCTCGATGCTGATGTCGTCAAATCCAATTTCACCACGAATGTCCTCGAGCCCATCTTCGGCACCCTCGACAATCAGACGAACGAATACACCCGTGGCCGATCGCGGCGCACGGATGCGGTCGAGCACCAATTCGGTCCAAGCGGTGGTCCCGGTAACCGATTCAGTCAGATGCGTCTCAACCTCGTCGCCATTGTCATCGACAAAAACGAACTCCGCCCGGGCGCGGTCATGCCGCAATCCTTGGGTCATCACTCGGACGCTGAACCGATATTGATAAACGTGACTGGTTTTCACGGGGGGCGATTGCGTCATCACCAAACCACCATCCAGTTCGATCTTTAAATAGCGATCCACCATCGCATCGGCAAGTGACGGCGGCAGCACCGGCAATCCCTTGAAGTGCTTACGCAACCGAGGCCACTCGCGAATGACCATGGTGTCGATGGCCAGCAACTGCTGCTGAGCTGCAGGGTTCTTCGCTGCAATCGCCACTTTGACATATTTGGGATAGCGACGCCCTACGCGTCGCTGCCACGCGTCGGGCCAATCGTCGAAGTTCTTGTCGCTGCCGCGGCCAAAGTTCCACAGGTGACGCGGCAACTTATCAGCCGGCAAACTGTCAGCCGGCAACTTATCAGCCGGCAACTTATCAGCTGGCAAACTATCAGCCGGCAACGACCCCAAGGCAGCCTGCGAACTTGATCGCTCGGCCGAACCTGAAATCGAGCTGTTTGCTAGCGAAGGAGATTGAGCCGAGAGGATTAGCGGGGATGCCGCCACGGCGCAGAGCCCCAGCACCGCTACCATGATCGCAGAAACGATCCGGCGGCAATCGCCATACTGGCTTTCGTTTCGATAACGGCAGAGTAAAATGCCGCCGATTCGAAGGTTCATTTGCAAACGAAAGTAGGAATTCTGTGGCTGAAGTCAAAGTGGCGGTACGATTGGATAACTTGCGAGCTCCGTTACGCAAATCGCTGCCGCTGGTGGCAGCAATGGGTGCATCGGCAATCGAAATCGACGCGCGCAACGGCATTCGCCCTTCTGAATTGTCGGACACTGGGCTGCGACAATTGCGGAAAATGCTGGATGATCTGAATTTACGGGTTGCTGCGGTCCGTTTTCCCACTCGGCGGGGATACGATGTCACCCAGGATCTCGACCGCCGAGTCGAAGCGACCAAGGCGGCGATGGAGTTTGCTTACAAACTTGGCGCCCCGGTGGCCGTCAACCAAATCGGGATGATTCCTGAGGAAAAAGACGATCCTCGCTACATCACACTGCAAAGCGTCATGGAAGATCTCGGTCGCTACGGCACCCGAATCGGTGCGATGTTCGCTGCCGAAACAGGCACCGAATCGGGCGAAACGCTAGCAGAGCTTTTGGATGCTAGCGAAGACACTTACGTCGCCGCCGCGCTGAACCCTGGCCAATTGATCATCAACCGACACAGCCCACGGGATGCTATCAAAGCATTGGGGAATCGAATCCAGATTGTCTGTGCGGTCGACGGGGTGATCGACTTAGCGGCAGGCCGCGGGCTGTCGGTACCGTTGGGTCAGGGGACAGCCGATTTCCCAGAACTACTCGGGCTGCTCGAAAATTTTCAATACCGCGGTTATTTCGTCGTGGGCCGCCGCGACATGCCCGTCGACTCGGCCTACGACGAGCTGGCACAAGGCGTCGAGTACTTGCAGAACCTGTAAGCTTGCCAAGCAGATGTTTAGCGGCAACAGTACTTAGTCTCGTTGCCCCAGCATGGGGAAACTCGCCTCGTGCGTCATTCAGCAATGATCTTGCAGTTTGCGGCAGTGGACGAGGCGACGAGTCCCCACGATTCGACCGCACTTCAGGGACTCGTTTCCTCGTCCACTACCGCAATGTTAAAGTTGGCCCAACGCTAACGTTGAATGGTGCACTGGCTAAGTCGGCATACGAAACACTTCGATCGCTTTCTCGGTCCCGATGCCGGCTTCGCGTGCTCGCCGCGACAGAATCGTGATCGCGTGACGCCCCACGTCCCCTAAGTCGAGTGTCCAATCGTTGACGTACAAATCGACGTGTTTCATCAACACTTCGTCACTGAACTCTTGAGCGTATTTTCGCATGGTCGGCAGCGGGGCGTCGCGGTCGGCCATGGCAAAGGCGATCGAATCGCGGATGACTTGTTGGACTTTCGCAGTCACCTCCGCCGGCAAGACGCGGCGAGCCACGATGCCGCCCAACGGCAGCGGCGTGGTCGATTCGGTTTCCCACCGCTCGCCCAAATCTTCGACGCGGCCGAGCCCTTGGTCTTGCCACGTGAAACGGCCCTCGTGAATACAGACGCCAAAGTCGGCCTCACCACGCTGCAACATCGGCATGATCTCGGAAAAGACGACCTGCTTGATGTTTGTCGCCTTAGAATGAAAGATTTTCAGCAGCAGCGTCGCCGTCGTATGCTCCCCTGGGCAGAGCGTCGTTTTATTTTCGTCCTCGGGGGTGCCAGCATCATCGGGCGATGCCGATAGCAGCAGTGGACCGACGCCAAACCCCATCGCCGATCCGCTGGGCAATACCACGGTTTCTTCGCTAAGCAGCAGTGCCGCATGAAAGCTGGTTTTGGCGACGTCGAATTCGTTGCGAAACAGCCCATCATTCAGCTGTTGGATGTCCAGCAGACGAATATGAAAATCGAGACCACGCCAATCGACCAACCGGTTCATTAGGGCGTGAAACGCAAACGTGTCATTGGGGCATGTTGAAATGCCAAGTTCGATCGGTCGATTCACGTGAGAGTCTCTCTGGCTAGCGTGTTGCACAAGCGATGCTTGTCGGATCCTACAGCATAACGAGCTCGCGAAGTAGTGTCGCGGATCGCGCTGCGATCTTGCCTTTTCATTTTCACTTTGGTTTTTGCGTTTTCGGTTTGACCGCGGGGCGATCAACGACGATCGAGTAGCCGAATCACGAGTTCGGAGGCGGCTTGCAGAGCCTTGTCGATTTGCCATCGCGAATGATCGCGGTCACCCACGTCGTTCGAGATCCCGCGAACCACCTCTAACGGTACGCTGTGCATCTGGCATGCCATCGCGACACCAAATGCCTCCATGTCCTCGGCGACTGCATCGGGAAACCGATCGGCCCGAGCATCCGCTTCGCTCTCCGACTGCGACGCCGCGCACACACTCAGCAACCGCCCCTCGACCACCGTGGACGTGTCGCTCCATCCGCCCAGTTCAATTTCATCCCCGATATCGGCAAAATGAGCCCAACCGATATCCGACGCCGAGCGAAACGTTTCACCGGCGCCGACTCCGATCCCGTCACACGTCACTCTCCTAAACCGATACGCCGAACCGACATCCGCGCGACCAGAGAATGCTCCTGCAATTCCAACCAAGATGATTCGTTCGGGGTGGTGCTTCGCAATCAATTGTGAAGTGCGTGCCGCCGCAGCGATCTGGCCAAACCCACACAATTGGGTCACCCAACCATCATCGATCGCAGACACATCCAATCGCGACATGATTTTGTCGCGTTCGATTGCGGTTGGAATCAGCAATAAATTAGAAGCCACGCTGCAGTCCAGGAGTGATATCGATATCGAAGGAGGCAAAATCGCCGCGTCGAATCTTTTCCAACGCAATCGCACCCATCACGGCATTGTCGGTGCACAGATCCGGTGGGGCGATCGTCAGTGCAAAGTGATCCTGCGTGGCGGCGGCGGCGAATTGTTGACGCAGATAGCCATTGGCCGCGACCCCGCCGCCAATAATCAACTGCTTACACTTGTACTGTTTCAGTGCCCGGCGACTCTTGCGGACCAACACGTCGACAACCGCGGTTTCAAACGACGCACAAACATCCGCTTTGACCTGATCGTCGATTTCCAGTTTTGCAAAATCCTGTTGCCCCGGACCGGTGATCGCATACCGCACTGCCGTCTTCAGCCCACTGAAACTAAAGTCGAAATGCTTTTCATGGATCATCGAGCGTGGAAAGGCATACGCATCTCGCTTGCCCTTGGCGGCCAACTTTGAAACCTCGGGTCCCCCGGGGAACCCAAGACTCAACATCGCGCCGACTTTATCAAACGCTTCGCCCGCCGCGTCATCGATCGTACCGCCAAGGTATTCGAGGTCCAGCGGGCTGGTGCAGTAATACAAACTGGTATGCCCCCCGCTGACGATCAAACCGACGCACGGATAGACCGACGCTTCACTCGATAACTGGCAGGCGTACAAGTGAGCGTGCAGGTGATTCAGCGAGACAAGCGGTTTCTGCCAGGCGATCGCCAGGGTCTTAGCGGCGACAACACCGACCAGCAGCGAACCGGCTAATCCGGGGCGATCGGCGACCGCAATCGCGGTCAAATCATCAGGCGAAACGTTGGCTTGCCGAATCGCGGTGTCGATCACCGGCAAAATTCGCTCCAGATGAGCACGGGCGGCAACCTCGGGAACCACCCCGCGAAACTGCTCGTGAAGTGCCTCCTGAGTCGCGATGCACTGGCCCATCACCGCCCCATCGTCGCTGATCACGGCAGCAGCGGTCTCGTCACAAGTCGATTCGATCGTCAAAATAGGCAAAATAGCGTCCGCCCAAAACCCCATCCAAAGAGGGGCTGCGAGTTTGATTTTGCGAAGAATAAGCGTGCCAGCCGCAATTGTCCGCATAAAAAGAGATCTAAATCCTAAAACTAGCGTGAATCCTGCGGTAGGCCTGCCTTGATCGATTGGCGGCAGGTTGCTACATTTCGTGGCTCAAAACACGCTAAAACCCCCAGGTGGTACTGATGGCACATAAGAAAGGGCAGGGCTCCAGCCGAAACGGTCGCGATTCGAACGCTCAGCGACGTGGAGTCAAGAAGTTTGGTGGCGAAGCCGTCCGCGCAGGCAATATCCTTGTTCGTCAAGTTGGCACCAAGTTCCACGCTGGAAAAGGTGTTGGCCAAGGCAAAGATTACACATTGTTCGCATTGGTCGACGGCAAGGTCATGTTTGACCGCGAAGGCCGCCGTATCAATATCGTCACCGAGTAAAAGCCAAAACCGAGTCAATCAACGGCAAGATCGCTGCGACTTCGTTCGCAGTTACTCGCTGCTGAATGGACCGTAAACGCCTGCGCACGCAGGCACCACTGAACAAACCCAAGGTATTGCGCCCCGACGCTGCCTTGGGTTTTTTCGTGCTTGGATAACTCTGCGGGCGGGTGAACGCAGATCCGCTATAATCAATTGGAATGTCTCGTCGCTGGACATCCGACTGAAATCCCCCGAGCACAGCGGCACCCTCAAACTCGCTCGATCATTCACCGGGCCAATCTGCAGACAGGCCAATTTCCAGGCGGGGCTAACGGCGATGACATCCGACCCATCGAGAAAGGGCTCCTCCAGATCAGGCCCGTCGCTTACAAAACGTGCGGGCAACCCAACGTCGACCAACGCGGCAGTGCTGCTGGCCGTCGTGATCGCATGCCTGGTGGGCGTCGCCACGTTCAACGTGACGAAGACGCCAACGATTGAACCGGTCACCCCAAACGAATTTGATGTCATCGTTCCCAAGGTTCTCGAACCTTCTCGGGATGTGGTCCGTGCCGCGTTCTTTGATCGCGAGGTCGAGCCGGAGATCGCAAAGACCGACCGACTGAACCGCGAAGCGGCCGATCGCTGCATCCAGCGAATCGGACTGCTGATCCGCCGCTACCATCGTGGCGTGACCCCGTTTGTCAACGATTTGACCAGCATCTCGACTCGCTTGGGAATCGTCAAACGAATGCCTGGCGATTGGTGGCAGGAAGACAACCGTATTCAAAGCTATGTCGCGGAGAAGTTCGAAAAGCATTTGTTCTCGGAAAAAGTCCTGACGGATGACATTGCCGCGATCCTCGATGACTTTCGCAAAGAGATCGATGCCAATCAGAAACGCATGCTCGTTAATGTGCACGCGTCGCTCGAAGTGGCAGACCTTCCCGAAGTCCAACTCGATCAATATGAAACGTTTTACGAATCGATCTCACATCAGTTGCAATCTTTCTCCGCCGAGCAGGGTGCGACGAGCGTTTACAACGCGATCGTCGTGATTTTGATTAGCGAAGCTGGCAGTTACGCGGCCACCACCATCGTCGCTGGGCTGCTGGCACGTTTTTCCGCAACCGCCGCCGTCGGTGCTGCTGCGGGTGCGGGAACCGCTGCGGGTGCTGCGGCAACAGGTGCCGGTGGCGGAAGCTTTGTCGGTCCGGTGGGAACCGTCGTCGGGCTGGGTGTTGGATTGGCCGTCGGGCTGATCATCGATTGGTGGATGACTGAAAAATTCGAGGGCAAAGTCAGTGAGCAGCTGCACGACTATCTCGACATGCTCGAAGCCACCTTGTTGGACGGTGCTCCGCATAAATCCAATATTGATTCTTTAACGACGCAGCCCAGCGAGACCGCTGCAACACGCGGGCTCGGTTCGATCGACAACGCCAGCGGATTAAAAGCAACACTACCGCTGGTGTGTGACCAGTTACTCAATGCCTATCGCGACCAATTCTTTACCAAAATCGTTTCCCCGGGTGTAACTCATGACGAAGCTCTTTAATGCCTCGCGTCCCAATGTTTGCGGCTACACGTTGGCGGCATTGTTCATCATGTTCATGATGGGAACCGGTCGGGACGCCACAGCACAGCGATTGATGGGAAGTTCGATCCCCACCTCGGTGGTCAAAGCCGTTGTCAAATACTTTGGCAAAGAAGGGGCCGAACAAGCGACCGAATTTCTAGCCAAGAGTGCCAGTAAGGAAGTGATAGAACGTGTCGCAACGATGGCGGCACGCGAAGGGGGCGAAGAAGCGGTCGAGCAGGTCGCGAAACTGACCGGCAAGCACGGCCCCGAAGTGCTGATGGCTCTGGACAATAGCGCCACGGTGTTGCCTGTGATCAAGGCACTCGATGAGATCCCGGCATCGCAAGTCCGCGCGGCGCTCGGCAAACTCGCGGCGGGCGAATCAGGAAAAGCACTCAGCACCGCGGTCACTCGCTATGGCGCCAAGGCGCTCGAAACCGAACTAAAACATCCCGGCGCCGGCTTGGTGCTATTAAAACATTTTGGCGACGACGGAGCCGAACTGGCCAGCAAAATGACGAACGATCAAGCGATCGTGATCGCACGTCATGCCGACGAAATTGCGGCGTTGCCCGCCGCACAACGAACCGGCGTGCTATCGCTGATCCGTAACGATACTGAAAAAGTCGTCGCGTTTGCGGGACGTTTCATCGAAGCGAACCCAGGCAAATCGCTGTTCACAGTCGCCACCACGACGATCATCTTGGCTGAACCCGAACGCATTCTCGGTGGCGACGAAGTCGTCTTTGATGCCGATGGGAACCCGATCGTGGTTTCCAAGGCGGGCATCGTCGGCCGATCGATCGAATCAACCGGCAAAGCAGCCGAACACATTTCCAACAACTTTGTGCAACCGCTGTTCTACGCCGCACTCGCCTTCGCAGGAACGTTCGCCGCGTTGTGGATCGTGCTAAAGCTATGGCACACTCACAAGCGAGAAAAGCAGCTAACCGAACAAGCGATGCTGAAAAATCTGCCGTCCGAAGATCAGGCTTCCTAATCGAACCAAACAATTACGTCTGGGCTCGACCGCACGCTGGGTTGTCCACGTGATCCTGAGTCCACTGGAACGATGCCGGTCACGCGAACAGTTCCGAGATGACGGTGCCTTCGACGTCGGTCAAGCGAAAATCGCGACCGCCGTACCGGTAGGTCAACCGCTCGTGATCAATCCCCAGCAGATGCAACAACGTGGCATGGAAATCGTGAATGTGAACCTTTTGCTCTGCCGCGTAAAAGCCAAACTCGTCTGATTGGCCGTAGCTGAACCCTCGCTTCACTCCGCCGCCCGCCATCCAGTAGGTGAACGCATGTGGATTGTGATCGCGACCGTTATTGCCTTGCGCGGTCGGTGTTCGCCCAAACTCAGCGCCCCAAATCACCAGCGTATCTTCGAGCAATCCACGTCGTTTCAGATCAGCAAGCAGCGCAGCGATCGGCTGGTCCACCTCGCCCGCCAATTCAGTGTGCTTCTCTTTTAATTTGCTGTGTTGATCCCAGTAATTATGTGTGACCTGGACAAACCGCACCCCTGATTCAGACAACCGGCGAGCCAACAAACATTGACGTCCAAAATTGTCGGTCGGGCCGCCATCGATCCCGTACTCGGCAAACGTCGTCGCGGTTTCTTGGGAAAGATCCATCAGCGTGGGCGTTTCCATCTGCATCCGAAACGCAAGCTCGAACGATTCCAGCCTCGCCGCCAACTGCGCATCCAATCCCGCAGAACCCGCTTTCGCAGCGTCCAGCTTGTGCAGCAAATCGAGCTGCAACTGTTGCAGCTTTGGCGAGGTCGCAGTGGCGCTGGCGAGATTTTCGATCCTTGCATTCTTCATCGGGGCACGCGTCGATCCGATCCGAGTGGCTTGATGGATCGGCGGCAAAAAGGCCGAACCGAAGTTCCGCACTCCACCATGTCCCAAGGTCGGATTGATCGTAATAAAGCTTGGCAAGTTCTCGTTTTCCGAGCCTAATCCGTAACTGATCCACGACCCCATACTGGGTCGAACAAAGGTGTCCGAACCGGTATGCACCTTTAACATCGCCCCGCCATGAGCTTCGTTGGATCCGTGCATCGATTTGACGAACGTCAAATCATCGACGTGCTTTGCAACGTGGGGAAACAGATCACTGACCCAGGCGCCGGATTGTCCGTACTGGCGAAACTTCCAAGGACTTTTGAGCAAGTTGCCTGTCTTAGCAAACTGGATCCGCGGTTTATCAAACGGCAGCGGCTTGCCATCGTGCTTGGCGAGCTGCGGCTTGTAATCAAACGTATCGACATGTGACGGGCCGCCATGCATGAACAAGAAGATGACTCGCTTTGCTCGCGGCGGAAAATGCGGCAACGCCGCATCCGAATCCGCCAGCGACGTGGCAGCGGCGACCGACTTGCTCGACATCATCTCGGCCATGGCAATGCCGCCTAAACCGATCGATCCCTTGATCCAGTCGCGGCGGTGAGCCCGAGCCCCATTTTGACAACACGAGTCATTGGGTTTGGATTCAATCGACATAGCTAAATAAACTCCCCGCAATTAGCGTACGGCACAGTCCCGACCAAGCATGTCGAGGACTCGCCCCATCGGGAAGTCGCCGTGCGGCATCGGTAATAAATTCCTGGCAAAGAGCGATATCGGCCTCGGTGGGCGGACGGCCATACAGCTTCATCCACAAATGGGTGATTTGGTCCTCATCGTCTGCGTGGTCCAACATCGATGCACTCAGCCGTTCGGCTTGTTGATGGACAAGTTTGCTGTTGAGCAGGAACAGGGCCTGATTGGGCACCGTGGTAACGGGACGCTGTTCGATATGGTTGGCGGTTTCGACATAATCAAAGGTTGAAAACAGATCCAACAGCGCCGCCCGATTGATCAGCAAATAAACCGATCGTCGCGGGGCATCGGCATCAACCGGGCTACCCCCAAACGTGCGATCCAAAGAGTCGCCAGCGATGTGAATCGCATCACGCAGAGGCTCGATCTCCAGTCGCCGGCGATTCTGGTGCGAGAGGTACTCGTTTTCGGGGTCATCTTCGGAATAGTCCGCAAGGTCGCTTCGCATTTGGTAGGTACTGCTGAGCATAATCAAGCGATGCATGCGTTTCAGCGACCAGCCATCATCAATCAATCGTCGCGTTAACCAATCCAACAAATCTTGATGCAGCGGAGCTTGACTTTGCAAACCAAAATTCGAAGGGGACCGCATCAACGGCTGCCCAAAATGCCACATCCACAATCGATTAGCCATCACACGTCCGGTCAGCGGATGATCGTCCGAGGTCAGCCAGCGAGCCAAGTTCAAACGTCCGCTTTTATCGTCGGCAATCGTGTCAAACCCGACGACGCTTTGCAGCCGCTTCGGCACTCCACGGGGCACCGGCGTATCACCTTTGCTGAGATGGTTGCCACGGATGTGCACCGCCAACGTGGCTGGACTCCCTTCTTCGACCGCCATCGCGATGTCATACGCGGGCATCGCTTTTTCAGTATCGGCCAAAACTTTCCTAGCTGCGGCGAGTTGTTTCTTTGTCGCTTCGGGATATTGGTCTTCGGGTTTGGCGGGCAACTTCTCCGTTTTCAATTGTGCCAGTAGGGCTGCGTTGGCGTCGGCCATGATTTTCTCGACCGCCGCCCGGCTGCGATCAATCTTCTTCTGGTGTTCGCTCCGCTGTTTGTCGATCTCTGTCGACGGCAGATCGCGTTCCATCCATTTCGAAACAAAGTCTTCATGCAGCATCGACCGGGTGCTCGCGAAGATGCCCGCCAACGCGTAATAATCTTCGGCCGAAATCGGATCAAATTTATGGTCATGACATCGAGCGCAGGCGATGGTCATCCCCAACATCGTGCGTGTGACCGTATCAATTTGTTCGTCGACAATGTCGATCCGCATCTTCTCTTTGTCTTGTTCGGCCAGCATTTTGGGACCGATCACCAGCATTCCTGTTGCAGTGATCCGCTGACGATGGAGCTGTTCGTCGTCCGTGGGCAACAAGTCGCCAGCAAGTTGATGAATGATAAATTCGTCGAGTGGCTGATCATCATTGAGGCGATCAAAAACCCAATCGCGATAACGCCAAGCATGAGGCATCTTGTGATTTTCATCGGCGCCGTTGGTGTCTGCATAGCGAACAAGATCCAACCAGTGTCGTCCCCAACGCTGGCCGTAATGAGGCGACGCGAGCAAGCGGTCCACCACCCGATCGAAACTTCGTGGCGAGTCGTCGGCAAGGAACGCGTCGATTTCACTCTGGCTCGGTGGCAAGCCGATCAGATCAAACGTCGCACGACGCAGCAGCGTATATTTGTCGGCCTTGGCGGCTGGACGCCAACCTTTCTCGCTGAGTTTCGCCAACACAAAGGCGTCGATCGGGTTACGAACCCAATCTCGATCGTGTGGATCGATTTCCCGCTGCGGAACCTCGGGTGCAACCACGCTCTGAAACGCCCAATGATCACGAGCTGCAACGGGATCGATTCCGTGACGCGGGGCAGCGGCGGCCTGTGTGCGAGGATCAACCGCTCCTCTTTCAATCCAAGTGACGAAATCGTCAATGACCGATTGCGGCAACTTCTGCTTCGGCGGCATTTCAAAGTCGTCGTACTGGATCGCCGAAATCAACAAACTTTCCGAAACGTTGCCCGGCACCACCGCGGGACCGCTATCACCCCCGGTGTGTACCGCCTCACGACTGTCCAGCAACAAACCACCTTGAACAATCGCTGCGTCGCTTGAGTGACACGAATAGCAGTGCTCATCGAGTACGGGACGAATCCGACTTTCAAAAAAGTCGATCTCCGATTGCGGCAACGAGCCAGAAGGCTCTGTCGCGGCTACAGATCGCGATTGGATGACCCACCAAATGACCGCGAGGGCAATCAGCAAGGCCGCTGTGCGTCCGACAGGCAGCGGTTTCGATTCACCCATAAAAAATGGCATGGGAATTAGCAGTTTTGAGGCGGGGGGGGAAGTTCAGGCAGGACACGTATTGTAAACGCTCTGGCGGCGTGGCGCAACATTATTTGGCGGCAACTTACTACCGGCTCAACTGCATCATCCTGCAAACGTCCACCCTACAGTTTCCAGCAGGCAACCAGCAAAATTCCTCCCTGCTTGCCCAACCTACTTCATTTATCAGAAGAACTGCATATGGCAGTATGAGCCGAGTCACCATTGAGCTCTCCAAAAAATTTTTTATCTCTTAACGGGGAATCTGTCACATTCACGGTGGAAAAACACTCGACAAAGTAAAACAAAACGCCGCTAAGATCCTCCGGGTGGTTAAAAAACACCCCGTTAAGTTTTGTTCACTTGAAACGTGCATTTCCCCCCACTCTACTGGTGTATGTGATTTGACAGTTCTCATTTACGAAAGGAGCAGAAAGATGGCCGATTTTGATAAACAATGTCCGCGATGCCAAAGCACGATGTTTCGCGTCCCCCGCCATTGGCTGGAACGCGTTTTCTGTTCTGCTGCCTATCGCTGCAATCGATGTCGAAAGCGACGACGTCTCGCAATCATGATTCGTACACTTCTTTAGCTCCATACGCGGCATTGGCAGCGAGCGGTACAATGGATGGGAATGAACGACTTGGCACTTCGCTTCGAGTCATCCCTTCCAAGCTTGAGACTTTTCCTTGACCGATTCGAATCAAGATGGCGTGCCAAATCCGATCGATGACCAGGGCCGTCAAGATGACAAACTGGCACAGCACACTCCGCTAGCCGTTCACCGCGAGCCTAACTTTCCGGTCCGGATTGCAGTGGTCGCCATCACAGCGGGCGTCGTTGTTTTTCTGCTGCAGCGATTCGTTTCCGAACGAGACCATCAGAACGCCAACTTGTTCTCGTTTGGCGTCGTTGCAATTGCGCTGCTGACAATTTTATTCCAACTGTTTCGTCTCGCGCGAAACCATGGCTACCCACTGCTGATTCCGATCGTGGCGTTCACGGCGGCGGTGGTGTTTGCCAGCCTGTTTCGCTTCGAAGGCTTTAGCGGCGAGATGGTCCCCGATTTCAAACCACGATTTTGGAGTGTCAATCAACCCGAACGCATTCCGATCGCAGCGGGATCCACCGACTCGCTTGCGCCGCTCGAACCGTCGGAAGAGACGATTGCTGCCGAAGATTCAACGGGGTTCCTAGGAAACTCGCGAAACGGCTTCATCGCAAAGAGACAATTCAAAGTGCCCGCCGATGCAGCGGAGGCCGAAGTATTGTGGAAACAAGGTATCGGCGAAGGATGGGCGGGATTCGCTGTTAGTAGCGACCGAGCCGTCACCCTGGAACAACGCGACACCACCGAATCATTGACCTGTTACCGGATTGGTGATGGTGCGTTGCTGTGGGCAGTCAGCCACCAAGCGAGACACGAGCATCCGCTCGGTGGAATCGGCCCACGATCAACCCCTACGATCATGGGCGAGCGAGTGTACGCGCTCGGAGCCACCGGCAAACTCTGGTGCATCAACATTAACACTGGCGAAGAGATCTGGAGCGCCGACTTACTGAAGCTTGCCGGATGGAACCAAACGCAGTCCGAAACCGCGATCCCCTGGGGACGCTCCGCTTCGCCATTGCTGGTCGACGACATGTGCATTGTTCCGCTGGGTGGACCAAGCGATCCTGCGATCCCATCGTCCAACTTGGCCAAAGCCGGCCGAGGTCTGATCGCGTTTGACGCGGCAAACGGCGAAATCCGCTGGTCCGCCGGTGAAGATCAAATCAGTTACGCTTCGCCGATGCTGCTGACATTGGCGGGACAACGCCAAGTGGTCATTGTCAACGAGAGCACGGTTAGCGGACATCACATCGACGACGGAGTGGTCTTGTGGTCGTTCGAGTGGCCAGGTCAAACCAACGCATCCGCCAACTGCTCGTCCGTTGTCTTGGCCGACGACGACCGATTCTTAGTCGGCAAAGGCTACGGTGGTGGTAGCGCTCTTGTCGAAGTCACAGCCGATGCGGATGGAGACCTCTTCGCAAAGTCGGTTTGGCAATCTGGTCGCGTCTTAAAAACCAAATTCGCCAACACCGTGGTCATCGGCGCCACCGCCTATGCACTCAGCAATGGGTCGCTCGAAGCGGTAGCAATCGCCGACGGTGAACAGCAATGGCAACAACCTCGACGCGAACGTTCGGGGCAGGGCCAAATCCTGGTGGTAGAGGATACGATGGTGGTCCAAGATGAAGCAGGCGACGTGCTGTTTGTCCAATTAGACGATGAACAATATCAACTCGAACTTCGCTTGCCCGCCCTCACCTCGAAGACATGGAACGTGCCGACCATCGCAGGCCGGCATCTGATCGTGCGAAACGATCGCGAAGTCATCTGTTTTCTGCTGCCCGAGCGAGAGTAGAGGGAGGGCACCCACTGAATTATTCAGGTGGGCTGGCCAGCATTTTCATAGGAAAGATGCCGGAGGAATGGCCATCGGAAAACGCGATGCTGTAGGCGTAGGAGCCAACCGGCCGCATCGATTCGATCCGCAGCGGACGGGCCTCTTCGGCACTGAGCACCGGCAGGCTCAATGATTTCGGCGACGCCTGCTTTTTCTCGGATTCCTTTTCCTGTTCACCACGTTTCTTTTCGCGGCAAGTTGCACAGGGGCATGCGGCACGCAGTTGAGCCACGGTCCAGCGAGTGCGTGTACCGTCATTCCATTGAATTTCGATCGCCGTTTCGCCTTCGCGGGTGATCGAGACGGGCGTGAGGTCGGATTCGCTTGACGCAGATTTGTTTTCAGAGGTATTCATCGTGCTCACGGTTTAACCTTGGCTCGCCCTTTGGTCAACGAGACGACGTGATTTGGCTTCGAATCGAGGCAGCGATCCATCGGCGACCACAGCCACGTCGACCCGCAATGCAAGGCGATCACGCAGCAATTGCGAAACGAATGCTGCCTGCTCCGCCGTCCCTTCCAGCTCGATCCGAATTTGGTCCATTTCATCGAGTTGCTCGACGATGATCCGATATTCGCTCGACTCGCTCGTCTCGCGGACAATCGACTCAATACTGCTTGGAAAAATGTTCACTCCACGAACAACGATCATGTCATCTGCTCGGCCAATCACGCCTCCGTCGAGCCACAAAAATGTCGATGGCTGATCGTGATTGCGAAACGCTCGCACGATATCACCGGTACGATAGCGAATCGCGGGCCCTCCGTAACGTCCCAGATTGGTCAGCACCAATTCACCGATCTGCCCCTCGGCGACTTCGCTGCCGCCAGGATCGTCGCCGCTGAAATCGAGCACTTCTGCGATAAATTCCGATTCGATGACATGCAGCCCGCGTCCATCGAGACTACCGAATCCCCAAGCTCCAAGCTCACTCGCCCCGGCATGGTCGATTAATTTGGCGCCCCACGCCTGTTCGATTCGATTCCGGACCGCAGGCAACGACCCGCCGGGTTCCCCCGCCACAATGATCCGCGAGACGCTGTTTTTCGTCAGATCCAACCCCTGCGATTTTGCGGTCGAGACCAAATGCAACGCGTAAGTCGGCGTACAGCACAGCACGGTACAGCCGTGATCTTGAATCATTTTCAAGCGTGATTCGCTGGACATTCCGCCGAGCGGTACACAGGTTGCCCCGCGGTCGATCATGGCGTCGTTGGCGGTCCAAAATCCGATGAAGGGACCAAATGAAAACGCCATCATGGCGATGTCGTTCTCGGTCACCTGGGCCACGTCCAACACGTAGTGCCAACAACGAATCCACCATCTCCAATCGTCTTGAGTATCCAGCACCGGAAGCGGCCACCCCCGAGTCCCGCTGGTTTGATGCATGCGGGTGTAATGCGACATTGGCAAATCGAACATGCCCGCGGGCTTGGGCTGCGACGCGGGAATCAAGTCAGCCTTCGTCAACAGCGGAACCTGCCGAAGCTGCTCAAGCGACGTCAGTGGCAATCTCAGCCCCGCGAGCCGATCCGCATAAAACGGACGCTTCTGAGCCACCCTCAACAATGCGTTCAGCCGATCGAGCTGGCGTTCGCGAAGTCGAGCGAGGGATCCGTTTGCTGGAAAATGCTCAAAGTTGCTGTCACGCATCCAAAATACCGTCTCATTTGTGAGTAAATCGTCGTCTGCAATTATGAAGTGTCCGTTAACGCACTCGACCCGTCCGCCCCATTCGGAAATGCGAAATATTTCAATCCGTGATTTCCCAGCGGTATTCTCGCAGCCACTAACCGGCAACTATGGTGCTCCGGCAGACATCTCTAGGCAAAACGCTAAGCCTGTGTCTCCCCCCGCCCCCCGCTTGTTCATGAAGACGCGATGAAGGCTTTGTGAGTAACTCAGATTGCCATTTTCAAGCAGCATCTGACCACATTTAATGCTCCGCAACGTTGACGCCACGACGTCCATTCGAACGTGGATTTGTCGGCCGCGGCAGTGGTCATCACTGACATCCGAACACCGCCGAGCAAAAGCGAGGTTCGAATTTTACATCAATCTTATCACTGCCATCACCTTGCATTCATCTTCTGGAATTTGAATACGCAGGAATGCTTGAACTTCATCGTCTTCCCCATAAAAAATCTCTCGAGAAAAGTCATGTTGTCTAACCGATCGAACACCTCCGCCCCGACAAAGCGAGCGTCTGCGGCGTTCACGCTGGTCGAAATGTTGGTGGTGATTTCGATTATCGGAGTGCTTGCGACGCTGATGTTGCCCGCAATCAATCGAGCTCGAGCGGCTGCACGAGGGACACAGTGCCAAAGCAATCTGAAGCAATTCGGTGTCGGATTAACCTCACGAACCGTCACCGCTCCGGATTCAACCTTTTGCACGGGCGACTTCAATTATGAACGCGATGGTGTTCCCACCGAGTTTGGATGGGTCGCCGATCTGGTGGATCGTGGCGTGTTGGTCAGTGAGATGCGGTGCCCGGGCAATCCCGCGATGGCATCAACTGCGATCCAGCAATTGTTGACGATGGACATTAGCGAAATCAATTTGTCGAAATATGCAGGCTGCACGCCTTGCGTCGACTGTCTCTCGAGTCGTCGACTCGGCAGCGAGCCCTTCGAAGACGCGATGGGCGACCGAGTGATGAACATCGCTCGCGAGATTGACGAAAAATCAGTCAACGACCTCGCTGGCCGTGCAAATCTGGTTGATCGACGCTTGGTCCAAAAAGGATACAACACCAATTACGCAGGCACTTGGTTCCTGTTTCGCACCGAGTTCACGTTCGACGACAACGGCAACCCCAGCATAAACGAAAAGGGATGCAGTAACGCGATTGCCTCGGCCAGCAGCGAATTCACGCAACTAATCAACGATACCCGCGGTCGCTACAAGACACGCGGCCCGCTATCGACCAATCGAGTCGATGCGGGCAAGGCTCCTGCCAGCACGATTCCGCTACTTTGTGATGCCGCAGCGATCGGATTCCTGGAACTCGGTGTGGGGGAAACGATTCCCGATAGCGCACTCTACGCCACATCGATGGTCGGACAACCGGTCGCCATCAACAATGGCTCGGACTGGAGTTTGCTCGAAGTCCCCAAGCTTCCTTCGGGCACACCCCGCGAAGGCGTTTCAGGTTGGCTGCGTGTTTGGAACCACAAAACGCGACAAGACTACCGCGGCATGGCTCCGCTGCACCTAGGTGTCGCCTATGTGTTGATGGCCGACGGATCGATTCGTGCGATTGGGGACAAGAACGGCGACGGCTACATCAACAACGGCTTTACTCAACATCCCGATTACTGGACCAGCAGCGATGTCGAAGCTCCTGAGATCATGCTGTCCAGCTACTACTCGCTGAATTCCAAAGGAAGCGAGAACTAATCCGTTTTACTTACCGAGACTCAGTTTTTAACAACGAAGGAGGAGGGGGCTAGCTAAACGTAATACCGACGCACTCGGTGGCTTGGATGGAGATGATTCCATCAAGCGAACGCAGTGCATGTTTTGATCAAGTAACTAAAGAGCAGAGCGAGTGGCGCTAATCGTCAACGTCTTGGTTCGTGACAACCCAAACAGCAGCCTCCCTTTCACAGGAAGCTGACGACAACGCCACAACACTCCACCTACTCATCCCCATTCTGGGCTGCTTCTGCGAAGTGGGTCCAGAGTAAACAAGGAACTTTACGAATGAAAATGTCGAAAAAAGGCTTTACTCTCATCGAAATGCTGGTCGTCATTTCGATCATCGCGATCCTGGCGGCACTCGCGCTTCCCGCACTCGCCAAAGCACGTGAAGCGGCTCGCCGCAGCACCTGCTCGAACAACCTTCGCCAATTTGGTATCGGTCTGCTGACCTACGCCGAACGCGACCAGGTCGGCCGCTTGTGCACCGGTGCGAGCGATTACAACCGCGACGGATGCATGGACACCTACGGCTGGGTCGCTGACCTTGTCAATTCCGGTGCCGCACTTCCATCGGACATGCTTTGCCCAAGCAACGGCGGCAAAGGCTCAGAAAAACTCAATGACTTGCTCGGCAGCAACTCCACCAACGGCAAAGGAACCACCGCAGCACGTCTGAACAAAGGTGCTTGCCGCCAAATCTTTGGTGCCACTCCTGCCCTGGCTGCTGGGTCACCCGAACGTGCTTCACACATTGGAACCCAGTTCCTCGAAAAAGGCTACAACACGAACTACTCGGCCGGATACCACCTTGTCCGCAACGCGCCGCTGACATCGGGTACCGGAAGCAACATCGTATTGAGCACTCGCTCGGCCAACCAAACCGACTTCAAACAACGCGAAGGCACTTACGGTCCGATCCAATTGTCGATCATCGACGGCAGCCGTATTCCATCGTCGAGTATCGCTCTGCTTGGCGACGCCGGCCCTGGCGACATCGACGAAGCCGTTTTGGTTGTTTCGATCACCGACAGCAACGGCGAAGAACTGCTGCCCCAAGGCATGCTGTTGACCGAAGCGTTCAACGACGGCCCTGCCTACGTCAACTCTTCGGATTCGATTTCGTTGGCCAAGCAATCTGCTGCTGGCGACTCTTCGCTTCCTATCGCTTCCCAAATGCAATGCGAAAAAGGCAACGCAACGATCGCAGCTTGCTTTGATTTTGACAGCACCACAACCGGTGCAACGAACAAAGGTCCTACCGGAAAAGGTGGCAACAACCTTTACCTTCAAGACACCCGTGACTGGTTGGCCCTGCACGGCGGCATCGCCAACATCCTGATGGCTGACGGTTCGGTCAAACAGTTTTACGACGGCCGCAACGGCGACGGTTACTTGAATCCTGGATTCCAATTCGCCAATGGAGTTGCTACCGATTCTCAAATCAGTGGCTACGCCGACAGCGAAGTGGAATTGATGCCAAACGAAATGTTCAACGGTTTGTTCATCGATGCAGCGACCTTGAAGGGCACCTTCGAAAGCAACTAATTCGGTTGCTTCTGAAAAACACATCCGACCCAACCTTGTTTGGCCGGAATCAACACGACGGGGATGAGTGATGGTGCATCGCCAGACCTCATCCCCGTTCTTCCATTCACCCCGTTCATTCATTCACCCTGATTGCTCCTGAAAACGGATCCTCACCATGTTTTCCCTCCGCTCGACGGGTCTTCGCATTGCGATTGGCGGCTTGGCACTTGTGACCGTCTTTGGTCTCGCCATCGCGCTCGGTTCGGTAACCAAGTACAAACCGTACGGCGTCCCGGATCACCGCCGCGCTGAATACGACGCGATCCTGGCGAAGCTTGCGGCCGAGGCCAAGGAGATTGCCGAAGCGAAAAAGAGCAAGAACCCTGTCGCCAAGGTCGAGCAAACGGAATTTGATTTTGGATTGCTCGATCCCGGAACCCAGGGGGCAACTCACGACTTCGTCATTTACAACGACGGACAAGACGAACTCTTACTGACCTCCGCAGGCAGCAGCTGCAAATGCACCGTTGCCAAGATCGAAGACCGCATTGTTCCCCCCGGTGAATCCCGCCCGGTCACCTTGGTCTGGAATGTCGGCGAGGATGTCAGCGACCAATACGAGCAGGTCGCGATCATCGAAACCAATGATCCTCGAAAACCGAGCATCGAATTCACCGTGCGAGGAAAAGTGCGATCGGCATGGGCGGTGAACTCCGACGCGCTCATCCATCTGAAAGGCAGCGCCGACAAACCCATCGAAGCCTCGTGCGTGCTGTACAGCCAGGTGTTTGATGACTTTGTCATTCTGGAAACCGAAACATCCAGCGGAGCGATCGAGGTTGCGACTGAACCGCTCTTGCCGCTTGACCTGCATTCGCTGCAGGGACGTTGTGGCTACAAGCTGAATGTGAAATACCGTTCGCCCACCCACCGCACGGGGGCCTTCCAAGAGAACATCCGCGTTTGTGTGCTCGATACGCAAACGACACAAACCGAGTGGATCGATCTGCCGGTCAGTGGAACGATCGGCAAACCATTGGTCTTTCACGGTCCGGAACTCGATTCACAAGGATTGGACCTGGGCACGGTGGAGGTGGGCGATCCCAAAGAATGGTCCTTTTTTGTGCGTTTTCGCACTGAAACCAGCGTGACCGAAGCGATGGTGACCGATATTGCTCCGCTGGGTCTGACGGCAGTCCTCGAGCCGGTCACGCGAATCAAGAACACCTTTCGCGTGACGATCAAGTTGGCCGAGGATGCCAAACCGCACCGATTCTATTTTGACCGCCAAGGCTATATCGAAATCGCGAACAAGGCAAATCCCGAGCAGAGTGACTGGATGCCCCTTGCTGGCCAAATCATCACGCCTGCCGCAAAGGGGTTGGTGGGCCGCTAATTTCGGTCGTAGCCCGTATCGAAAGTCGCCCAGACTTTCGGCCTCCTGCGCGTCCGGTAGCGAAGACTCCCATCCCCACTCTTCCTTGCCGGGGCGGAATCTTGCTTGCCGGGGCGGAATCTTGGTCGGGATTGCCCGCCAGAACCTCATTTCTCTGGTGATCGCCCTGATTTTCACCGCGAAACCCGCAAATTCGGCTTCGCAAGAGGCATCCGAGCGGCGAAGATGCCTACCGCACGGGATGGACATGCGGGTATCTTAGTGGCATGTTCGCAGAAATTAGCCAGATCCGCTTATCGCCACCCGTCGTGCTGTGGCTCGTGTTTTCGTTAATCGCGGCAATGCTATTATTTTCGGGGCTCCATCGTCGCCGCTCTCGGCTGACCGACGCCCTCCGATCCTTCGTGCAGCGCAGCCAAGACGCTGGCAGCAAAACCGAAAAAGAGAAATCAAAAAAGAAGACATGAGCAAAGTTTTTATCCACACCGTTGGCTGTCAAATGAACGTGCTTGACAGCGAGATGGTTATCGCCGACCTGAAGCGACACGGTTATACCGTCGTGGATTCGCCCTTGGATGCCGACTGCGTGCTGTACAACACGTGCAGTGTTCGCGAGCATGCCGAGGACAAAATTTACAGTGCTTTGGGCAAAATCCGTGCTGCCAAAGAAGCCGACCCCAGCAAAATGATTGGGGTGATGGGTTGCATGGCGCAGAAGGACCAGGAAACGATCTTCAAGCGTGCTCCGTATGTCGATATGGTCGTCGGTCCCGGACAATTGCACACGATTCCTGAGTTATTGCAGCGAATTGGTCGCGGCGAAGGACGTCAACTCGCCGTTTCCCTCTCGCGGACCGATGGATCGCAAGCGACGATCGCGCGGAGCCATGAAACATTTGACCCGCTCCGCGATCCGACGATGCGGCCGACGCCGTTCCAGGCTTACTTGCGAATCCAAATCGGCTGCGACAAGTTTTGCACCTACTGTGTCGTCCCCAACACACGGGGGCCCGAACAAGGACGACCGCCGGCACAGATCTTATCCGAGGCTCGCACGTTGGCCGAGCAAGGATGTCGCGAAATCACGCTGCTCGGGCAAACGGTCAACAGTTACCGCTATCGCGATGGGGATCACACCACTGACATGTCTTCGCTGCTCGAAGAGCTGCACGAGGTCGACGGGATCGATCGCATCAAATTTGTGACGAACTATCCCAAAGACATGACCGAGCGGTTGTTGACGACGGTGCGTGATTTACCGAAATGCTCGCCTTACCTTCACGTCCCCGCACAAAGCGGTTCCGACGCGGTGCTGAAGCGAATGAAGCGTGGCTACACGATCGCCGACTACATGGAAATGTTCGAGCGAATCGAACGGATTTTGCCCGAAGCCGCCGTCAGCAGCGATTTCATCGTCGGTTTTTGTGGCGAAACCGAAGAGGACTTTCAAAAATCGGTCGCTTTGATTGAGCGTTGCCGATTCAAGAACAGCTTTATCTTTCAGTACAGTGTGCGACCGGGAACGCAGGCATCCAAACGACTCGAGGACGACATCCCGCACGACGTCAAAGTACGCCGCAACAACGAGTTGCTTGCGGTCCAAGATGCGATCGCCAAAGAAGACAATTTGAAATTGGTGGGCAGCGTCGTCGAGGTGCTGGTGGAAGGCCCTAGCAAGAAGGCGGCGAAAGCGGATCCCGATGCGAATGTCGTGCAAATGGTCGGCCGCACACCGTGTGACCGAATCGTTGTTTTTGACGGCAACCGTCGTCAAGCAGGCCAATTCATGAAGATCGCGATCGACGACGCACTTGTTCACACGTTGATTGGTCGAGTACAAACGGTGGATGTCGTTTCGATCGACCTCGCCCGAACCTAAGTACCCGTACCTAGTATCTGAAACTCACCTTGAAGGGATTGCCCTGAATACGTTGTCTTCCTCGACCGAATCCATCCATATCGAAAAACTTGATAACGGGATGGCGGTCCTTGTTCAATCCATGCCATGGCTGCGAACCGCAGCGTTTTCGTTATCGTTGCGAGGCGGCGTCAATGCCGAAGCGGATGACGACGCGGGACTCGCGTCGATGGTTTGCGAGATGGTCCAGCGTGGCGCGGGAAATTACAGCAGCCGTGACCTGGTCGCGATCCAAGACAATCTTGGGATGGATCGTTCGTCTGGCGTTTCGACCTCGGCCGTCTCGTACGGTGGATCGATGCCCGCGGATTCGCTGCAGGCCGCACTGGAGCTGTATGCCCACATCGTACGTCGCCCGCACTTGCCCGCCGATCAACTTGACGATGCCAAATTGATGGCGATGCAAGAACTGCGAGCAATCGAAGACGAACCGACCCAACGAGTAATGATCCGGTTGCGTGAAATGCAATACGGAAAACGACTCGGTCGCAACAGCCATGGTACGCAGACCAGTTTGGCAAAGATCACGCCCGATCACATTCGCGAATTCTACACATCCCACTATCACGCAGGCGGTGCGATCTTGGCGGTCGCAGGCAATTTGGATATTGAGGAAGTCGTGGGCTGGGCCAAACAGAATTTTGGCGACTGGAAGTCGGGCGAGATCGCGGCGGCGGCAACGTTTGAAGGCACCGCCGGTCAAGAGCACATCGATTCTCCGTCGAGTCAAACGCACATCGGTTTTTCCTTTAACGGGATCCCCTTTGGGCACACCGACTACTTTAAACTGCGTGCGGCGATCGGGATTCTCAGTGACGGAATGAGCAGCCGCTTGTTCGATCGCGTGCGAGAACAACGAGGACTCTGCTACACGATCACCGCAGGCTGCCATTCACTCGAGCAATTAGGGGCAGTGTTCGGCTATGCCGGCACCACACCGGAACGGGCCCAGCAAACCTTGGATGTGACGCTCGGCGAATTCAAAAAATTCACCGAGGACCTCCGCATCGATGAACTCGAGCGATGGAAAGTACGCATCCAAAGCAACTTGATTATGGAGCAAGAATCGAGCGCATCGCGTGCCTCGTCGATCGCGTCGGATTACTTTCAACTCGGCCGCGTGCTAACCACAGCGGAATTGGAACAGATCATCGAGTCGTTGACGCTTGACGAGGTCAAGTCTTATTGGTTGGACCATCTTCCGGGCGACTTTCGCATCGTCACGCTCGGTCCCAAAAAGCTGTCTGCACCGCAATAATTGCCGGATGCCGCTGTCCGTTCCCTCCACCCGCAATCTTAAAGTTCGATTTGAATATGGCGCAGTTCCGACACCACACGCTTGCCAACGGCCTCCGCATCGCAGCGGAGATTGATAACCGCTGTTATTCTGCGGCAATGGGCTACTTTGTTCGCGCGGGTTCTCGCAACGAAACCGACATCGAATCGGGGTTAAGCCATTTCCTGGAACACATGATGTTCAAGGGAACAGCGAAGCGATCGGCTGCTGATGTCAATCGCGAACTCGACGAGCTTGGTGGCCAAAGCAACGCCTACACGACCGAAGAACAAACGGTTTACTACGCCACCGTGCTGCCGAAATTTCAAGATCGGATCATCGAACTGCTGACCGATATGCTCAGCCCGTCACTGGATGCTGGGGAATTTGAAACCGAACGACAAGTAATCTTGGAAGAGATCGCCAAGTACGAAGACCAACCTCCGTTTGGTGCCTTTGAACGTGCGATGGAGCGTCACTTTAGCCCGCGAGGCCTCGGACGCCGTGTGCTCGGGACGAGCGAGTCGATTGAAACGATGCGTATCGAAACGATGCGTGACTATTTCAATCGCCGTTATCGTGGCGAAAACATTGTGTTGGCCGCAACCGGCAACGTCGACTTCGATGCGTTAGTCGCAGCGGTCGAAGAACAAACTCGCGATTGGGCCGACCGGCCCTGTACCCCCGAACCGCAGGCGGACGATCCGCAAACGCTGCCGGACGGGATTTCCATGGATGCGGAACTTGATATCGAAGATGCTGCGCAAGCTTATTTCGTACAGATGAGTCCCGGACCAAGCATGGCCAGCGAGGATCGCTACGCGGCACGCATCCTGGCTTCGATCGTGGGTGACGAAGGAGGCAGCCGGCTGTTCTGGGACTTGATCGATACCGGACGCGCCGAGGCCGCGACGGTGTGGCCGCAAGAATTCACCGATTGTGGCGCGTGGTTCGCCTACTTGGTTTGCGAACCAAGCGAGATGCAGGCCAATCGCAAATGGATGGCCGATGTGCTTCGCCGCACCGCCGACGAAGGGGTCACCAGTGACGAACTCGAGCAAGCCGTGAACAAGGCCACCGCCGCCTGTATCATGCAAAGCGAACGGCCCAGCAACCGGCTGTCCAGCGTCGGCAGCCGATGGCTAATCCGCAACGAGTACGCCAGCACCGACGATTTGCTCGAGCGATTCCGCAAAGTGGACCAGCAAGCGGTCGCCGATGCGGCTAAAAAATATCTCTGCCAAGAAACAACCGATGTGTTGGCAACGGCCAGCGAGGCGGCGGTCTAGGTCACGCTGCAGTGATTTCACAACCCGACGCGTCAGCGAGGGGAAACGGATCTTGATGCGATCCCTCGCCGACGCTTCGGGTTAGGATTGACTGAAAAAAACGACAAAAAAAACGCAGTTCCGATCGGAACTGCGTTTTTGAGAATGACGATTGTCGAAAATGATGGAAAAGTGAATCGGAGAGGCGAGAGGGATAATGAGTGGCCAGAGCAATTGCTCCTAACGGCGTCTCACCTGAATAAACCCGATTGTTTCGACGTGGGTACGAATTTAGATCATATTGGTTCGTTAGAAAAGAGCAGTTTCCTTGAATTTTTCTGAAACGAACGACGTCCCAGCTCTGCTGAGGATCAGTCCACGACTCGCCGTGCTGCCGATCATCCACGGCAGCGGCCAATTTGCGCTGACGGTTCGCCGTTGGTTTTTGGAGTATTCGTTTGATTGTTTGGCAGTTCCGCTGCCGGAATCGTTTCGCGAAGCGGTCGAAGCGGGCGTGTTGGACCTGCCTCGCGCGTCGATTGTCCTGCAGCCTCCGAAACCCGATTTCGCCGCCAGCGAATTTCGCTCGGAATGGGCTCAAGGCCCCTGGAACGAAAACGAGTCCGAAGCCTCGGACGATGACGAGGAAGATCCCGAAACGCCCCCGACCAGCTATGTGCCGATCGATCCTTGCCAACCTGTGATCATGGCGATCCGAGCGGCGATGGGCGAGCACCTGCCGCGAGCCTATGTCGACCTGGAAACCGATCCGTTTTGTCCCTATTCCACCGTGATGCCGGATCCCTTTGCCGTGCGGCATGTGGCCCCCGAGATTTTTGCCGCCGCATTGCTGCCCAGCATCGCTCGGCCGCCAGACCACCAAACCCGCAGCCGCATCGTGCACATGGCAATGCGGCTGCGTGAACTGGAAACCCGTCACGAGCGAACGCTGTTTGTGTGCAGCGTGCTGCATTGGCCATGGATTCGCGAAGCATACAACCAATTAGCACCGTCGACACAGCAAAGTTCGCGTAACGAGATGTCGGCCAACATCAGCCTACCCGAACATGACGTCGTGCAACCGGCCGAACGCTTTGCCGTCAAAGACCGCACGCTGATGTTCCTGTATGGCGAATTGCCCTTCATCACCGGATTGTACGAACGGGCGCGATCCGAACTGGAAAACGATGACAACATCCAAATTGACGGCGTCAAGGAATTGCTGATCGCGGCGCGTGATAGCTATCGCAAAGAACTCGGCAATCGTGCTCGCCGTGTCACGCCACTGCTGCTGTCGAAGTGTTTGCAATACATCCGCAACCTGTCGCTGATCCATCGCCGTATGACGCCCGATTTGGTCACGATTGTGACGGCGGCAAAACAAATCCTCGGAGATCAGTTTGCCTTGCACGTTGCCGAACTGGCTAACACCTATCAACACGGCAACCGGGAACCATTGCCACCGCAGGACGATGGCGAAGCGCTACCCGAAGTCACCCTGGGGATTGACCAAGCTCGCTTGCCCGACGGAGAAACGCATTCGCTGGTCAGCCGATTGCCAGGCCCGCCGCTAATGTGGCAAACCATTCAATTACAGCGCCGCGCGACCACGTACGAGAAAGAACGCTGGAAATACAAATGGAATCCATACAGCCATTGCAGCTATCCGCCTGAAGATGCTCGCATCGAAAATTTCCGCACGCGTGTGTTCGACCGTGCTCAAGCGATCATCGGTAACGATCTTGCCAAGACCGAGAAATTTACGACCAGCGTCAAAGATGGCATCGACATTCGTGACACGCTGCGTCATTGGTACGAACGACAAATCTATGTCAAGGTCGTGCCGCCGAGCCGCGGGGTGCTCGATGCTTGTGTGATGCTGTTCGATTCGCCCGCCGACCCACGAAAGTACCCCTGGCGCACCACTTGGTTCGCAGAACACAACGAGGAATCCACGCTCGCACTATTTGCTACCAATTACCAAGACGAGATGGTGGGTCCGGGAATCGGACTGAGCATCTATGGTGGCGCCCTGTTTCTGTATCCGCCGGTCGTCATTCCCGACGTTTGGGTCGACCCTCGAGTGGACTACGCCGAAACGCTCGAAGAACGGCTGATTGCCGCGGCTTGCTTGCATTCACGCGGACGCGAGATCGCTTTGCTATCACCATTACCGCCTGGTTCGGGATGGCAACGGTTGGCGCGGCGGCATCACAAACGGTTGGTGCATGTCCCGCTGAACTCGTTCAGCGACGAACAAGTCCAACAATTACGGATGGTCCACGTGCTCAATGGCAGCGAGATACGCAGCTTTGCCGCCGATTTCATTCGCCACGTTTAGAGGTCGGTGCTGCCCCCTCACGTCAAAAATTCTCGGAAATCAAGGTCGACAGGGGGGCTAGCTTCCTGATAAAGCCAAACGAGCTGGACGTTCGCATGTGATAACTCGTCACCGCGTTCGGCCGTCAACGCTGTTCGTTGACTTTATGTGTGTTATTCCATTTGGAATCGAAGATGACCGAGTTGTTTGGACTCCCGGCTGCTTTTTCCATGCTTGCGTTCCTGATCGCCGGCCTCCTGGTGGGACACCTGTTGTGGTATCGCGATAACGCTTCGGATCGCAAACGACTGCGTGAGACTGAAGATCGCTATCTGAAATCGCGCGAGGTCGTTCGTCAACATAAGCAACATGTCGCCGAACTCGAGTCACTGCTGAACGCCAAATCCAGCGAGCTCGATAGCCGATCGTCTGAACACGAGAACTTGGCGACTCGCAACGCCGAGCTTCAAGCATTGCTGGACACCACCCGTGGTGAATCGAGCGAAGCAGTCGCTGCACGCGAAGAGGCAACGATACGGCTGAACGAAGAGGTCAGTCGCAACGAACTGCTTGTTTCTCAGCTTCAAGAGGTGCTGCAATCCAGCTCGGCCCTGGACGCCGAAATCCAGCAAACACGTCAAGAAAACGAAACACGTGGGCAGAAAATCCAGGATCTAAACCAAACCAACACCCAGCTCAATGACGAGCTTGTGAAATTGCGAGCCGAACTGCAACAGCGGCAAAACGAAATCACCGAGTCCAACGACCAAACCGTGATCGATTTGCGTCAGCAACTCGAATCCGCACAAGCAAATTACCAGCACGTTGCTGAGACGAATCAGAATCTCGAGCAAGAACTCATCGCTCGGATCGCCGAGATCCAACAGCGGGACGCCGAGATTGCTGAGTTAACGACGCAGCAAAACGCCGCACACGAGCAAACCCAAGCACAACAAGAACGTTTCAGCCAACTCGACGACGAAATCAAAAGCAAACAGTCGCGGCTGGACCAAATGAGCGAAGAACTTGACTCGCTGTTGCCGTTGCGGGCTGAACTCGCCGAGACATCCGTCGCCTTGGCCGAGCAAAAAATGGCCTACGACCAACTGGTCAAACAAAACGATGCCCAGGCCGAAACGATCGATCAACTCACCGCTCAACACAGCGATTCGGGTAATCGCTACGAATCGTTGCAGCAACAGTTGAGCGACAAGGATGCAGAGATCACCGCGTTGACGGCGAAGCATGACGAATTAGCCGACGATTACCGCCAGCAAGCCGAAACCATTGCTACGCTGATCGCAGCGAAGGGTGAATCGGAGGATCGCTGCTCGGCGTTGCAGCAGCAATTGAGCGATAAGACAAGCGAGCTGGCTGCCTTGATGGACCACCATCAACAACTTGCCGAAGAAAACCAACAACATAGCGAAACCATTGCCACGCTGACGGCGAAGCACAGTGACGCGGGCGATCGTTACGACTCGCTACAGCAACAAGTAAGCGAGAAGGAAGCCGAGATCGCCGAGCTGATCGGAACCCAGCAACAACTCGCCGAAGAGAATCAACAGCATCTCGAAACCATCGCCACGCTGACTGACCAACACAGCGAAACGGGCGATCGCATCGCATCGCTGCAGCAACAGCTGAGCGACAAGGAAGCCGCAGTCGCCGAGCTGATCGGTACCCAACAACAACTTGCCGAAGAAAATCAACAGCATCTCGAAACCATCGCCACGCTGACTGACCAACACAGCGAAACGGGCGACCGCATCGCATCGCTGCAGCAACAACTGAGCGACAAGGAAGCCGCAGTCGCCGAGCTGATCGGCGTCCAACAACAACTCGCCGAAGAAATCCAACAGCATACCGAAACCATTGCCACGCTGAACACACAGCACGGTGGCACGGACGGAAACGTGCAACTGCTGCAACAACAGCTCGATGAAAAAGACGCGACGATTGCCGAAGCGATCGCTCACCAAGAACAACTTCAACAATCGTTACAAACGAAGGTTGCCGAAATCGCTCGCCTCGAAGACGAATTGAGCGAACTCGTACCCCTGCAGAGCGTTGTGGCTGGCAAACAAAGCGAACTTGTGCAACTGCAACAACGGTTGTCGAGCGCGATGATTGACTTGGAGCGGCAAACCGAGACGCTGCAAAGCCAAGAAAGCGAAATCAGCCAACTGCAGCAACAACTGCTCACTTCGGGAACTGCGACCGCCGAATTAGAACAAACCAAGCTCGAACTGACGCAAACCAAGAGCGAACTGGAACTATCCACGACGGCTCTTGCGGAAACTCAAACCGACCTGGGTCAACGTCAAAGTGAACTGGAACAAACCCAATCGCAACTTTCGGAAACCGTGCGACAGTTGGACGAATTGACTTCCGAGCGAGAACAGAGTCTTGTTGAAATACAACAACTGACGAGCGAACTCACCGAGACTCAATCACGTTTAAGTAGCCGCCAGGACGAATTGGATCAAACGAAGTCCAAATTGATCGAAACCACCTTGCGACTGGACGAACTGAAGTCCGAGCGGGAACGGCACGTGGCCGAAATCCAACAGCTAAGTGCGGTACGCGAACAAACGGCCGCGATGTTGGAACAAGCCAACGCAAAGTCGAACCAAAGCAAAACACTGCTCGAGCAGCACAAGACTCAGCTCGAGCAGGCGAAGGTCCAGATCGAGCAATCCTCGGAGCGAATCAAGCGACTCGCCGACGAAAATAGCCAACTGCGTGGTTCGATCCGACCGCGGCAGGCCGAGTTCGAGCAGATGCAATCTCAGTTCGCTGACTTGCAGCGATCGGCCGAAGAACTTGTCTTCGCGAAGCAAACCATTGTGGAACTTCAACACGAAATCGTATCGTTTGAAAAGACGAAGAACGAGTTTGCACACCAAAGCGAACGTTGGCAACAGGAAGCCGAGGTATCCGCTTCGGTTCGCGAAAAACTGCAACTTACCCAGGGTCAACTCGAAGAACTTCGCCGCGTTAACGAAGAACGCCGCGAAGAGATCGCGGCGCAAACCGACCAACTCGATTCGCTGAAGAGCCAACTGAAAGACTTTAGCCAATTGCGACATCAATTCGAGGAGGTGCAGCAGCAACTCGATGAGACTCGCGATCAACGAAGCCAGATCCAAGCGACCATCGACAATCAACATGCGACGATCCAAGAGCTGCAAAGCCAACTCGAACAATCCGAGCAACTGCGCCCCGAAAACGATGCGTTGCAAACCCAGATCATTGATTTGCGTGAACATCTCGACCGGGTGACCGCGGAACTCGAAGACAGTCTCGAGGCGAATGCCAAGGCAAGCAATCGGATTCGCGATCTTGAAAGCGAACTTCACGATCATGCCGAAAAAATTCGCGAACTACGGCGGGCACGGGTTTCGGCTTCCGAACCCCAGCGCCCTGCGATTGCGGACGACGAGGTAAAACGAGCGGCATAACCCAAGTCGCCGGGAATATCATACGCCGCGTTTCAGGGGTTGCTCGGCAAAGTCCCGATACACCCCCTGCAACGTATTGGCACTGGTGGGAACAAGGTTGAACTGAGCGAACGCACCTCGCTGAAATCGTCCGTGCCGGAACCTTCCCATCGCATCGGCGCCCTGGATCGTCCCCATACCGAGCACCTTTTCCGGATCGATGTCAGGACGTTGATTCAGCAGAAACTGAATCTCTCGCCAGAGATTCAGATCAGGATTGCTGGCACGCGAATCGGTCCCTAGCGCAACCCGAACTCCATGCTCTAACATCGCAAGAACGGGGTGGGGTGAGTATCCAAAAAAGTGATGCGTCCGCGGACAATAAACAACACTTAGCGATGGGTGATTGGCGATCTTTTCGATTTCGTTTACTTGAAGATCGTTGCCATGCACAAGCAAACCGTGGGGTGCTTTGGCAAGCTGGTCGATCAACCACTCAAACGGTTGATCGCCCCACGGGAACAGCGATGCATCCCAGACACCCAGCTGTTTCAACGTCTCGGCAAATGGTCCTGATCCGCCACATAACAATTGTCGCTCGGCAGGCGATTCGGCAACATGCATCGCTAGCGGACGCTCCGTTTGGCACGCCAATTGAACGCATCTTTCAATCAGCGGACGCGATGTCGAATAAGGCGCATGAGGACTAATGCCACCGCTGGGTTGTGTTTGAACATGTTGCTCGCTGAGCGCAAAACGCTCGTCGCCGCGTTGTTGTGACAGCCCGATCGTCTCGGCAAACGTGATGAGTTCAGGAGATTGATTGTGTGGTGAGAAATCAGACTGCGACGGATATTCACTCGGAAGCGTCGCAATTTCGCCGACCAGACTCACCCCCGCATCAAACGATTCCTGCAAACCTTTTGCGATCGCCGCGGCTTTTGCTTGGCCCGTGGTCGATTGCCGTGCTGCAATGACTTGGCCGACCCAGCGGTACAGCGTAATGCCGGGCTCGCCAATCGGAGCGTCGCAATCAGAAAACTCGAGATGCGTGTGCGCGTTGACCAAGCCTGGCAGTAGTGCCACATCGCCAAGATCCTCGGCATCGGTGGGTGCCGCCCCTTGCCCCACTTCGACGATCTGTTGACGATCCATGCGGACCCAACCACCATGAATAGGCGGACTCGAAACGGGAAAGATCCAACGTGCTGCAAAAGCGCGAGTTTGTTTTGTCATGAATAAATTGCCACTTCAAAAAGACCGTTTGACTCGCGAGTTCTATGCGAGGCCGACTGAAATCGTCGCTCGAGAATTGCTTGGCAAATGTCTGGTGCGACGTACGAATCGGCAATGGGTCGGTGGAATCATTGTCGAAACCGAAGCCTATTTGGCCGACGGGGATCCCGCCAGCCACAGTGCACGTGGGAAAACCCGAAGCAACGCGTCGATGTTTATGGACGCTGGCACATTGTATGTCTATCCGATCCACGCGAAATACTGCATGAATGCCGTCACCGAAGGCCCGGGACGCGGAAGTGCGGTTTTGATCCGCGCGATCCAGCCGCAGTGGGGAATCCAGCAGATGCAAAGCAACCGTCAAACGCAAGACCTGAAACGTTTGACCCGCGGCCCCGCGATGCTCTGCCAAGCCCTCGCCGTGGACCGCGGCGATGATGGAATCAATTTAACGACGGACCGCAACATCTTGATTGCTCAGCCGAGATCCCCCTCGCCTGCGACCGATGTTTACGCCACGCCGCGGATTGGGATCAGCAAGGCGATCGACGAGCGTCTGCGTTTCTTCTATCGCGGCAACTCCTTCGTCAGTGGACCTAAACGCGATCATCGCTGATGATCAAGAGAAGATTTCATCGCTGTGGATGATTTGCACGCCCGCCGCCTTCATCTCGTCGATCGCGTCCTCGAGATCGCCGGAACTCTGACTGACACTGCGGCATCCGTCGATCAGTACCGACGTTTCGAAATTTAACATCGCGGCGTCCAGTGCGGTGTACTTGACGCAGTAGTCGGTCGCCAGCCCCATGATGTACAGACGCTTGATCTGATGTTCGCGGAGATACTCGTGAAGTCCCGTGGCGTGTTTGTGACCGTTGTCAAAAAACCCGCTGTAGGAATCCATCGCTGGATCGGTGCCCTTTCGAAAAATGGCGACGTCGCAGCGGATTTCAAGCGCATCGGCAAACGCAGCACCTTCGCTCAGCTGAACACAGTGATCGGGCCACAACACTTGATCGGCATCGCCCACCTTCACGACATCACCAATGTGGCGACCTGGATGTTGGCTGGCGAAGCTCGAGTGGTTCGCGGGATGCCAATCCTGGGTAGTGATCACATTATCGAATTCCGGCACACATCGGTTCGCCACCGGGATCACTTCGTCGCCTCGGGCGACTGCCAAGGCACCACCGGGCAGAAAGTCATTTTGGATATCGACAAGAATCAAGGCTTCGTGTTTAGATTTCAAAGTGGAACCCTTCCTTCAAACGTTGCTGGTACTTGCGGCGATTGAATCGATACATGCGGGCCGCACGATGCGATACGTTTTGCTCGAACTCGTCAAGCTCTTCCAACACATCCATGTTTAACATCTTTTTGCGAAAGTTTCGCTTGTCGATCTCGCGATCCAAAATGATTTCGTAAAGTCGCTGCAAATCACGCAGCGGAAATTTACGAGGCAGCAATTCGAATCCAATCGGCTGATATTGAACTTTGCTACGAATTCGCTCGTGCGCCATCTTCAAAATTTCTTGATGATCAAACCCCAACTTGGGAAGCGAATTCACAGCAAACCAATCGGCGTCTGCCGCATCGTCGGCGTGTTTGGGCTGGCAATCTTCTTGGCGGACGAGTGCCATGTAGGCCACCGAAACGACACGCCCGCGCGGATCACGGTCGACGCCTCCGAACGTATACAACTGCTCGATAAACAGATTCTCAATCCCCGTTTCCTCTTGCAGTTCACGGCGAGCGGCGTCGTCGAGTGCTTCGTCCATGTCAACAAAACCGCCTGGAATTGCCCATTGACCTTTGAAAGGCGGATTCGCACGCTGGATCAATAAGACGTTCAGTGAGGAATCGCTCAGCCCAAAAACCACGCAATCAACGGTCAATGCGGGACGTGGATGTTTATAGGTATACGGCATCGAAAATCTCTTCGTGATAAGAACCTCAACCATGAAACGGCGATGCCGTCGCGATCAGCCTGCGTTTGGTTTCAAACAGTTGGACATCCAATCCGGTGGGATAGACCGCCGGTTCGACCAATTTACGAACGTCACCCGAGAACATTGCCAGCTGTTGTTGAGTGCGTTCGCGAATCTGATGAATCGTAGGCCACTGGCCCACTCGGCTGCCATCGCGAAGCACGGGAACAAGTAGATCCTCGCTCTGCCAATCTGCCTCGGATTCATCCGCAAGAAAGGAACGAATTTGATCGCAGCCCATCGGCACCATATGGGGCGACGCTGCGGTTCCATCGCGGACATCATAAATGACATCGGCGATGGCTTGCTTCGCTCTGTAAAATCGCCGGACTTGTTGGATCCCCGGATTGGACGTTTTGACCGATTGTTCGGATAACTTCACCCGGTCATGCCATTGCCCCTCCGCATCACAAATCGCCGATAATTTGTAGACACCACCAAGCGCCGGTTGCTCATATCCGGTCACCAATCGCGTGCCGACTCCCCAAATATCAATCTGAGCTCCGTCGAGTTTGAGCTTTTGAATTTGGTGTTCATCCAGATCGTTGCTGGCCACAATCTTGGCATCCGGTAATCCCGCTGCGTCCAACATCGCACGGGCCTGTTGACTGAGCATGACCATATTGCCCGAGTCCAACCGCACTCCAATCATTTCATGGCCTTGCTTCCGCAACTCCATCGCCACCAAGATCGCGTTGGCGACTCCGTGCACCGTGTCGTAGGTGTCAACAAGAAAGATGCAATTGTTTGGCATCACGCTCGCGTAGGCAGCAAACGCTTCGTGTTCTCCATCAAAGGACATGACCCAGCTATGGGCATGCGTTCCCTTGACCGGGATGTCGTAATGCTTTCCCGCCAACACGTTGCTGGTCGCATGACAGCCACCAATATATGCGGCGCGTGTCGCGGTCATCGCGCCGTTGATCCCCTGCGCTCGGCGAAGCCCGAACTCGAGCACCGTGTCGTCTTGAGCCGCCTGGCATACGCGGGCAGCCCGCGTGGCAATCAACGTCGGAAAATTAATGCTGTTCAGCAGCAGTGTTTCAAGAATCTGGCATTGCAGAATGGGACCTTGAACGCGAAGCAATGGTTCGTGTGGAAAGACCACCGTGCCCTCGGGAACCGCGTCAATGTCACAGCTCAACCGCAGCTCACTCAGATAGCGGAGAAACGGCTTGGAAAAGAGCGGTTGATGATCATTGCCACGAAGAGTTGCTAGATACGCAAGGTCGTCGGGTGTGAAGCGAAAGTCATCGAGCGTTTCCACCAACGGAGCCAAGCCCGCCATGATCGCGTAACCACCCTGAAACGGACTGAAGCGAAAAAACAGGTGGAAGACTGCGTCGCGATCGTGCCGCTGCGTCTTCCAATAGCCATACGCCATCGTCAGTTGATAGAGATCCGTCAGCAGAGCTAACGATCCGTTGCCGCGAAAGCTTTCGCCCATACTCTCATCTCAGTTAGTGTTTTCAATACACTAAGGATAGACGTTTTGTCGTGGTCGCGGGTTCACCCATCTCGGCAGCGACATCCGAAAAGCCGAGATTTCCGAATCCAAGTTTTGTTAGGCGCAAAGGAGGCAGGCTACGCTTGGGGCACAGGCACCTTTGAGAGCTGGCACCTTTGAAAGCTGGCATTTTCCCACTGGTTTTGCTCATTTCCTCGTCTGGTGCGGAACATTCCACAGGGGGGCATGCATGCGAATGCGGCCAAGACAGGAAAAAACCTTGCAAATTTAGCGATTCTTGGCAGATTGCGAGCTAGGTTTCCCATAGAGCCGGCTTCCTTGCTTCGCAAACCGGTCTAAACCCTATGACATTTGTAACCATGTTTAAACGATGCACCTCCAACACCTGTCCGCCGCGACGCGGTCGGCCGGCAACGCGACGACGAAAACGCCGCGGCGTTGCCTCGGTTGAATTTGCTGTATGCATCCCCGTGCTCCTTGTCCTGACACTGGGCACGATCGACCTGTGCTCGATGCTATTTTTGCGAGAATCGATCACGCTTGCCGCCTACGAAGGAGCTCGCCGTGGTGTCGGCCGAGGCTATACCAACAGCGATGCGACGACTCGTGTGATCGAATTCTTGGACCAACGCAACATCCAACATAACGGCAGTAGTTCGGTCAGTTTCAGTTCACCTGGATTTGACAACGCAGACACATTGGAAAACGTCACGATCACGGTCACGGTTCCTTGTGCGGGCAACCTGTTGGTTGCTTCGGGAATGTTCACCGATCTGACGATGACCACCAGCGTCACGATGCGCAAAGAATACCAAAACCTCGGAAAAAAATAGACGTCACGCCAAGCGGCATCTCACTTTTTCAATCGCAATTACATTCATGAAACGTCACCGAACTCGAACCGCTTTCCAACGCCGCAGACCGCGCCAAAAACGCGATGGAGCTGCGATGGTGGAATTTGCAATCGTGGCGAATTTGATGTTTGTCATGATCTTTACTTGCATGGAATTTGCCAGAATGAATATGGCTCGCAACTTGGCGCAAGACGCTGCCTATTTCGCAGCGCGTACCGCGATGGTGCCAGGAGCAACCCGAGCCGAAGCGATCGCTGAAGCGGATCGCATCATGGGTTCGCTGCTCGATGACAGCGGTTACGACGTCACCGTCAGTGACGTCAACTTTGACTCATCCACGATCACCGTCACGGTCAGCGTGGATCTGCAGGCGATTGCGATGTTCACGCCAATGTTCCTACCCAATACAACGATCGAAACCCAAGCGGTAATGAAAACCGAACGCTACGAAGGGTTCTACGAACAATAACGTTTTGCCAACACCGCCGTCATTCATTGAGTTAACTCCCCACACACCTATCGTTTCTCGCTGCGATCATCCCCATGACCACACGACTTTTCCATCGCACCGTTTCCAGCATCCTCACCGCTTCGTTTACGCGATCGCATCGACAACGACGCGGGAACGTATTTGCGTTGATGGCGCTGATTTTACCTGTGCTGGCGTTGCTTGCCGCGTTCTGTATCAACAGTGCCCAAATGCAACTGAACCGTACCGAGTTGATGGTTGCAACCGATGCGGCGGCCCGTGCGGGCGGCCGCGCATTCAGCGAACATCAAACCGTCGAAGCGGCAAAGGCCGCTGCGATTGCTACTGCGGCGCTGAACAACGTGGATGGGCAACCACTGCAAATTCGCAGCGAAGATTCCGCCAACGAAATTGAATTTGGCGTGACCACGCAGCCCAACGGCTTAACAGGCCGTTACGAATTCCAAAAGTTACCGACCGCGGCGGTGCAAAGCGGGACATTGATCGCCAGCGCCATTCGTGTCAATGGACGTCGTGACACAGGATCCCTCTCGGGTCGTGTGCCGTTTGTCATCCCTGGCATGCTCAACGCAAGCGACTTTGGCCCTCGCCAAGAATCGGTAGCCATGCAGGTCGACCGCGATATCTCGCTGATCCTTGATCGCAGCGGATCGATGGTCCCCAACCTGAACTTCGATTGGCCTGAGGGCATGGACCCCAACTCGGACTTGGTCAAAGAAGCTGCGGTGGCAGCCGGTGTGATGACCAAGACAGTGACAACCAAAGGCAACAATGGAAAAGGGAATGGAAAGGGGAACGGGAAAACCACGACAAGCTATGACTATGCCTCTGGCTACAACCAAATGACCTACAACCAATGGGCTTGGCAAGATTTTTTCAACCTGCCCAATTGCCCGATGCAGCCGTGGCAGGAATTGGTGATCGCCGTGGATGCGTTCTTAAACGTGCTTGATACAACCGTCCAAGAAGAACAGGTTTCGGTCGCCAGCTACGCGTCGAGCGGGTCGCTTGATGCCTGGCTTGTGAAGGATTTTTCACAAATCCGAACCGTCGTTGATGCTCTAAATCCCGGTGGGAATACGGCGATTGGGGACGGAATGCAATCCGGTATCCAAGCGTTACTGGATTCCGCAGCACGCCCTTATGCGGCCAAGACGATGGTCGTGATGACCGACGGCAATCATAACCGAGGCACCGATCCGCTCACCGTGGCAAAGTTCTTTGCCGCCAACTATCCGCTCACGATTCATACGGTGACGTTTGGTAGCGGCGCGAATCAACAACGGATGCAACAAGTCGCTGCGTCCGGAGGCGGGAAACACTATCACGCCGATGATGGTGAACAGCTCAAAGCGATCTTCGAAGAAATCGCGAACAACCTGCCAACCATTTTGACGAAATAATCCTGCGACAGCATGCCGATAGGTGTCGCCTCTGGTGTATCAAGACATGACTCCTGAAACAATCGAAACGACCTCGCCTCCGCCCCCCGAGAAACGCCCTCCCATGCGTTGGATTTGGCTTTCCATCGCGGTATCAAGTGGCATCATCATCTGGGCCTTTACGATTCCCATGCGGCATTCGCATGACCCGCACCTCGCCGCGATCGATGGGAACGCTCCGATCGCGACCGTGTCACATCACCGCGATCCATCACTCGACCAAGCACGGCGGTCCGAACAATATGTCGCCAGGGCATTGGAAATGGATCGCAAATTGATGAAGTTACAGCGAGCCAAGGACGCGCGTCCTCCACTGCCATCGCTGCCGGGCGAGGAGGAAGCACTGCAGCACCAGGAGAATTACCGCAACTGGATGCTCGCGGAAATCGAGCGATTGGCGACCGCACCAGAAAATTCCCCCGAATGGGAATTTCGTCAACAGTTGGTCCAGTCACTTGATGCCCCCCAGTAAGCGCTGCGTCAGCCAGGAAAAACGCGAGCCCTAGAAAATCGCGGGCCCTGGAAAAACACGGCTCTGGATGAACCAAGCGGCCCGTGACAACCAACGCCCATGGTACCAAAAGCCTGTGAAAACGCGGGGCGGGCCATAATTTGCCCTGCTCTTTGCGGGATCCAGGCGATCCGACGTTGTCGTTCATTTTCTTGATTATGATGAGAGCGTGTTGCCCAGCGTTCTCCCTGCAATCCACCTACGGTTCTCATGTCCTGCTACCTCCGAGCCATTGCTGTCGTTTCCCTGGTTGCCACATTAATGCTGGCTGCTCCGGGGCCTGAAAACCTCGTTGCTCAAGACGATTTGTTTGGCGCCCCTGCCGCCGCTCCCCTGTTCGGAGACGATTCGGGATCCGCTGCGGCTGACCAGCAGGCGGGCGAAGCAACCTCGGATCCATTGAGCGAACAACTGCAAATCAAGGCTCGCCGGGGCGATATCCAGCTTGCCGAATCGGTCGCAGCCCTGGTCCGCGTGGGGCGTTGGAGCGAAGTGAACACGCTGCTCAGCGAGGCGGCGGCCCGCGACATCAACGAAGCGATGTTGGCCGCAATGGCAGAACAGATCGAGCCCGCGCTGCGGCTGCGAATGGTTCGCTCGGACCAACTCGAGGAGCCGGCTCGCAAGTTTGTCGAAAAACTTTCCCAAGCTGCCACCGCAAACGCTCAATCGGAAAAGCGGTTGACCGCCGCGATCGACCGTTTGGATGCCGCCTCGGTCGACGCCCGCATCGATGCGGTACGCACCCTCCTCGCAGGCGGAAACCCTGCGATCGCCGCGTTGGTCAACCATGTTGTTTCTGATTCGCCCTCCGCGCCGCGCGACGATATTTTGCGAACGATGCTGCGGCTGGGTGATGGCGGGATCGATGCGCTGCGGCAACTTGCCTTGTACGGCAAACCAGCCGAACGGCTGGCAGCACTCAAGGCACTGGTGCGGATCAATCATAAGGCGGCGACGAGCGAATTGGTCACCACGCTGTTGGCCCCTGATTCCACCCAAGACGAAATTGATTATGCCACAACACGATTGCAACGCGTCTCGGCGGGCACGATCGATTCGGCTGCTGGAATCGATTTTTTGGCCAGCCAGTTGCGGCGGCTGCGAGCGACGGCAAAAACCGTTGACAATGATTTCCAAACGCGAATTCTGTGGAGCGTAAATCCGGATCGCCAGAGTGTCGGTTTTCGCGAAGTCCAAGCGATGCTCGCTGCCTATCGCGACGCGGCGGATGCCGCATCGCGGTTGCGACGAATCGGGACGCTACCGCTGAACGTCGCCAATGAGGTTTTAGCAGCCGAACTAAGCTATCGCGTGATCCTAGATCCCGATTGGGGTGACGAAAAACAGATGGAAACTTTCATTTCCGATTTCGCTCCGACGCTTCAGACCGCTTCTTGGGTCGGCATCCTTTCCAATGCAGTCGATAGCGGGGACGTTCCTGCCGCAATCGGCGTGCTGCGTTTGATCGGTTCGTTGCCGGATGCGGACCAGCGATACGATTTGCTGCTGTCCGCCGCCCCCAATCCTTCTCCGTTGGTCGTCGCTGCGATTTCCGCCGAGCCTCGCATTCGTTACGAAGCGGCCACTATCATCGCCGCGATGGGTATCCAGCGCGACTATCCCGGCAGCAGTTTGGTCCTAAAAACATTAAAAGAGATGGCATCGCTGGAATCGCTGCCGATCGCAATCTTGATAGAAACTCGGGCAGAAATGATTCTGGCCCAAGAAACCATTTTGAAGCGACTCGGTTACGCGGTCATGATTGCGCACTCAGTGGCCGGAGCCGAACGCGCGGTGGCTGCTAGCAGCGATCTACGACTGATCGTCAGCAAAACTAACCTGGCCGATGCCAGACCGATTGAATTGATCGATCGCGTTCGCCGGCTACCCATGGGTGAGGGCGTGCCCATTGTCTTCTTTGGTGACGCTGTCGCCCCCTTTAACAGTGATCGCTGGCCCGCTGCGATCCGTTGGATGTCCGATCCTCCGTCGTCGCCACAAGCGTATGCCGAGCTGCTCGACACGATCGCACTTCGCAACCGATTGCCCGAAATGACGCAATTGGACCGCGAACTTTACCGTCAAACCGGGATCACCGCGCTAAAACAACGACGAGCCAATCAATAGAGTCGCCTGTGTCCGATGTCGCCTGTGTCCGACGTCGCCTGTGCTCTGCGGTCATCCGCCTCCTTCAGGTATCGGCTACCCAAAATGGAGTTGGCAGGCTATTTTTAGGAAACGAAAGCGTTTTTCTAGAGATCCAAGACGAGGCGGCGTCGAAGATATCTTATAAGTAGAGGCTCTGAACGGCGATTGTCGCTGGACTAAGAAACACCAACGTATCTTCAATGGCGATGCTCGGCATATCCCCAAACGGTCCCGGAGAGCCACCGATCGCAGGCATCATTGGCAATTCGCCAGCGATGCAGCAGGTTTATCGCGTCACCCGTCGTGTCGCACCAAGCAATGCTTCGGTATTGATTCTAGGTGAAACCGGCGTCGGCAAGGAATTGATCGCCAGTGCAGTTCATCGTTTGAGCCACCGTAGCGGCGCCCCCTTTGTCCGCGTCAACTGTGGCGCGTTGAGCGAAAGCCTGCTTGAAAGCGAATTGTTTGGCCACGTCCGTGGTGCGTTTACCGGTGCGGTCGCCAATCGTGCGGGCCGTTTCGAAGCGGCACAGGGCGGCACGATCTTTCTAGACGAAATCAACAGCACAACACTCACGCTGCAAGTCAAATTGCTGCGGGTACTGCAAGAGAAAGAGTTCGAACGGGTCGGTGATACCAGCACCTTCAGCACCGACGTTCGCATCATCGCCGCGAGCAATCGCGATCTGATGAACGAGGTTCGCGAGGAACGGTTCCGTGAAGACCTTTATTGGCGACTTAACGTCGTGCCTGTGGAAATTCCACCGCTGCGTCGCCGTCGCGAAGACATCCCGGCCTTGGTTTCTTTCTTTCTAGAACACTACAACGAAATCAATGACCGCTACGTGGTCCATATCGCGCCGGGCACCCTCGAAGCGATGCAGGATTACCATTGGCCTGGAAACGTGCGCGAACTGCAGAACTATATCGAACGCGCTGTCGTGATGTCCGAAACCGACGAATTGACACTCGACCTGCTGCCGCTCTGCGTCACCAACCGTGACGTTGCCGTTGGCACCGAAAAACCGATCGGTGACATGAACGAATTGACTCGCGAAGTCGTGATGAAGGGACTCGGGGAAGCGGACACAGGCGAGGGCGGCGTCCACAGTTTGGTGGTCGACCGCGTCGAGAAAGAATTGATCGTGCAAGTCTTGTCGGCGTGCGGCGGCGTCCAAACCAAGGCCGCGGCGATGCTTGGCATCAACCGCAACACGCTGCACAAGAAAATCAAAGACTACGGTCTGGACGATTCAGACAACGGCAACAGCTAGACAGGTCGTTCGGTATTTACCGGTGAAACGTCGATCCTTTTGTGAGCCGTGGGCCGTAAGGCACCGGGTAATGCGTGGAACCCGGCCGCTCACGCGTCACGGCTCACTAAATCAACGAGCGGCTAGCGCCGTCGGCTCAGATCATTATAGTTCCCATCGGCCAATTCGATTGCGGAGCACGGCTGGTCGGAACCGGCCTTACTTGCCACGTGCCGTCGCCCGCTCAGCCGGGCCGAGTAAATGGCGGATCGGCGTTCCAGCGATTCAGTAGCCCGCCGTAGGCATCGATTCGCCGGTCGCGAAGGAACGGCCAATGCGTGCGGACGACGTCGATTTCGTCCAGGTTGCAATCGGCAATCAGCAGCCCTTCGCTCTGGTCCCCTTCGGCAACCACTTCGCCGCGAGGCGAGACGATGATGCTCGATCCCCAAAACTCGAGATTGTCTTCGATCCCGACTCGGTTAGGCGCCCCCAACCAAATCCCGTTGGCGATCGAATGAGCTCGCATTGTGGTCTGCCACGCACTTCGCTGGCCCGCACCAAACTCTTCTTTTTCCTCGTGAATCCATCCAATCGCGGTCGGATACAACAGGATCTCGGCCCCGGCGAGCGCGAACAAGCGAGCCGCTTCGGGGAACCACTGGTCCCAGCAAATACCAACGCCGAGTTTGGCAAACCGCGTTTCGATCGGACGAAACCCCAAGTCACCTGGCGTGAAGTAGAACTTTTCGTAGAACAGGGGATCATCGGGAATATGCATTTTGCGATACACGCCCGCCATCGAACCATCGGCATCAAGCACCACGACGGTATTGTGGTACAGTCCAGGGCCACGTTTTTCGAAGATCGGCGCGACGATGACCACCTCGAGCTCTTTGGCGAGTTTTGCCATCGCCTCGGTCGATTCACCGGGAATCGTTTCCGCCAAATCGAACATCCGATGATCTTCGCTCTGGCAGGGATAGGGGCCATTGAACAACTCTTGCAAACAAATGATCTGAGCTCCCTGGCTGGCGCTTTCGCGTATCCACTTTGAAGCGTTTTCGATCATCGCTGACTTCGAGCCAGCGTCTTTCATTTGCACGAGTCCGAGTTTGACGTTGCGTGTCACAAGCACTGCATCCAAGAATTAAAAAGGGGCTAACATGAATCCAACTCAACCAACCACAACCCACCCGTCATCCGAGCCGGGCACTCGACCCGCACGCCGATTGTTCATTTGCGGTACCGATACCGATGTGGGAAAAACTTTCGTCGCGTGTGCGATGGCGAAGCACTACCGACATTCTGGCATGCAGGTGGGCGTCTACAAGCCGGTAGCAAGCGATTGCCATGCCGAAACCGAGGAAAGTGGGGCTGAAATCATTGCTGCCGACGCAATGAACCTGTGGAACGCTGCCGGAAACCCGCGCACGCTTGCTGAAGTCTGTCCGCAACGCTTCCGCGCCCCGCTCGCTCCGACTCGCGCCGCCGCCGCCGAAGGCAAAACCGTCAACGCGGATCAACTGCACCGAGCCGCCGAATCCTGGCTGAGCGGATTCGACGTCACGATCATCGAAGGCGCTGGCGGACTGCTCAGCCCGCTTGCCGATGGCATTTTGAACCTCGATTTGGCCAAACAATTGGCTCCCATCCAGCTGGTAATCGTGACCGCCAACCGATTGGGGGTGATCCACCAGACGCTGGCGACCTGCGCCGCTGCGATCCACGGTGGCATGACGCCGGCCGGCATCGTGCTCTGTGACACCTCGGAAAATCTTGACGCCTCGGCAAATGAAAATGCGGCCGAAATCTCCCGCTACACGCCGATTCCGATTCTGGGCCGAGTTGGCTTCGGATCGTCCGCAGTACCGTGGGCCGACCGCTTGCTCGATTAGCAGCAACAAGACATCGCCATCGCCGTCATCTTTTCTTGACGATCCGGCCTCCGATTACTATCGTAGAAGCGGAGATTGACACCAAAACATCTCCCTCCGCCTGCCCATTCTTATAAACGGGCTACCTGCGTCAGTGCCAACTTTACTGGTGCTGGATTGGCGTGCCGTCTTGATTTGATCCTTGGATTGCCCTGTTTTGCAATCTCTATCGATCATTTCTTACTCCCCCAAGAGTCTTGACTGCCTCCAAACAGGATTTTTATGAGCGTTGTTGAACCACGCCGTTTTATGACGGTAGCGTTTCTCTGCACCGTTGCGGGCATTACCACTGCGGCCCTGACGGTCACAAACGCTGGCTGGGCAGCCGATCCCAGCGAATCGGCGTCCCCGCTGCGTTTCAATCTCGATGTCCGTCCGATCCTCTCGGAAAATTGCTTTCATTGTCACGGATTTGACGAAGCGGCACGCGAAGCTGATCTGCGACTAGACACCGAAGAAGGTGCCAAGGAGTACGCAATCGAGCCTGGCGATGCGACACAAAGCGATGTCTATCTGCGAATCATTTCGGACGATCCGGATCTTCGTATGCCGCCGGCGAGCTCGGGACGTTCGCTCAGCGAAGATCAAATCGAAACCATTCGCGAATGGATTGACCAAGGCGCCCAGTACGAAGGCCACTGGTCGTTTGCTGCCGCCAGGCGTCCCGACGTCCCCGAATCCGGCAATGGACAGCGAACCTATAACGCGATCGACGCATTTGTCCAAGCCAAACTCGTAAAGAACAACCTCTCGCTCGCACCCGAGGCGGATCGCGAAACGTTGATTCGGCGTGTCACCTTTGATCTAACCGGATTGCCGCCCACGATCGAAGAGATCGACTCGTTCTTGGCCGATGAATCTGCCGATGCCTACGAACGGCTAGTCGATCGGTTGCTCGACCGCGAAGCTTATGGAGAACGCATGGCAGCCGATTGGCTCGACGTAGCTCGTTACAGCGACACCTACGGTTTCCAAGTCGATCGCGACCGATTTGTTTGGCCATGGCGGGACTGGGTGATCCGAGCGTTTAACCAAAACATGCCCTACGACCAATTTATCACCGAACAACTCGCTGGTGATTTACTGCCAGGTGCCACCCGCGATCAAATCTTGGCCACCACCTTCAATCGATTGCATCCGCAAGAGTGTGAAGGGGGCAGCGTGCCCGAAGAATTCCGCATCGAATCGGTTGCCGACCGCACACAAACGGTTGCGACCGGGATCATGGGGCTGACGATGGAATGTTGTCGTTGTCATGATCACAAATACGATCCGCTAAAGCAAAAAGAATACTTCCAATTGTCCGCGTTCTTCGACAACATTGCCGAGGCCGGCTTGTATTCTTACTTCACTAACGCAATCCCCACCCCGACGTTGCCGCTGCCCACGGCGGAACAAGAACAACAACTCGCATCGACCACAAAAGCCGCCGACGCTGCCGCACAAGCACTCGAAAGTACGATCAATGCACGCACAGCGGAAGCAGAAAAATGGGTGGCGGATCTCGAATCCATTGACGCGGAAGCTCAGCTTGCCAAACCGATACTGGCCCTCGATTTCGAAGACAAACCGTCGGCGCCCAATTTGCAAACCGAAGGCATCGTCGGACATGCGGTGACCCTTACCGGTGACGATCCCATCAATACCAAGGTCGGCAACTTCTCTCGCTTTACGCCGTTTTCGGTTTCGTGTTGGATCAAAACACCCGATGTCAAAGAGCGGGCGGTGATCTTTCATCGCTCGCGTGCTTGGACCGACGCGGCCAGCCGCGGTTATGAACTGCTGCTCGACGAAGGCCGGCTCAGCTGGTCGCTGATTCACTTTTGGCCCGGCAATGCGATCAGCATCCGCAGCGTCCAGGCGATTCCCACCCAAGAGTGGATCCATGTTGTCGTTTGTAACGATGGATCCAGCACCGCCGCGGGATTGGCGATCTACGTCGACGGGAAACAAGTCGAAACGGAAACGGTTCGTGACGCACTGACAAAAAACATCACCGGTGGCGGCGGTGACAACATCGCCATTGGCGAACGATTTCGCGACAACGGATTCAAGCATGGATCGGTCGACGAATTCCAGGTCTACGATACCGAGTTAACTAAGCTGGAAATCCAACGGCTTGCCGCCGCGAAACTGCCCGTTGTGGAAACAGACAAACTGCTTCGCGATCACTACCTTGGTCGCATCGACGACACGGTGACCCAAGCTCGCTCGAAACTGAAAGAAGCTCGCAAGAATCTGTGTGCGGTGCAAGACGCCGTTGACGAGATCATGGTCATGCAAGAGCTGCCTGAACAAAAACCAAGCTACCTGCTCGAGCGTGGCGTGTACGATCAACGTGGCGAACCCGTCGAACCGGGCACCCCAAGTACGCTGCTTGAATTCCCCGAAGACGCTCCGCGTAATCGACTTGGTTTGGCACAGTGGCTGACTCGAGATGACCATCCGTTAACCAGCCGCGTTGCCGTCAATCGGCTCTGGCAAATCTGTTTTGGCGAAGGACTCGTGCGCACCCCCGAGGACTTTGGCAGCCAAGGCGCACCGCCGACGCATCCTGAATTACTCGATTGGTTGGCGGTCGAATTTGTGGATTACGACTGGGATATCAAACGGATGTTGAAGTTGATCGTGACTTCGGCAACCTATCGGCAATCCAGCCGAACCCCTGATCCAGGATCCATCGCCAACGATCCCGAAAACCGATTGCTGTCGCGTTTCCCCAGCTATCGTTTGCCAGCCGAGATGCTCCGCGACAACGTGCTAGCGCTGAGCCAGCGTTTGGTTTTGACGATCGGCGGGCCTCCGGTAAAACCCTACGACATCGAAGAATCGTTCAGTCCATCCAAACGAGACAGCGGCAACGCCTTGTACCGCCGAAGTCTGTACACCTATTGGAAACGGACTGGACCGGCTCCCACGATGATGACGCTGGACGCGGCGAAACGCGACGTATGCCAAGTCAAACGCGAACGCACTTCGTCGCCTCTGCAAGCGTTTGTGCTAATGAACGGGCCTCAGTTTATCGAGGCAGGACGTGTCACGGCGGAAAAGCTGATTCAGCTGCATGGCGATGACACCTCTGCCATTCTGGTCGATGCGTTTCGCAAAACGACCAGCCGGAAACCGAGCCCAGCTCAACTCGACACGTTACGAACGCTGTACCAAGCTCAGCTGGATTACTTTTCTAAACACGATGATCGCACGAGCCAATTTTTGGCAATCGGCGATGCTGAAATCAACGAAGAAATGGACCGCGCCGCGTTGGCAGCAACCAGCGTGGTTGTCGGTACATTGATGAACTTTGACCTTAGCGTGATGAAGCGATAACCAGCCATGAATACAAACTTACCAAACGGTTTCGGACTCAATCGCCGCAGCATGCTGAGTCAAATGGGAATGGGTTTCGGGGCACTGGCGGCAAGCCAGATGCTGCACACCGAAGCGGCCTCGCAATCAGGCAGTGGCGGGATCCTCAAAGCCCTGCATCATGCCCCCAAGGCAAAACGGGTCATCTTCCTGTTTCAATCGGGAGCTCCATCCCAATTGGACTTGTTCGATTACAAACCGCTGCTCAACGAGAAACATGGCACTGAATTGCCCGACGAAGTCCGTGGCGGACAACGGTTAACCGGAATGAGCGGGAACCAGTCGAGCTTGCCGCTGGTCGGATCCCCATTTCAGTTCAAACAGTACGGCGAAAGCGGTACCTGGATGAGCAACTTGCTGCCGCATACCGCCGGAATTGCCGACGATATCTGTGTTGTCAAATCGATGTACACCGAGGCGATCAATCACGGCCCCGGAGTTACGTTTATGCAAACCGGCAGCCAGTTTCCGGGGCGACCGAGCATGGGGGCGTGGCTGGACTACGGACTGGGTACCGAAAATAATGACTTACCCGCCTTCGTCGTGATGGTCTCCAAAAACGCGAGTGGACAACCGTTGTCGTCACGCTTGTGGGGCAACGGTTTTCTAGCCAGCAAGCATCAAGGCGTCCAATTCCGCAGCGGCAAAGACCCTGTGCTGTATTTGAGCAACCCAGATGGGATTGATAGCAGCAGCCGCCGCGCCGCGCTGGATGCACTGAACCAATTGCACGAAGGACAACTCGCAGAGGGGTCGGATCCTTATGTCGAGACACGGATTGCCCAGTATGAGTTGGCGTTCCGCATGCAAAATTCGATCCCCGAAGCCACCAATTTTTCCGACGAACCCGAGTCGGTGTTCGAGCTATATGGCAAAGATTCACGTAACCCCGGAACCTTCGCCGCCAATTGCTTGCAAGCACGCCGGCTAGTCGAGCGGGGTGTGCGGTTCGTACAGCTGTATCATCAAGGTTGGGATCATCACGGCGGATTACCATCGGGATTGCCGCGGCAATGTGCGGCGACCGATCAAGCGTCCGCAGCATTGGTGAAAGATCTGAAACGGTGCGGGCTACTCGAGGACACCCTTGTCATTTGGGGTGGTGAATTTGGCCGCACCAATTACTGCCAAGGCAAATTGACGGCAAAGAGTTTTGGTCGCGATCACCACCCTCGCTGCTTTTCGATTTGGATGGCAGGCGGGGGAATCAAGCCAGGAATTTCGTATGGGGAAACCGATGAATACGGTTACAACTTGACCGAAAACCCAGTGCATATTCACGATCTTCATGCCACGATCCTGCACCAGATGGGGATTGATCATGAACGATTAACTTACAAGTACCAAGGCCGCCAATTCCGCTTGACCGATGTCCATGGCCACGTCGTTGACGATATTCTGTCGTGATTGCGGACGGTTGCAAGATCGTGGTTGCTTTCACCATAATGGCGCAATCGGTATCACGAATTTTGAATTTTTGAAGAAATAAGAATTGAGCGGTTTGGTATGAGCGACTCGAAAGTCAGCGGCGTTGTCCATTTGATCGAAGACACCAAGACCTACGGAAACAAAGGTTTTCGCAAGCGTCTTGTTGTGCTTGAGCAAGAAAAGGGAAGCTTTACCAACTACGTTCCACTTGAATTTGTCAAAGATGGCTGCGACGCCGTTGATGACATCAAAGTCGGCGACGAAATCGAAGTGGTTTACCGTCTGAACGGACGTCGCTGGCAAAAGGACGAGCACAGCGAAGCTAAATACTTCCTCAACGCCGAAGCGTTGTCGTTCCGATTGGTTGGCGATGGCGGCGGAGCCGGTGGCACAATGACCGAAAAGGTCTCGCGTTCAGCAAACGACGCGTTCGACGAAGCCAACGAAGACGACGCCCCGTTCTAGGGCTAAGTCGTTGATCCAATGTGGGATAGGCTTCCAGCCTGCCATGGATGTAAGGAAAGGCTGGAGTCCTTTCCCACTTTGTTTCAGTCCGACTCGATGTAGTCCGCTAACACAGCGGCCATCCTGGGTGCCGCGGCGGGGTTCTGTTTGATCACTGCCGCCGCCACGACTGCAAGCTTGCTGAGATAGTCTTTCTCAGCAAACACGCCGGAATGCTTTTTCAAATACAGCAGATTCTCGCCAGCGACGCTTGCTCCGGCCGGCAACGCACCGTCGGTGGGATTTTTCATCCGCACAATCAACAGCGATTGCTCGGCGGTGGTAAAGAAAAAACCGCCCATCTTCTCATCCCAGAACAACTCGATCTGCTTCTCGGTCAGCGACTCGGCGGCATCAATCCATTTTGCGTCACCGGTTGCTCGATGCAGGGCAATCAGCCCCGAGACGAAGAACGCATAATCGTCGAGATAACCGTCTAGCTTTTTGGCTCCCGCGGCATAATCGCGTCGCAAGACTCCGTCGTCGACAGCAAGTTTTGCGAGTACGAAATCGGCTGCCTTCTTTGCTGCGTCGACGTAATCGGGTCGATCCAGCAATCGGCCGCAATCGGCTAGCCCCGCGATCATCAACCCGTTCCAAGCCGCCAACACTTTTTCGTCTCGCAGCGGCCGTTCGCGTTTCTCACGGATCTCACGCAATTCGTCTTTTACGCTCCGAAGCGAATCCCGCAGACTTTCATACGATTGCTCTTTTTGTTTCGCAATTTCGGTCAGCGAACGTTTGGGCTCGGGTGCAAAGAATTCGCCTTCAAAATTTGGCTCCTCACGAAACTGATAAACCGAGGCAAACTCGCCGAAACCACTCAAAGATTTTTCGAGCGTCTCGATCTCCTGTTCGCTCCAGCGATAGAACTTGCCCTCTTCACCTTCGGAATCGGCATCGAGCGAACTGTAAAACGTCGCATCATCGGACTGCAGTTCACGCAGCACGAAATCGCAGATTGCGATCGCCACGTCGCGGTACTCTTGACGCTTCGTGATTTCGTAAGCTCGGGCGTAAACCGACGCCAATTGGCCGTTGTCGTACAGCATCTTTTCGAAATGAGGAATCTGCCACTGGCGATCGACGCTGTAGCGATGAAACCCGCCACCGATGTGATCGAACATCGCTCCGCTTATCATTCCATCCAGACTTCGCGTCAACATTTTTAGTGACGCCTCACGCTCATCCTGGGATGTCGATTCCCGTTCGATTCGGTCCATCAAAAAATACAGATTCGATGGTTCGGGAAATTTCGGGCGATTCGGCTGGGCATCCGAAAAACCGAAACCACCGTACACCGGATCAAATTGCTCTTTTAATGATGCGGCAACGCGGTCGACGAGGTTTTGATTCAGCGCCGAGGCGGCCGCATCCAATTCTTCCTCGGCAATCCCACTGCGATTCGCCTTGATGAGCGACGTGACTGCTTCGGCTTGCGTTTCCACCGCATCACGTTGCGTTTTCCAGGCCTGGTCGATCTGCTCGAGGATGCTGAGGAATCCAGTCGACTGTCCGCGATCACCGGTACGTGCTGGGAAATACGTCCCTGCCCAAAACGGTTTTCCCTTCGGCGTCAAAAACACGGACATCGGCCAACCGCCATTGCCACGACTGACGATCTGGACTGCCAACATATAGATTTGATCGACGTCGGGTCGCTGTTCACGATCCACTTTGATGCAAACAAAGCGGTCGTTCAGCAGTGCTGCGATTTCAGGATCGACAAACGATTCGCGTTCCATCACATGACACCAGTGACAGGCCGCGTAGCCGACCGACAAGAACACCATCTTATTTTCGCGTGCCGCCTTCTCAAACGCCGCTTCCCCCCACGGATACCAATCGACCGGGTTATGTGCGTGTTGCAGCAAATACAAACTCGATTCACCCGCAAGCCGATTGGCAGGCCGAACCTCATCGGTCGCTTCATGCTTCGGCGATTCTTGCCCGTGACACGTATATGCCGCGAACGTCGTCAAAACGGTGAAGATCAACGTGTTATAAAATGAGGTCATATGGCAGGATCCTGAAGAGGCAATGGCAGAGGATCGCTCGCGTCTTTGCAGCAATTAGAGCGAACCACATCATGCCATTCTAACGCACGCCCCCCGCCCAGGAACCGTCCCCTCCCGTAGTGGATCTTGCTAAAGATCCCGGCCGCCGCCGATGCATGGAAAACGCCCCGGCGACTGGAAACTCGAGGGGACGTGTAGCCAAGTCCACTACGGGATCGATACTCGCTGAGCGGGGGGCGATGGTGGATTGTCCTTCGAGCCTCCGCTAGATTGTGCGAACCACGTCATCCCTATCTTAATGCACGGCCACGCGAACCTACGGAAACATCATGGAATCGATCCAATTAAAAAGCGGACGCTCCGTCCCTAAGATGGGACTTGGACTCTGGAAGATCGACCAAGCCGAAACCGCCGATGTCGTCCAATCCGCGATCGATTGCGGCTACCGGCATTTCGACTCCGCCTGTGACTATGGCAATGAAGCCCAAGCAGGCAACGGACTGAGTCAAGCGATTCGTAACGGCAAAGTCACGCGAGAGGATCTTTGGATCACGTCCAAGCTGTGGAACACCTACCATCGACCTGAACATGTGCGACCAGCGCTCGAAAAGACACTCGCCGATTTACAACTCGACTACCTCGACTTGTATCTGATTCACTTCCCGATCTCGCAGAAATTTGTGCCGTTTGACCAACACTATCCGCCGGGCTGGTTCGCCGATCCCGACGCGGCATCGCCGAAGATGGAACCGGACGATGTTCCGCTGATCGAAACCTGGCATGCGATGACGGAATTAGTTTCCGCGGGCTTGGTTCGCGAGATCGGTGTTTGCAATTTCAATGTCGCACTGATCCGAGAATTGATGAAGCAAAGCGATACGCCGCCAGCGATGCTGCAAGTCGAATTGCATCCGTACCTGACTCAACAAAAGTTGCTGCGGTTTTGCCGCGAGTCCGAGATCGCGGTAACCGCGTTTTCACCGCTTGGGGCTCAGTCGTATTTTCAGCTGAACATGGCCGAGTCCGGGGAAGCGGTGATCGAGCAGGCGAAGATCAAAGAGATCGCATCACATCACGATCGAACCCCGGCGCAAGTCGTGTTGCGTTGGGGTCTCCAGCGTGGCACCGCGATCGTGCCCAAAACATCCAAGACCGAGCGATTGAAAGAGAACATTAACGTGTTTGATTTCCAATTGAGCGACGCGGAAATGAAAACGATCGATGCGATGGACCGTCATCGCCGCTTCAACGATCCGGGTGATTTCTGTGAAGCCGCGTTCAATACGTTCTTTCCAATCTACGAATAACGCCGGAGTTCCAACAAATGAATCAACATGAAAAATTGAACTATGTCGAGTTCCCCTGCAAAGACCTCGCGGCCACCAAAGCGTTTTTTGGGGAAGCGTTTGGTTGGTCGTTTGTGGATTACGGTCCTCAGTACAGTGCGTTTTCAGACGAGGGCCTCGACGGCGGCTTCTTTCAATCCGATCAAGCCGCCACGACCGCCAATGGATCGGCGCTGCTGGTTTTCTATAGCCAGAAGCTCGAAGAAACGCAGAAGAAGGTCGAGTCGGCTGGCGGGACGATCATCAAGCCGATTTTTGCGTTTCCCGGCGGACGACGATTCCAGTTCACCGAACCGAGCGGCAACGAATTTGCCGTCTGGTCGGATCAATAACGGCATGCGACTCGATGAGGCGAAACCTCTCGGCATTCCGGCGGTTTAAACAAGGTGGGTGGATCGAGTGAGGTTTTGTCCATTTTTGAAGAGGCGGCCCTTTCGGCGTCAATGAAACATCGCCGTGTAGGTTCCCTTGCTGGGGCACCAAGATATGATGTAAACACGGTACAACGTTCGATTTGCGATCGACAGCCCACCTTTTTGCCGTCCTCCCACCCCATTTTCGAGCCTGCAATGCAGCCATTTGACACCCAAAGCCGAACGCGTGTGGTTTTTGGCGCAGGAACGCTCTCGCGACTCGGCGAATTAGCGAGCGATTTCCGCCCTAAAAGCGTGATGGTCGTCAGTGACGCTGGATTGATCAAAGCAGGCCATTTCGAACATGCGGTCGCCTCGCTCGAAGCGAGCGGTTTGAAGGTCGAATCGTTTCATGATTTCGCCGAAAATCCTACCTCCGACATGGTCGACGCTGGAGTCCGCCATGCGGCCAAGGTCAAACCCGATCTGCTGATCGGCCTCGGCGGTGGCAGCAGTATGGATTGCTGCAAAGGAATCAATTTCGTTTATTCGTGTGGCGGAACGATTCACGATTACCAAGGTGTCGGCCGCGCGACCACCGATCTATTGCCGATGATCGCCATCCCAACCACCTCGGGAACCGGCAGCGAAGCTCAATCATTTGCGCTGATCAGCGACGCCAAAACGCATGTCAAAATGCCCTGCGGCGACCCTCGAGCGGCTTGCCGAATCGCGATCCTGGACCCCGATTTGACCATGACCCAGCCCCGATCGGTGACCGCGCTGACGGGGATCGATGCGATCTCGCACGCGATCGAAACCTACGTCACCAAACGTCGCAATCCGATGTCGACGACCTATTCGCGACGTGCATTTGGGCTGTTGGCACAAGGTTTTTCGCGAGTTTTGGCCGATCCGAATGATCGCGAAGCACGCAGCCAAATGCAGCTCGGGGCCCACTTTGCCGGCATGGCCATCGAAACCTCGATGCTGGGTGCGGCCCACGCGACCGCGAATCCGTTGACCGCTCGGCATGACATCACGCACGGCCAAGCGGTCGGATTGATGTTGCCCGCAGTGATTCGGCTGAACGGGCTGGATCATCCCGATTGGTACGCGGAACTGCTGCGAGAGATCGACCCAACCGCCTCCAACGAAAATGCTCCTGCACGGTTGGCCGACAAGGTCACCGAGTGGCTTCGTGACGCGGGACTGGCTACGTCGTTTGAACAGTTGTCGATCCCATCGTCCGAGATCGAAGCGTTGGCCGAAGAAGCACTCCAGCAGTGGACCGGAACGTTCAACCCCGTCCCGCTGGACCCCGAAAAAGCACGCGCGCTCTACCACGCGGTCGCTTAGGAATGTGAACCACAGGTTGCGAGAATACGTCCTCACCGATATTGTCGAGCACGCCTATTTTCGCACGGTTCTTTCACATTTCTTCCAAAAGTCATTGCCTGTACCACGATGATCACCATTGTTGACTATCAGATGGGAAACCTCCGCAGCGTTCAAAAAGGAATTGAACGCGTCGGTGGCTCTGCACGAATCAGTTCCGACCCTCGTGAAATCGCCGAGGCAGAGAAGCTGATCCTGCCGGGTGTCGGGGCGTTCGGGGACGCGATGACCGAGATCCGCCGCCGCGATTTGGCCGGCCCGATCCGCGATTTTATCGATTCAGGCAAGCCTTTTCTTGGTATCTGCCTGGGGCTGCAACTGCTGTTTGAACGCGGTTTCGAGCACGGCGAACACGACGGACTTGGCGTGCTGAAGGGAGACGTGGTTCGATTTGAATTGCCGTCGTCCTACAAAGTGCCTCACATGGGCTGGAACACGGTGACGCACCAAACCGAACCACCGCTGCTGAAGGACATCAGCCCCGAAGCCCACTTCTATTTCGTTCACTCGTATTACGTTCGTCCGGCGGATCCCTCCGTGGTTGCACTGACGTGTGATTACGGCGGCCCGTTCTGTGCGATGGTTTGGCGAGACAATCTGTTCGCGACCCAGTTCCATCCGGAAAAGAGCCAAGCGGACGGGCTGAAACTGTTGTCCGCCTTTTCCAGCCTGCCGACTGGAAATGAGGTGACGGCGTGACCTCCGCTCCTCTTGCCTTGACGTCCCCCGATGGCTCGCTGCGAGTCGAATTCCGTTGGTGCGAAGACCGCTTCGTGCACCAGATTCTCAGCGGCGAAGCGTCCAGCGACGAAAACGCTGCGATGGCCAGCGTCAACGGCACTGCCGACCAAGCATGGCCTTGCTCGCCGCCGATCCAACAACTTTCGCTCGAATCGCTGCCGGTTGGCGATGCACTGTTGGGCGTCGGATCAGCCGGTGTCAGCCACTGGAGCGTCAGTGTGCATTGGCAGGAATCGGCCACCGAGCCCACGCTTTTCTTTGATTTCGCCTGCCGCTGCAAACAGACGCCTGAGTTTCTTGGCAGCACCTACCACACGAACCCACGGTTCAAAATCGAGCCGGGCGACGGCTCTCAAATGAGCATCGAGGGCGAGCGAACGGAGATCCGCCCCGCCGTGACGGACGCGTCTGGCACCCTCCGCTGGACCTACAGCATCAAAGGTTGCTAGCGAAGACATTCCGCCTATTCTGCGTGTCTTGCCTACGGTGCCAAGCGAATTCTCAGTTGAATCTTGCAGTCGTAACTCGCGTAGGGCAATCGATTTACTTCGCTGGCGAACATAAAACTCCAGTGAAACTTGTCCTCTCTACCCTACGCCCCCCTTTCGCCCAATTGGCAAAGTTTGCATTTTCGTTGGCTCGTTGATTGGCTGAGATTCTGGGCACGCTCGTATCGAACACCAAGACCGTGCCCCTTCTCGTTCTGCCAACGACTCTCGTCAAATGAAAGTTCTTGGTTCGTAGAAAAGGGAAGTAGTATGCTTCGAATGCTGTCTGTGGCTTTGGCTGGACTGATTACCACCACTGCAATGTTGGCAACCAACGTGGCCGCCAACAACGTGGTACTTGCGTCCAACCAATACGTGTGTCCCAAGTGCGGAAAGGTGCATTCGCACACCGCCCCGCCTGCGTCGGTCACGCAAACTTCGTGGACAAATCCCACGGGAATCCAATCGTTGCCAGGGCAATCAATGCCAGGGCAAATCGAGTCGGCACAAATTCAATCTGGGCCTGGGCAATCGTATTCCAGTACGATTCCGGCATCGACGATGCAACCCAGTGGTGGTACATCCAACGTGCTGGCGACGTTAAATGCCCAGCGGGCACGCAACGGAATTGGTGCACTTCGCTTTGATCCACAACTGCAAGCGGTCGCCGAACAGCGTGCCGCGTTGATGGCGTCACAAGGATTGAAAAACCATCCGCCGGGATCATTCGCCCCTGGTATGTACGAAGGGGTCGGATGGTCGAGTTCCTATTCACCCTCGGGAGTATCGGCTTGCTTTACAAACGATCCACGCATGCGGGTCGCCGGCGCCGCGATGGCCACAGGACGCGATGGCGTCTACTTCTGCGTGGTCTATCGCTAATACCGAGCTCGCTGACAAATAAAACTGTCTCAGCGAGCGCAGCCAATGTCGGCTCCAAGTCGCAGGGAACGCGACTTGGACATGGGGTGATCACTCTGATGGTTGCCCTCACGCTAAACCTATCGGCCAGCTTGGTCGTGGCACAGCAAACTCTTTCGGTTTCCGAATCGCAAGCCAAGGAATCGATGCAGTGGCTTGCGACGCGAGCGATGCAAGAAGTCCCCCCCGTCTACACGGGCGACAAGGACTGGGGCGATACAAAAAAAGTATGGGCCGGTGTCCGCGCGAAATTTGATGGGCTGAAACTAAAAACCCATCGACGATTCAAACAGGTAAACCACGGCCGCTGGATTCGTTATGAAATCAAGCTACCCGAGGTGAACGCCCCGAATGCCGCCACCACGAAAATCAATTCCGCAACGCGGAACGACCAGGATTACTGGCGGATTGATTCCACCACTGAAACGCCGATGCAGTTCACGGCTAAAGTCGAACGCTGGAACTTGGGCGTCAAACTCTACAGCGTGACAGTGACCGGACGTATGAAAGTACAGCTACAACTGACCTCCACGATCGGGCTGTATCTTGATTACAGCGAAATACCACCCGCTGTGGTCGCCAACCCGATCATCGAGGGCGCCAAGCTGACGCTGGTTTCGTTCGAGATCGATCGAGTCAGCAAGATCGGCGGCGATGCCGCAGAAGCCTGGGGCGAAATAATGCAGGAGGTCCTGATCGAACGCTTTATCGAAAACCAGAATGATCGAATCGTCTCGAAGCTCAACAAAGCGATTGAAAAACATCGAGACGATTTGCGTTTTTCTTGGTCGATGCTGCTCGATCGCTAAGGATCGGTTAGGATCACAACCGCCGTGCTGGCCAAACTGGTTCGTTCCGTGCCAGCTCTCATCACGTTTATGGAATCTTGCGATAATGTTGCGTGCACTGTGTCTCTTGTTGCCTGTGGTGGCATTCTCGCTTCCCGGTTGCTCGTCGGGGGAAGCCACGACCTATCCGGTCAGTGGCGTCGTCCGCTTTCCAGATGGTAAATTGCTTCGCGAGGGAACGATCGAATTCGAGATCTCGGGAGTGCAAAACCCCGTCACAGCGACAGGTGAGATTGCACCGGATGGCAGTTTTTTTCTTGGCACCTACCAAATCGATGATGGTGCGGTCGCGGGCACCCACCGCGTGGTCGTGATCGCGGACTCGGTCATTGGCACCGGAGTCGAGCGACCGGGACTGCTGCCTAAACCGATCTTGCATCCCAAATATCGTGACTTCCAAACTTCCGAAATCGTCGTCGAGGTTCAGCCCACCAATAACAACATCGTAATCGACGTCGAGTACGCTCCGGGCGACGACGCCGAGTGATGGCCCTTTCCCACTTCGAACTCCCCCCTCTCCTGAAACAAACTCACCATGTTTTACTTCCTTGCCATTTGGATTGGACTTTCGGCCAGCACACCGGATGCTTGGCCCGCGTTTCTAGGTGCCGGTGCGGGGCCGCGTGACGCGATCAACCTGCCGCTCTCTTGGTCGCCCACCGAGAACATAGCCTGGATCAAACCAATCCCCGGTCACGGCCAATCGAGCCCGGTCGTTTGGGACAACCGAGCATTTGTGACCAGCGTTGAAGGCCCCGAGAAAAACACCTACCACGTCGTCTGTCTAAACACCACGGACGGAAGCGAATTGTGGCACAAACAGATCACCAACTCGGCTCCGGAAAAGAACAGCTATTACATCAGCCGCGCAGCCCCCACCCCCGTGGTCGATGAACATCGTGTGATCGCATTCTTTGAAAGCGGCGACTGTGCCGCTTACGACCACGCGGGTAAAAAATTGTGGACCCGAACGTTGGTCAAGGACGAAGGACCTTTTGTTGCCGAATTTGGTTTGGGGGCATCGCCGTGCCAAACCGAATCGGCGATGTTTGTCTTGCTGGAACATGATGGACCGAGCAGCCTGTTGGCGATCGATAAAAAAACCGGGGCGACATTGTGGAAAACACCACGAGAACCACGCCGTAGCTGGAGCTCGCCGGCCATCATCGAAGTCGAAGGGAAACCGCAAGTCGTCGTCAGCTCGGCAGGGACTGTCGATGGCTACGATCCCGAAACCGGAAAATTGCTGTGGTCATTCGAAGACGTCGGAGGCAACACGTCGACGACGCCGATTGATATCGGCGGCGGGCGTTTTTTGATCGGCGCCTCACCCGGTCGCAACGGCGAGAATGCGGGATCCGCAGCCGACTCCAATGGCTTGATGCAAGTCACTCGCGATGGCGACACCTGGACCGCAACACGAAGGTGGACAGCCTCTAAAGCAACCCCCACATGGGCATCGCCGATCGTTCATCAAGGTTTGGCGTATTGGATCAACCGCTCGGGCGTCATTTATTGTTTTGATGTCACGACGGGCGAAGAGGTCTACACCGAGCGAATCAAGCAATCGAGCTGGGCGACACCTTTTGGTGTAGGAAACCGAGTTTATTTCTTTGGCAAAGACGGACTGGTTACCGTCTTGGCCGCCGGACGCGAATTCAAAATCTTGGCCGAGAATACCACTTGGAACGGCGACACGTTGCCGGCGGAAGCCAAGTTGGCCGAAGAAACGAGCGAAGAGCGTCAACGCGCCGCGGCGATGTTTAGCAAACCGACGCTATACGGCATCGCCGTCACCGACGACGCCTTCCTATTACGCGTCGGCAACGCCGTCATCTGCGTGCGTTAAACACACCTCAAACTGCCTATCCTTCCAAAAAGGTGTCCGACACCTTTTTTAGAGATCGACGCCGTCGGGAAGGAATTGGACATCGCGATCGTTCTTCAACAGCTCCCCTTCGGTACAGCGTCCACATTGGACTTCGACCTGCAGCAGACGCAGCATTGATTGTACTTTTTCGGGATGCGTTGCAACCAAGTTATTCGTCTCGGCAGGATCCGCCTTCAGATCGAACAACTGCATCGGCGGCAAACCTTGCTTTTTGGCTGCGTCTTCTCGCGGGGCACTCCATCCGCCACTGCCGCTGGACAAACAGAGCTTCCAAGATCCCTCGCGAATGGCGAAAAATCCGCCGATCGAATGACTGATCAGGGTGCGACGCCCCGATGTCTCGGCTCCCTCGAACACGGGCAACAAGCTGAAGCCGTCTTCGCCACCGAGAGCCTTCTTTTCTTGCCCTGTAATCGCCTCGAGTGTCGCATACACATCGGTCAAACACGCCAATGCATCGGTGGTACGACCTCCTTCGATACGCTCTGGCCAACGGGCGATGAAGGGCACCCGATGACCGCCTTCGTAGATGTCGGCTTTATGCCCACGATATCTTCCACTTGGGTTGTGCCCATGCTCCTTCAGCACCCCAAAGTTCGCCTCAGGTGAACATCCGTTGTCACTGGTGAAAATCACAAGCGTGTTTTCATCGAGTCCGGCTTCTTTGATCGTGGTGAACAGTTGTCCCATATGGGCATCGACTTGCATGACAAAGTCTGCATACGGATTCATTCCGCTGGCGTCCTTATACGGCGGCACAGGAACGATCGGAGTGTGGGGTGCGGGTAGCGGCAGGTACAGAAAGAACGGTTTTCCCGCTTTTGCATCCGCCGCTCGCTCTTTGACGTACGTCATCGATTTGTCGAACAGATGAGGCAGCACTTCATCGATTTTGAAATCAGAACTGATTGGCCCATTACGGTACCAACCGTACGAATCTTGTTTCTTCGTGACGCCTTCTTCGCGATCGGGTTGTGCCGTCACGCGACCGGTGTCGACCCAAACATAAGGCGGCATGTCTAGCGACCCGCAGTGACCATAATACTGATCAAACCCGTTGATATCGGGACCGTTCTTCACCGGCTGCGTGAAATCAATCCGCTTGCCGTTCTTGTGCCAATCCCAACCGAGATGCCATTTGCCAATCATTGCAGTGTGATAACCTGCCGCTTTCATAAGATGCCCAAGCGTGGGGCGGTCGGCGGGAATCAAGTGCTCGCTGGTTCCACTGAGCACGCCGCGGGCGAGCCGCGAACGCCAGTTGTAGCGCCCGGTCAGCAAACCATATCGAGTCGGGGTGCAGACGCTGCTGGGGGTGTGAGCATCCAGAAACGTCAGTCCTTGGTCCGCCATCTGTTGCAGATGCGGCGTTTTGATTTTGCAGTCAGGATTGGTCGGCGAAACGTCTCCGATCCCTAGATCGTCGGCCATCACGACAATGACGTTGGGGTGGCCCGAGGACTCCGGTGGCTCGTCAGCCAACCCGATCGAGCAGGTTGTACAAACCGAGACCATGACCATTCCGATCCATCGGCTGAAAGGGACCAGTCCTGAGTGATGTTTTATTTGCGAGGTAAGCATGGGCAGCAAGTTCAGTGGAAGGTGAGAGATTGAGAGGAGCATTTTCATGACCCAATTTAATCGATCCAGCGACGATTTGGGTGCATCAGTCGCCCAATCATTGTGACTCGGTCAGCAACCGACCGTGAAGATTCGCTCGAAAAATTTCGGAGTTTTTGACCTCAGGACTCGCTGGCGGCGGAGTATAAGGGGGGTGTGAAGAGTCCTCTTGCCGCCCTTTGAACACCGATTTTCCAAGTCTTATGCCGGAATCCGATGAGCAATTGATCGATCGGTGGCGCGAGCGAGGAGAAACGTCCGCGTTGGCGGAATTAGCCGAACGCTATTTGTCGCAGTTCTACGGGACGGCTCGGGCAATGATGCTGAGCGATAGCCAAGCCGAAGATGTGGCACAAGAAACGATGCTGAAAGTCGTACGCTGGATCGATTCCTTTGACACGCGAGCAACCTTTCGCACATGGTCGTACACGATCCTGGTGAACACGATTCGCAGTGACCTTCGCCGCCAAAAAACTCGCTCACAACATTTCGACGCGGCGGCAGACGTCACACGTGTCGCAGCGACAAATCAATCACACGAAACCTTGCTCACTCAGCAAGAGACTCGAAATGAGATCGAACATGCACTCGCACACTTGACCGACAAGCAACGCACCGCCTTGGTGCTGATGGTGACCGAAGGATTGTCGGCTGCCGATGTCGCTGAAATTGAAAACTGTTCGGTCGATGCCGTTTATCAACGCGTCAGCGAGGCGAGGAAATCGCTTCGCAACACCCCCGCATTGCGACAATTGTGGCAGGACCATCGGTAACGATTTACCGGAGAAATAAATGAAACCGTCCGACGACGACAAACTCGATCAAACGCTTCGTGATTGGCGAAGCGGACTGGAAGCGAATCAAGCACAACGTGATCGCATGCAAACACGTTTTCTTGACAAGCTTTCGGAGGGCCCAGACTCGATCACCGCATCGGTGACGCTGCCGCCAAACGACACCTCGCCCTACGCAAATGGATCGTGGATTCGTGTTGCCGCGTGCCTGGCCGTGGGTGCCTGCATCGTGTTTGTGATGTTCGCATGGCAATACCTGAGCGCCCCCAACCCCGCCGGAGCAATCGTTCATTTCGAACCGGCCCCGCAACCAACTTGGTCGTTCACGCCTGAGGATTTGCATCGCAGCGAGATGTTGGTTTGCGAGTTTGACCGCGTGTTTGAGCACCAAGTTCGTTCGATCCATCAACGTGGTCAAACGGTCGAAGTGGATCTGGTCAATCATACGGTCGCCTGGGAAGAATCGCCGCGTGTCATCGTGCGGTTTGTGCTGCAACAGCGAAACGCAAACTCGGCCTGGAAAACGATTCAACGCGACGAGTGGATCGGCAGCCAGGACCATCAATTTCATTTGTCAAACATCTCGGACATCGAGGTCCAAACGTGGTCGCACCTGCTTCCCGACAATTCGCTATGGATGGAAATCTCAGTCTCGTCGCCCGATGACGTGGCGGAGCGGCGGACCCGACACTGCATCGCTAACCAACCCGGCATCGTGTGGCAGCAGGACCGTGGCGACCAGCACTGGCAACTCGTCGTCGTGCACGAGTTGCTAAAGCCATGTGATGGAGAGCTGATCTGATGCCACTTCGCACGCTCTCACTCCTCGCTTTTATGATGGTCGGAACCGTCGTTTCGGCTCAACCGACCTCGGTAGCAATAACAACAACGCTGCGAGATTCACAGACGCAGTCTCAACAAGATCTCGCAAATGTGTTTCTTGATTTGCTTGAGGTTCAGCTCAGCCAAAATGATTCGATCATCGTCGTCGAGCGGATGCGAATCGAAACGGCGCTACAAGAACAGCTGATCAACCAAACGCTGGGGGCACAGCAACGCGAGGGCAGTTCATTTGGCAAATTGCTTTCGGCCGACTTGATTCTGAATGCCCAATTTTTATCGGCCGAGAAGGCCCCTGATTCCACTCGGATGATCGTGCGAGTCGTCGAAGCAAAAACCGGGACGATTCGTGGCGTCAGTCTCGCAGCGGTGGACGAGATTTCGCTCGAAGAATCGGCTGTGAACACGGCTCGCTACTTATCCGCGGTGATCGAAACTCCATCCGAAGCCGCGATCACTGTCGCTGTCGCCGCGTTTCAGTGCGAAGCACGATTCGTGCGACTGAGACCGCTTGAACTGGGAATACGCGACATGCTGACCGCGGAATTATTAAACCATCGACGGTTTCATGTCTTGCAGCGATCTCAAATGAGCGATCTCGTGCGTGAGATGGAACTGATCCAGGCAGGGTTCGTCGACTCGACGTCGCTACCAGCGAAAAAGCCAGAGCGATCGGCTGGCTACTTCGTCACAGGGACGCTGAACGAACACAACACCAACGGCAGTTTGCAAATCGAAGTCTCGGGGCAAGTGACTCAGGCTGGGCAGCAAACACCAATTCATGCGTTCGGGTTCCAGACCACGCCGAGTCAATTGCCGCGTGAATTGTCATTGGCGGCGATGAAGATTGCCGGCGTATTGTCCAAGGCCGCTCGTTTGCCCGAGCCGCCCCGACTCGCCGACAGTGATCGATCCGCGGATGCAGCGAGCGATGAAACGAAGCGATTGCTCGACCAAGTCCTTCGCGATCTGTACCGTTTTCGCCCACGATCTCCCACTTCGGGCGGCGAACGCAGCTTCCGTGTGCCCGGCATCGACCTGCGTGAAAAGGTCGACGCGAACGCCCCCAAGTACGAATCGCGTGGCTATTGGGCCAGCGTGGTGAGCGTCGACACTCCGCTGGGCACTCACTTGCTTCGTAAGTCAATCGACCGACTCGAGACGATTCTATTCATCGATCCCGATCACGCGGTGGCGGCATACGCGTTAGCGTTTTGCTTCAGCCATCACATCGACGACATTGTCAATCACGAGCGTGCCGGCGAGCTGCTACGGCAAGTAACGCGGCAAAATCCAAACAGCGATTTGGCGGCGACATCGCTCCACTTACTCTCGGGTATTGGACGGCATCACGCCTTCGGCATCAGTCGCCCCGTCGCACCGAACCTCAGTCGGATGTCGACCGAAAACGTGCAATTTGCTTTTGAAAGGATGCCGCCGCAACATCGCGATTATCGTTGGGGACGGATCCTAAATTTGCTCAGTGCACGGTACTTGCAGCCCGAGGACATCCAATCACTGATGCCGGTGCTGCGAATCGCGGCGAAGCGAATCGACGAGGTCGACGATGCGATGGTCAAGCGGTTGCTGGCCACCGAATCGAGCAGAATCGCCCGCATGCTCGATACCCCCGAAGCCGAAGCGTTGATTGCCAATTGGACAAGTGACGAAAACCCGTGGAAGCGACACGCAGGCTGTTTGTTCTTTGCGGAATCTGCTGCCCGAAAACGCAAATACGAAGAAGCGGCTAAGTGGTACGAGCAAGCCGCCAGCGGGTTCGCCGGAATGAACGAACACGCCGAGCGACACGCCTTTGAAAACTTGCTGATTCACGCCGCAGAATATTGGCGACGAGCCGACCGTGTTGATGCTGCGATGAAAGTCTTGGATTCGTTTTCACCGAGTCTGCCTCGCTCGCTGAACCGCGGCTACTACGCCCTGCAGCGTGGATATTGCTTGCAGAAACTCGGTCAAAATGAGCAAGCGGTGGCGACATGGGTTCGTGCAGCCGAGTCGGTTCCTCACTTGATCAATCAAGCCTCGGTAGCAGGGGCGATCAAATCCGCAGGTGGTGTCCCGTTGAATCCGGACCGTGAAATCAACGTTCGCTATCTGACAAACGCTGACAAATTTCCGAAGTCTTGTGTGGCGTTAGCAACCGACGGCTTGCGGGTGTTCTGTGGCGGGCGAGGAAAACAGAGTTACCAATGTTTCGCATTCGACATCGCCACTGAATCCTGGACCACGATCAAAGCACAGATTGGACGCATCACATGCATGGATAGCGATGCCGGTTCACTGTGGGTTGGAACCGACGACGAGGGACTGTATCGCTACGACATCGCATCCCAGCAATGGCACCACTGGGGACTCGACGAGTCGTTGCCGGATCTGCATATCGAATCGCTCCACGCCGTGGATAACGAGTGTTACATCGGTGTTGGAACCGCTCGTGGAGGCGGATTAGTGAAGATCAACGCAGACGGATCCGTACGATTTTTCGAGGGTAAAGACGCTCCCGACCAGGCTCCGACACACATCATTGTCAGCGACGACAAAATCTTAGCACGCTCGATCAAATCGATTCGGCATTACGATCAAAAAACCGAAAGGTGGAGTCCGCTAGAACTGACTTCACTAAAATCCCCGTTCCTATTTCCCGCTGACATCGGCTACTGGGCGTCCACCAGTCAACGTGAACTGTACCCGTTTGATCTACATGAGATCCCTGAAGATCGGTTCAAACAGGCTTGGTATCCGCCCGGACGTCAGAAGTCCGGCTATCAAGTGAAATTTATTATTGAACACGAAGATGAAATTTGGTTTGGCGGCACTCCTTATGAGAAATTTTTATCCAGCGGACTCTATCGAGTGAATAAACATACTGGTGATTTTTCGATGTATGGACCCCGCGATGGATTCAAAATGGACGGATATTACACATCGGATGATGGCGTCTGGGCAGCCGACCGATTGTGGATCGCCACCCATGCCGGATTGGCGGAGGTGACGAAAAGGCCCCACGTTTCCGAGGTGCAATCCAGTGACAATTAATTCACCCGAGCGAACTGCTAACTCACAACCACACGCCGTATGTTCGCGCAAGGTTCGCGTCGCAGCGGGGACCGTCTTTTTGCTGGTTGCATCCATGACCAATCCGTCATGGGCACAATTGAAACCAGGCCAATCGGACCAGTTTGCCGGGGAAACTTGCATCCTAACGCTCGCCCCCGAGGTGGCACCCACGTCAAACAAAGTCTATTGGCGATTAAACACAGCCAATCGCACGTTAACCCAAGGCGTCAGCGAACTGAAACCGGCTAACGAACTGCACTCATCAAACACGGGCGATGTCGCCGAACGGTCCTTTGCGATAAAGACTCCGGAAGTCAAACCAGATGTGACGCTCGAGGTGGACCTGTTTCTTCACTTCGGCGATCCGCTTTCCGAAATGCGACATCCTTTGCGATTGCATTCGCCCGATTGCTTTGTGAACATCCGGCAAACACTCAGCGATGCCGGAATTGCGTTGTACGATCCCGCCGGCATCACCGAGGATGCATTGGAAAAAACGGGCCTGACACCCAATGTGGTTACGTCTTTGAAACGCGTCGATAGCGAAGCGATCATCGTGATCGGCGAATCCATCGCGTGGGACAAACGGATTATTAAAGCGGTCGAGCAATGGGTCAGCGACGGAAAGTGGGTGATCGTGCTTCGCCCCGCCGATGAATCAACGTGGCCGATGCAGACGTCGGCTGCCGATGGCGTGAAGCTCGCTTTCACAACCATTGCGAACAGTCGCTGGCACCCTAAACAAATCGACCTGGAATTCTGGTCGTCGCACGCCGAGCATGCTCGCGGCTGGGAATTGCAAGTTTCAAACAACCAATTGCGGATGACTCCGGCGATCGGGTCTCAGGTTTGGCAACTTGCCGAGTATCAATCAAGAGAGAACCACGGCGGTTGTCTGTTTGTCGGTGTGCCGTTGATCTCGCGGTGGAACGAATTCCCCGTGCCGCGTGAATTACTGACGCACATCTTCCTCCAAACGCTTACCCATCCACCCCAAGCCCCTTGAAAGAATCGATGATGTACCGAACCTCCATACTCTGCAGCTGTGTGATCAGTCTGCTGCTCGCGTTGAGCCATCATGTGACCGCAGCCGATGCCAAGCGGCCGATTCCGACCGCGATACTGCCCTTTGAAAGTCGGGGCGATGTGCAAGAGGAAGCCGCTCAGGTTGCCGATTTACTGTTTGCCAACCTGATCGTTTCCGAGCATGTGATGTTGGTCGAGCGTCAAACGATCGATAACCTATTTGAAGAATTGAAACTCAGCAAAGCCGGCATCGTCAAAGCGGACGAGGCGATGCAAGTTGGAAAACTGACTGGCGCGAAACTGCTGATCACCGGATCAGTTTTGCAAGTCAACGACGATTTATATTTGGTCGCCAAGGTGATCGGTACCGAAACCAGTCGCTTGGCGGGCGCGTCGGTAAAAGGTTCCTCCAATACGGATTTGGGCGAATTGGTCGAACAATTGGCTGCGGAAGTGGACAAAGTCGTCGCGAAGAAAGCCAAGCTGCTGCTGCCGAAACCAGTTCCGGTCGACGATTGGCTTGCGAGCACTCGGAAATCACTTCGCGGCAAGAACAAGAAGCTGCCAAGTGTTACGGTCGCCGTTACCGAGCAACATGTGGGCCAGCAAACCTTTGACCCTGCGGCCCAAACCGAGATCGAGCGACTACTCACCGAGCTAGGGTTTGACGTGATCGCGTCAGACAACGCAAACTCGGCTCGCGCGGACGTCCTGATCAAAGGAGAAGGACTTTCCCAATTCGCCATGAGCCGCGCCGATCTGGTATCGGTGCAGTGCCGCGTGGAGGTTCAAGTGATCAAGCAAACTGATGGCACGGTGTTAACCTCCGACGCCGAGACCACCATGTCAATCGATTTAGCCGAGCAGATCGCCGCGAAATCGGGCTTACAAGAAACCGCCCGAAAACTGGTTAAGCGATTGGTTCCAAAGCTGGTGAAATGAAGCAGTGACAACTTGGATTTGTGAACATGCGACATGCAAAATCATGACGGTGTGGTCGCGGCTTCGTGAGGTGGAAAGTTGGAACCGGTTAAGACAACCGATGTGATGCCTACCAACCTAGTTTCGTGAGGGTGGCCTGGTGTCAACGATCTGAACTGGTTTCGCGTCGAGATCAATTGATCCAATGGACGACTTCGGGATAATACGTCGCCGTTTTGACGTGGAATTTGCATCGACCCTAATGTCATTGTCGATTTCGATCATGAGGTAGTCGTCGCCAATCGCCCCCAGCGTTCCAAATGTCGTTCGAAAAGGAGAGATAACGAAAAGACGCTCTGCAGCTTCCTCCGTTAGGTTGTGACGAACCATAAAGGCATCCAACTCACGTTGAATCGCTGGATTTATCGCTGCCGCATCCCTGGCGACAGCCCCTCTTCCCGCAAGCTTCGATGTGGCGAGGGCCGTTTCGTAGTCTTCGTCGGTGTAGACAAAAAGCAAAACACTTGCGGTGCCGTCCACGGATTTGACGCCAACATGCATTCCCGTCGCAAGGTACGCGAACATCGTTTTCGGTGAAGCAGGACGGACCTCGTCACTCGAGACTTCTTGTGCCGAAGAGACAATTGCGAACGCGAAATGCGTGAGAGTGACAAAGACGAACGCCAAGATCACAGCACCAACATGAATCGATCTCATCGAAACTTCTCCGAGCTTATTTAGGTGGCGAACGGGTGAGATCCCGGGGGCAACTGCAACTGCAGCGACAGTCGCGGCCGTCGCTGAATATAGCAGCGTAACAAGTCATTCGCTCAACTGCCGCCGAGAATCTGTGTGCGTCGGGGACATTCCGGTAAACCACCCAGGCTGGAAGCCTAGGCTACGAAGTTGTGCAAAGCGGAATTACTCGGATGCCGGAATTTGATTCAGCGTGTAATAGGCATGGGTATGCAGCAGCGGATCACCTCCTCGGCCTCGTACCCCGATCGCGTTCAGCTCGTGAACGAACTTTTCACGGCATCCATCGACGACCAAATGAACTCGCAAACCATCCTCGGACACCCTCGCTTCGCGAATCGCTAACGACTGCGTTTGAATCTCATCACTGCCGTACGAGGATTGATACAGGTAGGTGTAGCTGGACATCGTGTATGACGCGGGATCAGCGGCGGTTTTGACATCGACGGGTTTTGTAAACGTCAACTCAAATCCGTCGTGCTTGGCTCGCATCTCCTTGATTTCCAGCGGCGTTTCGCCAGTCCACACCAAACGCTGCAGACCGTACGACGCCGCTCCCAAACTGCTCCAACCGCGATTGGTCAGCCCCACAAACATGCTGCCGTCATGCCCTTGGGCCATCCGCAACACCGCCGACGCAAACCCGCTGCGGAATGGGAAACAGGCACCTTGGTATTCGCCGTTGACCTGTTCCAGAAACACGCGATGAATCGATGCTTGCGTGAACTCGCCGACAAACAACTGGCCTGCGAACGGACCAAACTTGCCACCGCTTTCGTCCAACATGATGTCGGTCGCCGATTGCCCCATTTTTTTATAGGGAAACCAAACGACTGGCGGAACGAGTTGCGGAAACGCCTTCATTGCGTCGGGAAACGGCAACCCGTCGGGAACCGATGCGACATCCGTGATCGGCGATTCAGGATGGTCGATTGACGCCAACGATTCGGCATGATGAAAAAACGCACCCGACCGCATGTGATGCAGCGTGTTGGTGCCGACCCAGTTGCCTTGTTGGTCGGTGTAGAACATTTGACCATCCGCGTTCGCTCCCAACCCCGAGGGCGATCGCATGCCGGCACAAACCGGAATTAGATCTCCATCGGCAGTGACCTTCATTCCCCAACCACGCCACAGGCCTTGCCGGTAGCCGAGCGTTTTGTTTTTAACGGTTCGTGCCAGCTGGTCGCCCTTCAACCCTAATCCGATATTCAACGTGATCCATAGATTGCCTTCGTGATCCAGCTTGGGCCCGTAGGCATATTCGTGGTAATGCCCCGTCACGCCCCAACCTTTGGCAACGGTCAAATACTCGTCCGCAACGTGATCTCCGTCGCGATCACGAATCCGAGTCAGCTCGGATCGCTGAGTCACATAAAATGAATCGTTGTGCCACAGTAACCCGAGCGGTTCATGCAGCGCCGAGGCAAACTTTTCATATTTCACATTGCTGGGCGGGTCGTCATAGACGCCGTCCATCGTCCAGATTTCACCCTTGCGAATCGCGACGGCAATTCGCGAATCGTCCATGACCGTCAGCCCGCTGACCTCCAGCACCAAACCATCGGGTGCCGGTTGCCAATTCGCCGAACGTGAATCACTCGCTTCGGCAACCTCGATCGAAACGATGCGGTAGTAATCACTTTCGTCGGCTGCGTTCATCGTTTGGGGTGTCACCACGGACGCCCCCAACACCAACATGCATGTCATCCAAAGCACGCGAACTACCATGAATAGTTAACCTCGATTTTGAAGGGAAATTCGCGTACGGGGACTCGCCACTCGGTCACATCATCGCTCTGGTAAACATGAGCGTCACGTGCAAGCGATGGCGGAATCGCAATCGTCAAACCGGCTTCGTTTTGACCAGTTTCGTTTTGACCCGATTCGTGTCGCATTGTGTGGTCATCGATTCGTGTCATCCGATCACCTTGATGAACACGAAACCAAAGCGGAGCGACCGTGGCGTTCGCGTCCGACTCGATCGGCGTCAGCGTTATCGTTCGTCGCAGCCCTGTTTTGTGATGCGTTTCCGATCGATCCTCTGCAGCCAAAGGTTCGATGTGGTCGGTGACCTCCACTCCGGCATAGCGGTACAAGAACAGGGGCGATCCATCGGCATTGATTCGGTAGCCACCAAACCGTACGTCCGGCGGCAATGGCCAAGGATCGTCTGCTTGATTCAATTTGGCAAAGGAAAATCCTTCCGGAAACTCGACAACCTCTTGCCCGAGCGGATCCGCTGGCGGTGCAAAGCGAACAAACCAAGTCCCCTGAGCATCCAAAAACCGACCACGCCAAGTTGTTGCTAATCGAACCTGCTCGGCGTCAAAGGCAAAGTGAACCTGTTCCGGAAAGCCCACTGCGATCGCGTGCGGCCCGGCTCCCGGCATGAACGTTCGCAAAATCATGGGACGATCCGTCGGCGAAAGCTCGTAATTCTCTGCTCGTGACTTTTCGATTTTGCTTGGCAGCGGATACTTGGGTAATTCGCTCAAATAGGTCCACATCGCCGCAATTTGTCGCTTGGGATCGCCATCGAGCAGGTCAGGTTTTGGGCTTTTACCATCCACAAAGAACGTCGGCATTCGTGTGCGGGCTTTCACATCGCCGGGGTTTAACAAAAACTGTTCGAACCATGCCGGATGAATGCGAGAATTAATTTTGTTCAGATCAACGCCGACGACGCCCGGCAACGCGTCGCCACCAAACGTGTGACACTGGACACAACCGATATCCATCAACTCTCGCCCCGCGTCGGCCAAGTCTTTGGTTTTGCCAAACACACGCGTTGTGTCGGCGTCATTGGCCTCGTCGACTTCCGCGAACAATTTTGGCAACGCTCGAGTGACATCGAGCGAAAATCGCGGCATCTGAATTTGCATGTAGGGACGGACCGGCGGCGCCTTGCCAGAAACGACGTTGGCAAGGTGCGCGGATGTCAATTTTGCACCGACGCCTGTCAGCGGCGGCGGTAATCGGCCCTCGTCACCTAAATCAATGTGACCTGCGGTTTCGAAATAGGGTTTACGATAGCGGCCGATCCCTCCGCGTTCGTCGCGTTGATGACACCCGTAACAATTCGATGCCAACAGGATATCGTCGAGTTTCTGCGTTGCTGAAACCGCCTGTCCCAACTTATTACTCGCGATCGCTTTGGCGATGGCATCTCGCTGCACCGAGTCGAGCGGGTACCGCACCGGGCGTTGCGGCGAATCTCCCAAACAACTTTTGGCGGCGGCAAAGTTGACTGCTGACAATGGCATCACGCTCGGCGAAGCAGCTTTGATTGACGAGTCATGACAAGCAGCACAGTTTAATTCAGTGAACCACTCGCGTCCCCGCTGCACCAGCGCCGCATCGTTCGCCGCATCGTCGCTCGACACAGCCGAGGATGGCTTCGCACTGAACGTGGGCTCATCCGAGGAGTAAGCACTCAGCAAATACTCGGCTAAATCCGCGGACTCGTTGCTCGACAATTTAAAATCGGGCATCCGCAGTGCAGGCCGCGTGTGCGCCGGATCGTGCAAGAAATGAGCCAACGATTTGCGAGTGTATTTGGCTGCCAGATCCCCGAGTGGAATCGAGTCGACTCGCCGTGCCGCAGCGGCCAACCCCATATCGGCGAGTTCTTCGGGGTCAAGTTCCTCCAACAACGCATCGACAGGTGATGTGATTGCCCCGGTCACAACATAGCCCGCGTCGCTGGAATGGCAGGCCACACATCCGCGTGTATGAAAAATCTCGCTACCGTGATCGGCATCGCCGCGATTCCAAAACTCGAACATTACCGGATTGGCGCCGGTCGCTTTGATCTCGGGATAATCGGCACGCTGAGTGTCGGCAAGAAAAGCCGCGATCGCGGTGCTGATCTCGCGTCGCTGCTGTGGCGAACGATTCCCCAGCAAATCCGGCATCGTCGTCCCCGGTTTAACCTGGTGCGGCGAGGCAATGAAATCAGCCAGCCAAGCCTGCGAGTAACGAAGTCCCGCACTGTGCAGTCGCGGACCTCGCTTCGGCGCGATCGCATCCGCGGTGTTTTTTTTGCCTGCGGCGGCAACATCACTCGCATGACATGCCGTGCAACTCAGCTCGCTGAGCAGCAAGCGTCCGCCATCAACGGCATCGATATCACCATGTCTCGCAAATCGATCGAACCCCGCTACCACAGGCGGAGCCGATGAATCGTGGAGCGATGTTAAGTCAGAACGTGATTCTTCCGCCACCGCGACTGCAGTCCATGCGACGGTGGCAACCCATAGGCCAGCAATCAAGTATCGCATCAAACCACCACGACGCCATCACGTGCCTTGACCAACAAATCGATCCACGGACCTAAGTAGTGACCGTTGTCATGAAACGTTCGGCCGCTAACCAAGTTGCCATCAACCACACAGGCTTCGTCGACAAACGTGCCACCACAAACTTCTAAATCGAATTTGCACTTGGGCACGGTCGCCATGCGGCGGCCGCGAACGCAATCGGCATAAGCGGGAATCTCGACTCCGTGACAGACCGATGCGATCGGTTTGTTGGTGGCAAAGAAGTGTTTTGTGATTCGCACCAGATCTTTGTCGTAACGAATGTACTCCGGTGCCCGTCCACCCGAAAACATGATTCCGGCATACTCCTCTTCGTTCACTTCACTGAACGGCACATTACAATCGATCGTATAGCCTTCCCATTCTTTGGTGATCGTCCATCCTGCTTTGACTTCGTGCATCACCATTTGGTAACGCCGTTTCTCGGGGGCGGTGACCACAGGTTGAAATCCCGCTTCTTGCAAACGGTAATACGGGTACATGGTGTCCAGCGTTTCGCTGGCGTCACCAATCACAATCAATACTTTTTCCATGGTCATTTCTAGACTTTGAAAGAGAAGAAAGGGGTCGAGGGGTTTGTGGGTTAGCTACAGCGATGCCAAGTAATCGCGAGCACGGTTCACCTCCGCGGTGACGGCGGCAGTGGAATCTGCAATCGCGGTTCCTCGCGGGAACGAGTGCATAAAGATCTCGGTCCAGCCCGCGTAATTCTCCTCGGCAAGCGCCTGCATGATCGGAGCAAAGTCGAGTTCGCCGCGGCCGGGCATTTGTTGCATTTCCAATTCACGAGCTTGTTTTGTTGTGCTGCCCATGCCGTGCTGCCACGCGTAGAACACTTCGATCCGCGGACCTAGCTCGCGAATCAAACCGGCCAAAGCGTTAGGATCTTGTGGCAGGTGATAGGGTGCCAACGCGATTCCAAGATGCGAGCTCGGACACAATTCAATCAACCATTTCATCGAATCAGGCGACTCGATCAAATTGTTGGCGTGATTCTCGATCGCAATCGTGACGCCGGTTTCCGTGGCAACGGCGAGGTGCGGTTTCATTTTTTCGGCGAATTCGCCAACGGCTCGTTTCAGCTCGCTGCCCTTCAAGCCTTTCGGGCCCGAACCGCCCGCGACAATCGTTTTGCAGCCAAACTTTTCCGCAAAACGCATCTCGTCCTGCAAACGAAATGGGCCCAATTTGTACTGCGTCAAACACCCAAGTTGGACGTCATGCTTGGCCAGCAATTCCGCGAACGCATCCGCTCCCATCGCTTCGATCTGCTCTCGCTGGTCCCCGTGCACTTTGGGCCAGATATCAACGGCGGTCGCGCCGCTCTTGCGAACTTCCGCGACAACGTCGGACACGGGTGCATAACCGTATAGACACGAGCCGAGCAAATAATTGGGGCGCCATGCGGCAGAATCGTTTGCCAGCGTGTGTGATGCCATTATGGCTGCCGCACTGGTCGCAGCGAGCTGGCAAAATTGACGTCGCTTCATCGAGGAATCCGAGTGGGAAGGGAGGCGAAAGTAGAATGACGATTGGGAGGGAGAGAGAGAGGCTGGTTAAGCTCACGATTTTAACATGAGCCGAAAGGACTCGCGCATACGTTTTTGCGTCATTCTTTTACACTATATTGCGTCTCAGAATTACTCGATTAGGCTGATACTTCTCTCTCGAAGGAGACTCTTCCCCTGCGCCGCGTTGCCCTCATCATCGAAACCTCACGAAGCTACGGGCGAGACTTGCTCAGTGGTGTTAAACGCTATGCAGCCGAGCAAGCGTCGTGGTCGATGTTCGTCGAACTACGCGACCTCGAATCTCAACCGCCCAGCTGGCTACGAAACTGGGACGGCGATGGCATTCTGACTCGCTCGGGTAACCCGGCGATCCAGCGTGCGGTGACCCAAGTCGGAGTGCCGACCGTGGAACTACGATCGAGTCGACTGGCAAAGCGATTCCCGTTTGTCGGGGTGGATAATCACGCCGTCGGTGAAATGGTGGCGTCCCATTTTCTTGAACTTGGCTTCGAACACTTTGGCATTTATCGGCTCGATACCGAACAGTTTTTCATCGACCGCCGGAACAGCTTCGTCGCCCACCTGGATGCTGCCGGATTTAAATGCGAAGAATTCCATCAATCGGGTGCAACCGAGAAACCGAACCAATGGGAACGTCAACAAGCTCGGTTATGCCAGTGGATCCAGCAGCTTCCCAAACCCGCGGCGATTCTCGCCTGTACCGACCAACTAGGGTGCTGGCTACTCGATGCGTGCCGCCGCGCCGACGTCCGGGTGCCGGAACAGATCGCGGTGGTCGGTGTCGAGAATGACGAAACACTGACCACCATCAGCACTCCTACGCTCAGCAGTGTACAATTGGACGGGCACCGAATTGGCTACCAGGCTGCTCGACTGTTGGACCGCATGATGAAGGGCGGCAAGCCACGCACCACACCACTGTTGATCCCTCCGATCGGCGTTATCACACGGCAATCCTCCGACATCGTCGCCACCAGCGATCCGCTGTTGGCGGCGGCGATTCGTTTCATCCGCCAACATGCTTGCGAAGGGATCCGGATTGCAAATGTCTTGGATGCGGTGCCGCTGTCACGGAGTCAACTTGAACGCGGATGTCGCGAGCTGTTGCAAAGATCACCCAATCAAGAAATGAATCGAATTCGCATTCAAGCTGCAAAAGAGTTATTGCGAGATACCGAGCTCAGTATCCAGCGTGTAGCAGCACGCACGGGATTTACGACACAGCAGTACTTTGTGCAGTTGTTTAAAAAACATTGCGGCATGACCGCCACCGCGTACCGAAGATCGGTCCGTGAGCTAACGATGCAAAACGATTGATCCGGCGAGATTGATCCGGCGAGATTGACTCGACGGGGCAGCCCCCCCCAAATCGATGGAACCATCTGACACAGTTACCCGGCGAAACAACAGACCTATGCGCAAATTCATCGATTGGGGTGCTTTCCAACCAAGTAACCACTGATTTCCATCACTAGAATACGAAGAGTGTCAAGCTGGGATGGCTTGATCGATAGCATCCAACTTTATCGCAGCCTCCCAGCAACCATCCCCAACAAAGACATCTTCGGCTTAGCGGCTCGTTATCACTCCAAAAGAGGTTAACAGGCCGCTAAATCACAAATCACTTGCCGCGTTCTCACTTAAGAGCCCCATTCAATGAAAATCACAGGACTAAAGATTTATCAAGTCGACCTACCACTGCACGAAGGCAATTACAGTTGGTCCGAAGGCAAAAGCGTCGACGTCTTTGACAGCACTGTGGTCGAGGTCGAAACCGATTCAGGTATCAGCGGTTTCGGTGAAGTTTGTCCGCTAGGCCCCGTCTATCTGCCCGCCTACGCGGCCGGTGCCCGAACAGGCATCCAGGAGTTAGCGCCCCATTTGATCGGAGACGATCCTACCGAACTCATGGCGCTGAACCTGAAAATGGACCGTTTGATGAAGGGTCACCCTTACGTCAAATCAGCAATCGATATGGCATGCTGGGACATCCTCGGCAAAGCAGCTGAAATGCCTGTCAGCACCCTGCTTGGTGGTCGTTATGGCGACGACGTGGTGCTCTATCGCGCCATTTCACAACGCCCTGCAGCCGAGATGGCTGAGAACGTAGCAAGCTATCGAGCGGAAGGCTATCGCCGATTTCAATTGAAAGTGGGCGGTCGAGCGGACGACGACATCGAGCGAATTCGCGCCGTACGCGAAATCCTGCAACCCGGCGACAAATTGATTGCCGATGCTAACACCGGATGGTTGATGCACGAAGCAATGCGAGTGGTCAACGCGGTCAAAGATGTCGACGTTTATATCGAACAACCTTGTGCCACCTACCAGCAATGCTTGAGCATCCGCCAAAACACGACGCTGCCGTTCGTGTTGGACGAGGTGATCGATTCGGTGGACGCCATCCTAAAAGGGGTCGCCGATCGCGCAATGGACGTGGTCAATATCAAGATCAGCAAATTTGGCGGCTTGACCAAAGCACGCCAAGCCCGTGATCTTTGCGTTTCGCTTGGAATCGCGATGACGCTCGAAGACAGCTGGGGTGGCGACATCATCACAGCGGCGATTTCGCATCTGGCGCACAGCACTCCGACGGAGTATTTGTTTACGTCGACCGATTTCAACAGCTATGTGACGCAGTCCATCGCCGACGGCGCACCGCAACGTGTCAACGGCCGGATGGCGGCATCGACCGAACCAGGACTCGGTATCTCGCCCCGATTTGACGTGCTCGGTGACCCCGTCTGGAAGTACCAAACCGCCTGCAACAAGTCGTACAGCTTGACGACCTAAGCGACGAAGTGATGGACATCCGCGAGTGTCCAGCCTTCGGGCTGGACACTCGCTTCAGAATGGACACGGGCTTTAGAATGGACATGGGCTTTGGGATCGGTATCGTGCCTATTGTCACCAGTAGGATGCTTCGATAGCGGTTGTGGGTTACGATAGTGGGGATTGCCACTTGGCTGCTAAAACGCCCGCCCCCATCTCAACCCAGAGGATCCTGAATGACTCGTTCATTTGCCTCGACGATCTCCTTCCGTCATCGCACTCCCACCTCTCAACCGCGTCACGGCCTCACTGGCTTCCACGCCGCCACGTTCGCGGTCGCGACACTGATTTGCTTTATAGCACTTGCTTGCTTCCAATCGCGAGTTGCCCGCGCGGCCGAGCATCCTAATATCGTCATCATGCTTGCCGACGACCAAGGCTGGGGTGATCTCAGCGTGCATGGCAACACCAATCTGTCGACTCCGAACATCGACTCGTTAGCGACCGATGGCGTGTTGTTCGACCGGTTTTACGTCTGCCCGGTCTGCGCGCCCACGCGAGCCGAATTCTTAACCGGGCGATACTATGCCCGAACAGGTGTGCGAGGCGTCTCCACAGGCCAAGAACGAATCAATCCCGACGAAGTCACGATTGCTGACATTTTTAAACAAGCCGGGTATGCGACTGGCGCGTTTGGAAAATGGCACAATGGGTCCCAATTCCCCTATCACCCCAACTCGCGTGGGTTCCAAGAGTATTACGGTTTCACCTCGGGTCACTGGGGACACTACTTTGACCCGATGCTGGAACACAACAATGAAATCACGCGGGGTAAAGGCTACATCACGGACGATCTGACGACGCATGCGCTGGAGTTCATGGAGTCGAATCACAAACAAGGCAAACCGTTCTTCTGCTACCTGCCGTACAACACGCCGCATTCGCCGATGCAAGTTCCGGATGAGTATTTTGACAAGGTCGCCAATCGACCGCTAAAAATGCACAACCGCAATCCCAAACAAGAGGACATGCCTCATTTGCGAGCCGCACTGGCGATGTGCGAAAACATCGATTGGAACGTCGGCCGAGTGCTCAAGAAGCTTGACGAACTCTCGATCGCCGAAGACACCATTGTCATTTATTTCAGCGACAACGGCCCCAATGGCTGGCGGTGGAACGGTGGCATGAAAGGTCGCAAAGGGAGCATCGACGAAGGTGGCGTCCGAGTCCCGATGCTGATGCGATGGCCAGGCCATATCGTCAAAGGCAAAACGATTAAGCCGATCGCCGGCGCAGTTGATTTATTACCGACATTAACGGAGCTCGCCTCGGTTTCCTACTCGCCACAGAAACCGCTCGATGGTCGATCGCTTGTTCCACTGCTACGAGACAACGAGACTCAGTGGAGCGACCGAATGTTGATCTCGTACCAACCACCACGGGGCGGCAAAGGCAAACCGCCAGAACCGCGAGTGAGCATTCGCAATCAACGATTCCGCATGGACGCCTCAGGCAAACTTTACGACATCACTGCGGATCCCGGCCAGGACACCGATGTCTCAGACCAACACCCGGACGTGGTGCGTGAAATGAAACGGACTGCGGACCAGTATGTCCAGGAGCTTGGGGATCTTGTCAAACCGGACGAGCGTCCTTTCCCTGTCGGCGAAGCACCGATCACGTTGCTGCCGGCCCGCGACGGAGTGGAACATGGCAGTGTCCAGCGAAGTGCGAGAGCGCCCAACTGTTCGTACTTTACCCACTGGGTCGGTGATCCTGAGGACGCGATCACGTGGGATATCGAAGTCTCGGAAACGGCAACGTTCGATGTCGAGATCTTTTACGCGTGTTCCACTGATGACGTCGGAGCCGAATTCCAACTCGATTTTGGCGACGCAAAACTGACCGGTAAAGTCACTCAGGCTCACGATCCACCCGCGTATGGAGCCGAATCCGATCGGACTCCAAATCGCGGATCCGAATCGTACGTCAAAGATTTCAAACCGATGAACGTTGGCAAGATCACGCTAGCGAAAGGTCGTGGGCTGCTGAAACTTTCGGCGATTGAAGTCCCAGGCGACGAAGTGATGGAAGTGCGGCTGTTGCGGCTGAGCAAGCAAAAGTAATTTTGTAAGTTCGCAACTCAGGTGACATGTGAGCCGCGGGGCCGTAAGACACCGGGTAACCCGCGGCAAGGATCGGACGCTCAATAGAGCATTGCTCCCCCTTGCTCTCACACCTCCGAAACTCTTGGCGAGTTTCGCTACGAGATGATGCCGCTGCCATCGTCAACGCTCTGAAAATGGATACGATGGGCAAAATGTTTTTCGCTGCTGTCGCTTACTCGTAACCATTGCCTGACCCATGACCGACGTCATCCCGCTGCATCGATTGGCGTTTGCGTTATTACCGGTTGTGCTCGTCCTTGCCCTGATGATTCGCTGGTCGCTGGGGTTTCGAGCGGCCATGATCGGAGTGATCCGCATGGTCCTGCAACTGGCGTTGGTCGGTTATCTGCTGGGTTACATTTTCAGCACCGACACATCGCTTGTCGTGATTGGGGTGTTTACAGCGATGCTGATCGCGGCCAGCTGGATCTCGCTGCGATCGATTCCAAGCGACCGCCGGCGGAATTTTCGCTTCTCGTTTCTAGCGATCTTGCTCGGCGCGGGATCGACCTTCCTGGTGATGACGCAGATTGTGCTGGGTTTGGATCCCTGGTTTGCTCCGCGGGTTTTCATTCCGCTGGCGGGCATGACGCTTTCCAGTAGTATGAATTCCGTCAGCTTGGCGGCGGAACGCTATTATGCGGAAATCCAACGAGGGTCATCAGACACCCAAGCTCGCGAAGTCGCTTTGAAAGCCGCGTTCATTCCGATCACCAATTCGCTGTATGCAGTCGGCATTGTTTCGATTCCCGGAATGATGACGGGTCAGGTATTGGCAGGGGTCTCGCCCCTAATTGCCGCACGCTATCAAATTATGGTGATGTGCATGATCTTTGGTTCCGCCGGACTTTCCGCAGCATTTTTCCTGTGGCTGATCGGTCGCTCCGAAAGCCATCCAAAGGTAAGCGAAGACACCCCAAGCGCCTGAGCGTTCAGTCATCCTCTCTCCCACTCTTTTCCAGGAAACACCATGCGTGCGTTCTCTCTTTCCAGCATCGTGCTGATCTCGGCCGTCTGTGTGACGACCGCCGCTGTCGGCGAAGATTGGCCTCAGTGGCGAGGCACTCAGCGCGACGCGGTGCTCCGCGAAACGGGGCTGATCAAAGAATTACCCGCCGGCAAACTGCAACGCCAATGGTCGGTCTCGATCGGTGCCGGCTACAGCGGTCCGACGGTCGCAGAAGGCCGCGTTTATGTAACTGACCACGGCGCTGGTGACGAACAAAAGGAAGTGGAACGCGTCTTGTGCTTCGATGCCCAAACAGGCAAACAGCTTTGGAAGCACAGCTACGATGTCAATTACACGATCAGCTATCGCGCAGGGCCGCGGGCCAGTGTGACCGTCGATGACGGCAAGGCCTATTCGGTCGGCGCGATGGGCAATTTCTTTTGCTTTGATGCGGCGACAGGCGACATTCTTTGGAAGCGTGATCTGGCGACCGACTACCACGCTCGGATGCCGATCTGGGGCATCACCACCGCGCCGATCATTTATCACGACACCGTGATCCAAATTGCCGCCGGCGATAAAGACGCCTGTGTCGTTGCTATGGATCGCACCACGGGCAAAGAAGTTTGGCATGCGCTGGATGAACGCGCCGGCTACAGTTCGCCGATCTTAATCAAGCAAGGCGACCAAGACGTCCTGGTGTGCTGGACCGGCGAGTCCGTGAGCGGATTGAATCCCACCAATGGAAAAGTGTTTTGGAGCATCGCGATGCTGCCACGAAACATGCCGATCGGCGTTCCCACGCCGGTGGTCCAAGACGACAAGCTGTTTGTTTCGTCGTTCTACGACGGCTCGATGCTGATTCGTTTGGATCAGGATAAACCCGCAGCCGAAAAACTTTGGCACCGTGTGGGCATTGACGAAAAAAATACCGACGCGCTTCACTGCATGATCAGCAACCCGTTTATCAAAGGTGACTACATCTACGGGGTCGACAGCTATGGTGAAATGCGATGTTTGGACTTGGCCAATGGCGACCGTGTTTGGGAAGACCAAAACGCGGTCAACCGTGCTCGCTGGGCCACGATCCACACGATCCGCCATGGTGAATCCGAGATCATGCTGAACGAGCAAGGAGAATTGATCTTTGCAACGGTCGCTCCTGATGGCTATCACGAGCACTCGCGAACGAACCTGATCTCACCGACACGCGAGCAACTCAATCGACGTGACGGCGTTGTCTGGTCCGCGCCGGCCATCGCCAACGGGTTCATCTACGCCCGCAACGACAAGGAACTCGTTTGTGCATCGCTACTGCCGGATCGCCGTTGATCGCTCTGCGATCAGCGACAATCGCTAGTCCATCCGCACGCCGACGGTCAACAAAATGTTGGCGTAGCGTTGTTGGTCGGCGGTTTGGATTGTTAGCACGTGGTCATTCGTGGACACGGCATCGTAGAAAGCCCATTTGTCGACGGGTTGGATTTCCAGATCGAGCCCCTCGTTTTTGATCGTTTTGCGGTAATCTTCCCATACGGGTGGGTCGCCATCCAAGGCGTACGGTCCGCTCGTTTCGGTCTGCATCGTCTGAATCGCTTCGACCGGGATCGCCGACAACAGAGCTTCGAGTACTTGGTTACAGGTGGGCACCCCCGGCATCAAATTCAGACTGACCAGTTCCGCTCGAGGTCCTCGTTTGCTGGCAGCCGGATAATTGCCATCGGCGATCAAAATCGAGCTGTGATGCCCCGCAGCGGCAATAATCGCAGTGATTTGCGGATGGATGAGTTTGTGTCGAAGCATAGATCTACACGCTCTTAACGAGGTTCAAGACGGGGGTAGGGATGAAATCAACTTATTTCGCTACGATACCTGATAGCGAGCGATGACAATTATGCCAGAAACCAGATTCGTTGTAACGGAGCCAATGTGTTAGAGCGCCGATTAAAGCTAGGCCGATTCCTCGGCATTGGGGTCTACGTGCATTGGACGTTTGGGTTGCTGATGGCCTACGTTGCCTACGAAACCCAATCGCAGGGTTTAATGGGCATTGCGTTTGGCATGGCGCAGCTGTTTGCCGTCTTTTTCTGCGTGACGCTACATGAATACGGGCACGCTTTGGCCGCTCGCAAATTCGGAATTCCCACGATCGATATCACGTTGCTGCCGATTGGCGGGGTGGCTCGATTACAGCGGATGCCCCGCATCGCATGGCAAGAATTGGTGGTGGCGGTCGCAGGCCCGGCCGTCAATGTCGTAATCGCATCGCTGCTGTTAGTCGGGTTCTACCTGTTTGGCGGCGCTGAAATCCTGGTCGAGATCTTTCATGCCTTTGTGGGCCCAGTGGAAACGGCGGCGACCGCACAGGTCAGTGGGGAGTTGGCCAGCGGGGAATTGGCCAGTGGAGAATTGGCCGAGGTGGAAATGTCTGCCGCCCCATCGTTTCTCGCATTCTGCGTGATCTTGTTAGCAGTCAACATCATGCTCGTCGTGTTCAACATGATCCCGGCCTTTCCGATGGACGGCGGTCGTGTGTTGCGAAGTTTACTAGCGATGGTGACTAACTATCGCCGAGCCACCTTTCTCGCCTCACGCATCGGGATCGCATGTGCGATGCTGATGGCGTTGGCGGGGATTTATGCTCAGGCGCCAGGGCCGGTCTTGGTGGCGATGTTTATTGCCTACGCAGGCATCTCCGAAGCTCGTCAAGTCGAGATGATGGAATCGGTGCGTGGTTTGAGCGTTTCGAACGTCATGACCCATTGCCACAATTCGATCCCGATGGACGCGACGCTTGATGAAGCCGCCCATCGCTGGCAATCGATCGATACGACAAGCTTGCCAGTCACAGCCCAAGGCGACATTGTCGTTGGCGTGCTAAGACTAAAAGATTTATTGACAGCGATTGAATCCGATAAGCACGCGATCACGACGGTCGGCGAGATTGCCGATCACAATGCTCCGTTTGCACGCGAATACGAATCGCTCGAAAACGCAATCCTTCGCAGCGGAGGGCAATATCGGCAAATTCCCGTCGTCAATAACGATGGCGGTCTCGTCGGCTGTCTCGATATGGACTCGATGATGACGCGTGGTTCATTGCGCAAACATCTGGCCAGTCGCGCGCCGGTGGTCGACCGGTTTGATGCCGTGACGTAGGTGGATTTTAGTTCGCTCGCGGCGCAAGCGGACTGTCGATTTAGTGAGCCGCTCGCGCGTGAGCGACCGGGTGCCACGCATTACCCGGTGCCTTACGTTACCCGGTGCCTTACATTACCCGAGGCCTTACGGCCGACGGCTCACGGGTTGGCAATGCGATTTTCGGCGACGACGATAAAGCCGCCCACGGGGCTGCGGGATCCGGAGACGATCGAGGCTCCGTCGATCGAAAGCGGATGAAACTGGGTGACGTCCCACTGCGTAGCTTGCAAATCGGCGATCAATTCGCGTTTCGAAAACCGATGCATGAACATCTTTTCGAGTCCACGGTACTGGTAAACGCTGTCGCCAAATTCGTGACCGGATTGCCATCGCGATTTGATCCACGACCGAACCAGCGATCGCCACCCACCGGGCTCTCGCAGTGCGGACCAGCGATTGTGCACGTGCAGCACCAAACGACCTTGAGGGCGGACGATGCGAGCGACATGGCGAAGCATCTGCTGGCGGTTTCTGCGTCCCTGGATCATCCCCATGGTGCTGAACAGACAAACCGCGTGATCGATCGACTGGTCGGCAAAGCAGTCCAATTGAACCAAGTTGGCGCGGACCGCGTGAATCTGCTCCTGCAATGCCAGCTGCGAGGCTTTTGCCATCATCACTTCGAGCATCCGCTGGCTCAGATCGACCCCAACGACACGGTAGCCTCGATTGGCTAATTCCATTGCCACCCGCCCGCTTCCGCAGCCTAAATCGACAATCGAAGTCAGGCTGGGCGCGGAATCATCCGATAAAGTGCCAGGAAAGACTTCTTTCAAAATCGACTGGTCCAGGGCACAAAGCGGAGTATCCGCCACAAACGCATCGTAATGGTCCGCTATCGTCCACTCGTTCACGTAACTCCATGTTCCCGCAGAAACGCCGATCGGGCGACGCCAGTCGGGCGGACGGGTGGTTTTCGGGGGCTGGTTCAAAGGGCTACCGGGTTCCTATAATTCGCGGCGTGCTCGTGATTGAAAGTGGCTTGTGTTTTGCCACTGGACCACGAAATGTTTCGAGCAACCCATTGCTCGAGTGACAATCAGCTTACCGTATCAGACGGTTTATTCGACGCCAGCCAGTGATCCTGGTTCGGCTCCATCAACTTGAGGAGAAATAGGACAGTGGCAATACGAGTTGGAATTAACGGCTTCGGCCGAATCGGACGTATGGTTTTTCGTGCCTCGGTGACTCGCGATGATATCGAAGTCGTCGGCATCAACGACCTTCTCGATGTTGATTACTTGGCATACATGCTGAAGTACGACTCGGTCCACGGCCCGTTCGAAGGCGAAGTGTCGACCGAAAACGGAATGCTTGTCGTCAACGGCAAGAAGATCCGCATCACCGCCGAAACCAATCCTGCGAACCTGAAGTGGGGCGAAGTTAACGCCGACGTGGTTGTGGAATCGACCGGTATCTTCTTGACCTCCGAGTCGGCCAAAGGCCACATCGAAGCCGGTGCGAAGAAGGTTGTCATGTCGGCTCCGTCCAAAGACGACACCAAGATGTTCGTCATGGGCGTCAACGACGACAGCTACGACGGCGAACAATTCGTCTCCAACGCTTCGTGCACCACCAACTGCTTGGCTCCGATCGCCAAGGTGCTCAACGACAGCTTCGGCATCAAGCGTGGTTTGATGACCACCGTTCACGCTGCAACCGCAACCCAAAAAACGGTTGACGGACCTTCGGCTAAGGATTGGCGTGGTGGTCGTGGTATCCTCGAAAACATCATTCCTTCGAGCACCGGTGCTGCCAAGGCAGTGGGCAAGGTGATCCCTGAGCTGAACGGCAAGTTGACCGGGATGGCTTTCCGCGTCCCCACTTCGGACGTTTCGGTTGTCGACCTAACCGTCGAACTCGAAAAGGAAGCTTCCTACGACGACATCTGCGCCGCAATGAAAGCCGCAGCCGAAGGCCCGATGAAGGGCATCCTTGGTTACACCACCGACAAAGTGGTTTCCACCGACTTCCGCGGCGAAACCCGCACTTCGGTATTCGATGCCGACGCTGGCATCCAACTCGATAAGACCTTCGTCAAGGTCGTATCGTGGTACGACAACGAATGGGGCTACTCGAACAAGGTTCTTGACCTCGTTGCAAAGATCTCGAAGTAAAACTTTCGCAGATCGTTAAACAAACAAGAAGGCCCGAAGCATCACGCTTCGGGCCTTTTTTTATGTAATGTGGAATTGGCTTCCAGCACGTCATCAGCATTCTATGACAGGCTGGAAGCCTATCCCACACTCATGCCGAAACTCTTGACGAGTTTCGCTACGAAGAGATTACCAAGAGATCTTGCGGACTCGCGTTAGCGCAATGACGAAACCGGGCGGGGTTTGCGATATTTGTTGGGGTTCGCGGCTTTGCCCGTGATCTCGTACAGAAATTGACTTGGGATCGTCGGACGCGGCTTACCCCATTTGCGGCGAGTCAGTGCCATCGACATCGTCAATGTCTCTTGAGCTCGCGTGATCCCGACGTAACACAGCCGACGTTCCTCGGCGATGTCTTCCTCGCGACCACTCTTCACACTGCGGCTATGCGGCAGAATCCCTTCTTCCAAACCGACCATAAAGACAACCGGAAACTCGAGTCCTTTGGCTGCGTGTAACGTCAGCAACCAGACGGAATTCTTGAGCGCCATCTTGTCCTTTTCGTTCCCCATCTCGCGTCCAGCAAGCGCCGTCTCGGCGAGGAACCCGGTCAAATCCGCCTCTTCGGTTTTGTCTTCAAAGGCCGCGACCGCATTGGTCAAATCGCCAATCGACGCCATCCGCGCATCGCGTTCTTCGGGGTTTTCGTACAGCCGAGCGATCTCGTCAGCGTACGCCGTTCGCTCGAGCAGCGTCCGCACGGCGTCGGTCAGCGAATCACTCTTGGCTCGCAGCCGAACATCCTCAGCCATCTGTGCGAGCTCGGTGATCCCACGCCGCGCGCTCGGCGATAAATCTTGAACCGCCGAATTGTCCTGCATCACTTGCCACACCGGCACCCCACGCTCGACCGCGCGTTTGACCAACAATTGTACCGTCTTGTTGCTCAGCCCCCGCGCGGGCGTGTTGATCACACGCAGCAGCGAGATCTCGTCATCGGGCTGCTCGATCCATTTCAAATAGGCAATCAAGTCACGGATTTCACGCCGATCAAAAAACGATTGGCTCCCCATCATCACATAAGGAACATCGTGCTTGCGAAGCTCGGTTTCAAACAATCGCGGCTGCTCGTTGGTGCGAAACAGGATCGCAATGTCTCGCGGCTGGATGTGTTGGTTGTCGATCAGATTCTTGATCTCACGCACCACCATCTCGGCTTCCGCCGTCTCATCCTTGTGCTGCAAAATACGAGGCCGGCGACCATCGGGACGACTGGGAACCAAGATTTTATCGTGCCGGACGGTGTTGTACTGGATTAACGTGTTGGCCATCCCCAAAATCGCCCCCGTACTGCGGTAATTGTCTTCCAGACAAACCACCTTTGCGTCAGGCCAATCTTTGGTGAAGTTCAAAATGTGCGTGACATCGGCACCTCGCCATGCATAGATCGATTGATCATCGTCACCCACCACGCAGAAATTACGATGCACCTCGGTCAGCGCCCGCGTAATCCGGTACTGGCTGCCGTTGGTGTCTTGGTATTCGTCGACCAACACGTGATCGAACTTCGAAGCTTCCTCTTCACGAATCGCATCGTGCTCGAGAAATAGCGTTTCGGTTTGCAGCAACAGATCGTCAAAATCCATCGCTCCCCGGGCCCGCAATGCATTTTGGTAGCGGCGATAACCCGACGCCGCAAAATGCTCTTTGTCGGTCGAGGCGATCGACATCGCCTCTTCGGGATGAATCGACTGGTTTTTCCAGCCGCCGATGATCGACAACATGTCACCCGGCTTCAGCGCGGTACCGGACAAACGCAATTCACGCAAAATGTTACGCGCAATCGACTCTTGGTCGCTACGGTCGTAGATCGAAAACTTGTCGGGATAGCCGAGCGCTCGAGCGTGACGCCGCAGAATCCGCACGCACAGCGAGTGGAACGTGCTGATCGTCGGCTTGGGCTCTTGCGGTTCGCCTTTGCGAGGTTTGCGTTTTTTCTTTGAACCGATCAGCTCGCCGATCCGCTCCTGCATCTCGCCCGCAGCTTTATTGGTAAACGTCATCGCAAGAATGCGATCCGGCGGCGTCCCATTCCGAATCAAATTGGCGATCCGGAATGTCACCACCCGCGTTTTGCCAGTTCCAGCACCTGCCAGCACCAGCATGGGCCCAGACAACGTTTCAACTGCGGCAGCCTGAGCCGGATTAAGTCCGTGGCTCACATTCATTCCGTTTGATCAAGGTAACGTTTCACTGCTAAAAATCAAAAACGGATCCCATGGCCCTTGCCGTGTGCGATCCGTTTTCGTCCGATAAGGTCCCGACGCGTCGGCTCGGGACTGATTTAGAAAGGGGTTTACAGGCCTTTTTTAACGCAGGGCATCTCGATCGACGAGTGGGTTAGCCGACCCGGTCGCAATCAGCACCATTGGAGCCATTTGCGGTTGGTTCGAGTTGACCAATTGACGATTGAACGGGATCCCATAACAGGCATAGTTGCCCGTCGCGGTGTCCAATACATAGACGACCGAAGGCGCCGCAGGTCGGTTGCTGGCCCGCGGAAAATCGGCCATCCCGGTGACCATCATGTACGAGCCCCCTTTTCCGCCGCTGGAAAGGGCATCGGCGACATTGACGCTAAAACTGGCCATAAATCGGCCGACACGTGGGTAAATCACGGTGCACTGCAGCAATCCCGAATTGTGGTCCAGCACGAAAAGCCCTTCGGCATCTTCGCTGATCGGTCCGGTCGCCATCGAAAACTTTTCGCTGTACACCGACGACGTGGCATCGATTTTCGGAAACGTCACGTGGGTTTCCGACGACGATTTTCCTACAAAATAGGCGACCGCAGAGACTCCGACGAGCGAAACCGCCAACAAAAGCATGCCCAAATAGCCTTTGCCAGCACAGCAACGCCCCGCAGGGGTGGCAAGAACCGGCATCGGTGTGTCGATCGAGTTTGATTCAGAAAAGTCAATGCTCGCGTTGTGATCGGACATTGTTTTTTTGCTCCAGCGAGGTGGCATTTGACGAGATTTGGTGACTTCCAGGGAATTGTACGCGCTGGCGATCGACTTTACGATTGCCTACTTAGCGAGATTCGGAACAGATTTTTCTGGCCCGACTTCTTCTGACCCGCGTCTAGTTTACAGTATCGGGCGTCAGCACGATCAACTGAAAATGCTTCCCCACCCCGCTAATTCTAAGGACAAACAACCATGGGCATTAATTCTCCACTGAATCGCAAACTTCGCATGGGGCTTGTCGGGGGCGGCCAGGGGTCATTTATCGGACGTGTTCACTCGATCGCCGCCTGCTTAGACAATCGCGCCGTCGTGACCGCCGGAGCTCTTTCGAGCAACCCTGAACGCAGCAAGGCATCCGCTCCCGATTACGATATCGATCCGGCGCGTGCCTATGGCAGCTATTCCGAAATGTTCGAAGCAGAATTGAAACTGCCCGAGGACGAGCGAATCGATTTCGTCAGCGTCACCACCCCCAACCACACCCACTTTGATATCGCCAAAGCGGCGGTCGAAGCCGGATTTAATGTCGTTTGCGACAAACCGATGACATTTGACCTCGGTCAGGCCGAAACGCTGCTGGAAACGGTCAAGAACAGTGACGTGGTGTTTGCCGTCACCCATAACTACACCGGCTATCCGATGATCCGCCAAGCTCGCGAGATGATCCTGGGTGGCGAATTGGGCGAGATCAACGCGATCCGCTCGCAATACATCCAAGGCTGGCTCCGCACTTCGCTGGAAGCCGAAGACCAAAAACAAGCCGCCTGGCGAACCGACCCCAGCAAGAGCGGTGCTGCGGGTGCTTTTGGGGACATCGCAACGCACGCCTACAACCTCGGTCGCTACATGACCGGGCTGTTACCCGATTCGGTCAGCTGCTCGCTGAAATCGTTTGTCGAAGGCCGACGACTGGACGATTACGGCACCGCCGTCATCCGCTACGAAAACGGCGGACTCGGAACGGTCACGGCGTCGCAAATCAGCCACGGCCGCGAAAACGATTTTGAAATCGAAATCGATGGCACCAAAGGCTCGTTGCGTTGGCGTCAAGAAAATCCCAACGAGATGATCGTTCGACGTAACGGCAGCCCGCACCAAATCTATACACGTGACCCGAACGGATCGCACACCAATGCAGCCGGCGCGGCGGCGTGCCGCTTGCCTGCGGGTCATCCCGAAGCGTTCTTCGAAGCGTTCGCTAACATCTACGCAGCCGTGTTCGATGCAATTGCGAAGCGTGCCGAAGGCGGCCCCGTCGAGAAACGCGACACCGTCTATCCCAACGTGTTTGATGGCGTCGAAGGCATGTACTTCATCCAACAATGTGTCGACAGCAACTCGCAGAACTCGGCTTGGTTGCCGCTGAAGCACGAAGCCGCACGACGCTAATCGCATGAACGATCCTCATCCAACCCAATTGGCAACCGGCTGTATTGCCGCCGTATTGCCTGCGGCCGGCAGCGGCCAGCGGTTTGGTAGCGATCGCAATAAACTTTTCGCCATGCTGAGCGGTAAACCGATCTGGTTTCATGCCGCGTCGCGGTTAGCGGCTCGCCCCGAGGTGGGCCGCATCGTGATGGCGATCTCGGAACAGGACGAAGTCGATTTCCGCGGCCCGTTCGCCGAGCTTGTCAACGAACTGCGAATCGAATTGGTGCGAGGCGGCGACCAGCGTAGCGACAGCGTTCGCGCAGGCTTGGATGCCGTCGCCGATGACAAATCGATCGAATTCATCGCGATCCACGATGCGGCTCGCCCGCTGGTTCGCGATGCTGATTTGGCCGCCGTGTTTGCCAAGGCCGCCGAGACCGGAGCCGCGATCTTGGCGGCGCCTATCACGGCCACTCTGAAACGCGTACTCAACGACGGCAATGCGTCGCTGACCGTCGATCGCAGCGAACTTTACAGTGCGTTGACGCCTCAAGTCTTTCGCGTCGACGTGCTTCGCCGCGCCTACGATCGACACCGCGGACGCCCTGCGACCGACGACGCTCAATTGGTCGAGCGGATCGGGCATCCGGTGGCGCTGGTGCACGGATCGGCCGACAACATCAAAATCACTCACCCCGAAGACCTCCGGATTGCCGAAGCTATTTTGGCCCGCTGAAAAACCTTACTCGCTCGAACTCATTATGACTGCAACGAACTTAATCGAAGAACTTCGCTGGCGTGGCCTAATCCATCAAACGACTGACGAAGTCGAACTGGGCAAACTACTGCAATCCGGCCCGCAAACGATCTACATCGGTTTTGACCCTACCGCGTCGAGCTTGCACGTCGGACACCTGATGCAGGTGATGATGCTGCGTCGATTCCAACGTGCCGGACATCGACCGATCGCCTTGGTGGGCGGAGCGACTGGGATGATCGGCGACCCCAGCGGCAAAAGCGAAGAACGCAACTTGCTGACCGCCGAACAACTGCAAGCCAACGTCGACGGCGTGGCGGAACAGATGAAACAATTCCTCAATTTCAGTGGCGATCAAGGTGCACTGCTGCTGAACAACTTCGAGTGGATGAAGTCGTACTCGTACCTCGAATTCTTGCGAGACGTCGGCAAGAATTTTCCTGTCGGTGCGATGATGGGCAAAGAATCGGTCCGCTCGCGACTCGAAAGCGAAGCAGGCCTGAGCTACACCGAGTTCAGCTACATGCTGTTGCAAGCGTATGACTTTGTGCAACTCAGTCGCGAACACGGCTGCAAGATCCAAGCGGGCGGCAGCGACCAGTGGGGCAACATCACCGCCGGCATCGATCTGGGTCGCCGCATGCTCGGACAGCAACTGTTTGGTTTGACCGCGCCGCTGTTGACGACCAGCGATGGTCGCAAGATGGGCAAGACCGAAAAGGGAGCGATCTGGTTGGATCCTGAGCGTACCAGCCCCTACGAGTTCTTTCAGTACTGGGTCAATGTCGAAGATGCTGACGTGATGCGCTGCATCGCTTACCTGACCGAAATCGAGCGAGAAGAGTACGACGAGCTTGCGGCGCAAACCGAAGCCGACGCGGGCAAGCGTGTCGCACAAAAACGACTCGCCACCTGGATGACCGAACTCGTTCACGGCGAACAAGGACTCGAGTCCGCCGAGCGTGCGACGAAGATTTTGTTTGGCGGCGAAATCGAAAAGGCATCCGATGCCCAGCTCAGCCAAATCTTTGCCGACGTCCCCAGCACCGAAGCCGAGCGAAGTGTTTTGGGCGGCGAAGGTTGGTGGATCGTCGAAGCACTGCAAGCGTCGGGATTGACGACCAGCAGCAGTGACGCGCGACGTGCAATCAAAGAAGGCAGCATCTATTTGAACAACCGCCGCGTCGGGGATATGAACCATCGACTCAGCGAAGAGGATCTTGCCAGCGAGACGGTCACCGTGCTGCGGCGTGGCAAACGCAAATACGCCCTGATCCGCTTTCGCTGAGCGAGAGAGGTACGGTGATGCTCTGCGATTGTCATTGAGCTCGTGTCGTGCCGCTAGTGAATCTACTCGCCGGTGGCGAATCGGCGATTGAACAACTCGGGATCAAACGGGTTGCCGATATCGGGCAAGCGAGCGGGGCGTGCCGAAGTGACTGGTGTGCTCACCGGAACCTCGGGTTCGGACGGCTCCGCGATCGCCGGCATTGGAATCGCCTCATCGGGCGTAAAGAACTGCCCCAATGGTGGAACATGAGTCGGCACTGATTTTGCCGGTGCCACGTTGGCGTGCACCGATTCGACCCATTTTTGGATGGTCGCTGCAGTGGTTTGACGTCGAGGATCCACTCCGCGTGGTTCGTCACCATGCGGCGTTTGTGCCTTGACCAACATCTCACTTGTCAAAGGTGATTGCATGTCCAAAAACTGAAACGCCGCTTTCAAATTATCGTGCGTCATTCGTGCTGATGGTCGTGAACCAATCGACGGTGTCATCAGTTGCCATTTTCGCTTCGTATCATGCGAATGACATTGGGCACAGCGGTTGATCATCAATGGTTGAACGAAGCGTGCAAAATCTCGCACGCGATCGGACGACTCCAGCGCCGCAGGGATCCATGCTTTGGAAGGGTCGCTCGGAGCATCGTCGACAACCGGTTCGCTTGGCTCAACTTTTTCCACGTCCGCAGCCATCGCGGTGCTCCGCAATCGCTTTTCAATCCGCTTGGCTTCGGGATGGTCCGGCGCGATCGCATAAATATCGACGAGTTCCTTGGCAGCCAAATCGTACAAGTCGTAACGCAAGCACCATCGGGCATCTTCTAATCGTGAAACAAGCGATCCCACACCGCGTCGATCGATCCGATATTGATACAATTCACGAATCGAATTCCCCCAACAAGCCACGTCTTTGCGGGCCAGCTGAACTTCAGACACGCCATCACGGCTGACCATAATCCATTGCCCGAGCTGGGTCACAGTGCCCCATAACACGTTGCCGTTGTTTAACAGCACGCAAGGCTGCGATTCGGCAGCAACGGGAGATCCCGGGTTTATTGAATGTGTGTTCGTATTTGAATGGGAGCTGGTTCCGGAATGATTGACATCGGCGGACTCCAGACCGACAGGCCTCTGTGGATCCGCCCACTTTCCATCGACAGTGGGCTCGACCGGATTGACCACCGGGACGGCTTCGGTTTGGAAATTGGTCCGCGCATTGACGATCCGCAACACCGGCGATGGCGTCACCATCGGGTCAGAAGGTTCATCACTGCTAGCAAATTGATTGCCACCCATCAGGGTCAACAAACAAGCCGCGATCGTGCGTCGTTTCGGAAAAAGGGTCCACATGACAGTTGAATTACCAGTTTGGTCAATTCCAAGTCAATCGGATTTCGAGGATTCTTTGGCAAAGTTCGCCATGGCGTCCCCAGCTTTGCTTGCGTCAGAGTGCTGGCATCAGCCATTGTCGCTCGGCTTTCCAAACCGATTGCGTTCATTCACCGACAGCAAACTGTTTGATCGGCAACCCGCCGTTGATCGCGAGTGTGAGCAAGTTGTAGGCAGCGACGATGGATTCCTGCGTTTCAAACCCGATCGCGATCGAGCAGGCGATTTGTCTTGGAAAACCGGTTTAGGCACTCGGGCGATGTTCGATCGGCATGTGAAACTTGACCCAACCGGGGAAGACCACGCGCGTGATCGCGGGACGGCCGACCGACATTTTGATTCGCTGCGAAAATAACTTGTCGTCCAGACGGACCTTGTCAAATTCGCTCCACGGGATGAACAGTGGCGGATGCCCTAGCCGAAATGGCAAGAATACCGAGATCCGAAGTCCGCGTGTGTCGGCGACAAAGTTCAGCGTCGAATGGTACTGGATCGCTCCGATCCGACCGGTTCGCATGTAGGCTCGGTTCGAATCGTCGCCAAAACCGTCACCCGGTTCTGCGGCGTACCGCTGCGACAAAACCCACCAACCGCTCGACCAACTGAGCACCAGACAAATGCCACACCAGACCACGGGAATGGAGGTCAGCAGTGCGGCGCGATACCATAGGTCGGGCATAAGACGACCTCGTTTATCGGCTCTCGACCTTGGCAAAAATCATTTTGCCCGCATTGGTTTGCAGCGTGCTGGTGACGCGAACATCCAAGTCTTGGCCGATCTTATGTCGAGCTCCCTCGATGACCACCATCGTGCCATCATCCAGATAACCGATCCCTTGCTCGGGACCTTCGCCGGCCTTGATGACTTTGATGCGAAAGGTTTCATCGGGCAAAAAGACCGGACGAAGCGAATTGCTGATCTCGTTCAAGTTGATCACCGGAACGTTGTGAAGCTTCGCTACCTTGTTCAGATTGAAGTCACCGGTGACCACTTTGCCGTCGAGATGTTTTGCCAACAACACGAGTTTCAGATCAACCGTTTGACCCGCGAGTTCCGGCAGCTCGCGATCAAAGATCATCAGATCGACGTTCTCGTCCGCACGCATTCGATTGAGCACATCGAGGCCACGTCGACCGCGAGTACGGCGAAGCTTGTCGCTGCTGTCGGCGATCGCCTGCAATTCCGTCAATGCAAATCGCGGCATGATCAATTGGTTGTCGAAGACGCCGGTGCCGACCAAATCCGCAATACGCCCGTCGATCACCACGCTGGTGTCCAACACCAATGGCTTAAAACCTTTGACCTCGCGAACAAATTCCACATACGGAATCAAGAAGCGGAAATCGTCTTTGGTCTGCAGCAGCACGCTCGTGCAGATGTAACACATCAACAACCCAATCACTAACTGCAACCCGCGACCATTAAAGGATTGATCCATCAGAGGCGCGATCGCGATCCATAGGATATAGGTCAGCAAAACGCCGATCAGCACCCCAAAGTACAACGCCGAAATGGTGTCGATTCGCTTTCGTGGCGCGTAAATATCTCCGACCACCACGACAGTGGCCAGCGTCATAATGCCAGCAAATATCAGCCATGGAACGGATGTCGAGGTATCGCTCGAAAGCGATGTGTTGATGATTGCAGACACGCCTCCGGCACAGAGCAGGAAAACACATCGCAGAATGATCAGAGCCATGGATGGATCGTGGGTTGAAAGTCTTGCAGCATGGGGTGCAGTCGTGGGGGGCGGAATAAATCGGTCCCACTGACCGCAAGGAATGGTTCATAGTGTAGATCGATCGACAGTCCACACCCAAGGGGTTGCAAGCCGCCAGAACGAAGTGTCGCGGTCGATGCATTTACAACCGCTAGTTTCGATACGATCTGAAATCCGAATCGGTTTGCCAGGATAGGGCAGCCTACGGCAGGGAGCGAGACATTCTGATGTCCGAAAACCAATTCAAAAACAGGGGTTCGTGCCCCAAACCCATTAAATCGTCACAAAGGGAATAACCGGCCCCTTTGCGCCATCGAATTCGACTAAGAACGCGACCTGCAGCGAATGGGCGAGCTAAATTTTTTCGGTCTTCTTCGCATTTCGTAGCCCATCGCTTGGTTCTATCGATGATCTCACGCCATTTTCAGCCTGCCGTCTGCGTTGCCTTCGCACTGACAATCAGCGGATGCTCGGTCGAGCCAGAGCAAATCGAGCAGTGGAGCGACTCGTTGCGAGCATCAGGCGCAATCGGCTCCCCGACCGCCAGATCTCCCCAGCCGATTGCAACCGAAATCCGTTTTCGTCCGAAATACCAAGAGCGGAGCGATCCGTTTCATTTCCCCAACGACCAACCGACCACTGTCGTCAAACGGGACTCACGCGTCTCCAAGGCGACGCAGCTCGAAGTTCTCGGGTTTGCCCAGCTGGACGTTCCTAAAGTCATCCTCAGGACAAAAGACTCGACCATCACGCTCGCGACCGGACAATCGCACGACGGATTGGAGGTACTTTTGATTCATCCCCCGTCGGTCAAGCTGAAATCGGGCAACCTTGTGTGGACTGCAACGATGTTCGACCTGACGAAGCCTGAAAACTAAGCAACTCAGCAGGAATCATGAGGTGAAATCTCCCCCTCCTAAATTGACGCGAGTGCTGCGTTACAGCTTCATTTTGCAGTCGCGAACGTCGTCAAGACTTTCGCTGGATCTGCCGCGATCCAAAAGTCCTGACGACTTGTAGAAGCACTGACCTGGACTGCTACAAGTAATACAGCACCAAGCAGATTGCCAGCAGGATCGTGGCCCAGAACGTCATCGTGCTAGTCGACCACGTGCCGCCAAGAACACCTTTATCGTTAAAATTACGGTTCGCGGTGGAAAGGAAACCTTTCAAAATCACCAGCCCGTCGTCTCGCATTGCCCGATCCATGGCCCGAACCATCGACCGGGTTACCGATACAACTGCGGGCAACGCGCGTCGATACACCCAATCGGTATCGAGATTGGTCGACCGCTGCTCGGCGGGATACAGCCCTGACTTCATCAAAAAGACAAACGCCAATCCCGCAAACATCAACAACTGCAACTGGGTGACGACATGCGTCACCGTGTACGGGTGATAGACGATCTCGGGGTGCGGCAGCATGCGGTACAGCACGGGATAGGCAACACCAAGTGCGATGCAGAAGAACGCCGCGATTGCCATCGCAACCAACATATTCGCCGGAGCTTCCTTGACTCGCTTTCCTGAATCGTGGGCAAAGAAGGCAAAAAACGGAATCTTGATTCCCGAGTGCTCCATCACCCCCGCCGACGCAATCAACAGAATAAACCACACCCAGAATTGATGTTCCTCGGCTGCAGCACTGATGATCATCGACTTGCTGATAAACCCGCTAAGCAGTGGGAATCCCGAAATCGCTCCGGCACCGATGATACAGAAGATTGTCGTTAGCGGCATCGATTTGTGCAGCCCGCCGAGCTCGGTCGCCTTCACAGTACCGACGCGAAACAGCACCGCGCCCATCGACATAAATAACAGCGATTTGTAAATGATATGGCAGAACGCGTGAGCGACGGTGCCATTGATGGCAAGCTCTGTCCCAATTCCAATCCCAACCACCATGAATCCAAGTTGGTTGTTCAAACTGTAGGCCAACACACGGCGGAGATCGTTTTCGATCACAGCAAAGACGATCGGGAACAACGTCATTGCACAGCCGATCCAAATCAATGGTTCAAACCCAGCAAAGCCGCGGATCAACGAATAGACGGCCAATTTGGTGGTGAATGCACTCAGAAACACCGTCCCGGTGACGGTCGCTTGCGGATACGAATCTTGCAACCAATTGTGCAGCAGCGGGAACGCACATTTGATTCCAAAAGCGAACAGGATCAAAAACGCCGACACACTTAGCGGTTCACCCTCGGTGACAAAGGAGGTGAACTCGAGCGATCCCGTTTCCACAAATCGCATGATCGCACCGGAAAGCAACAACACTCCCGACGCGACTTGGATGATCAAGTAACGCATTCCGGCTTTGTAAGCCTGCTCATTATCGCTGGCCCAAACCAGGAAAACACTCGAAAGCGCCGTCAATTCCCAATACACGAACAACGTCAGCAGATCGCCTGCGCAACAGGCTCCGATCGCGGCGCCGGCATAGACGATCCCAGCAACATGTTGCCGAGTATCGCGAACGTGCAGCGCATAGATTGCCGAAACGATGGCGGCGATGTGAAAGACGATTCCAAACAACCGACTGAGCCGATCGATACGAATCGCTTCCAACGTCATCCCAAACAGCTCGATCTGCCCAAACGTCGTTTCAGGGGTAAACCAAAACACAACCATGCTGATCAACGACAGCACTAGCACGCCGATGGCTTGCGCTCGGTGCGCAAGAAACGGCAACAGCAACGCGCCGAGGATCATGATCAAGCCGGGCGGAATGTTATCGATCATAATAATCCTCCGGCCGACGTACGATCACGCGTAGCAAACGTCCTAAAAAGACGATGATCACAAAGGCAATAAATCCAAACCAAGCTTGAAACCCAAACACGTTCTCCCACTTGGGAAAGTGCGGATGCGGATTCTCGTAAAACAAGTCGGCCAGCACTAGCGCCACGCACGCGAGCACCAGTACACCAATCATCAAATTGATGTTCCGTGGCTTTTCAAACCAACTCGGATCGCTTGGGGGTTTCGTTTCGGTCATCCGTTTAACTCGCCACCGTGATCGGCAAAAGCACTTCGTAAATCCAATCTGCGAAAAAGAACAGCACCACACTCAAGATCGCGGTCACGCACAGCGGCACCACACACATCATCGGAGCCTCTTGAATGCCGCCGGTCACCGCGTGGGCATGATCGCCGTCGGCATGATCCGACCGATTCGATTCAGCTGAATCCTCGGCAAGCGGCGTCATAAACGCTTGGATTGGAATGGGAATCAGGTAGGCAATGTTCAACAGCGAGCTGATCATCAGCGCGGCCGTTAAAATGTAGAGATGGGTTTCGACGGTTCCAATCGCAAGGAACCATTTACTCCATGCACCACCGCCTGGCGGCAGTCCGATGATGCTAACCGCAGCAACAAAAAACGCGGCAAAGGTGAACGGCATCTGCCGACCGAGACCCCGCATTTCACTGATATTCTTTTTATGCGTGGCAACATAGATCGCTCCGGCACAGAAGAACAACGTAATTTTGCCGACCGCATGCATCACAATATGCATCCCGCCACCCAACACCCCGCTTTGCGTCGCCAATCCGGCACCCAGCGTGATGTAGGCGAGTTGGCTGATCGTCGAATAGGCAAGACGCGCCTTCAGGTTGTCCTTGGTCATCGCCACAAGCGACGCGAGCAAAAGCGAAGCTCCGGCAGCATACGCCAACCAAATACTAACACCCGTGCTTGAAAGCAAATCGATGCCAAAGATGTAAACAACAACTTTCAGCACCGAGAACACACCGACTTTGACGACCGCCACCGCGTGCAGTAGCGCACTGACCGGCGTCGGGGCGACCATCGCGGCGGGTAACCAGCGATGAAACGGCATCAGAGCGGCCTTGCCAATGCCAAAGGCAAACAGGGCCAACAAGATGCCAAGTCCGAGCGTGGAAATGTCGCCATCGGCATGAGCGGAACTGAGAATGCCGCCAGCGGTAAAGTCCAGCGTTCCCGCCACATACCATGTCCAGGCGACGGCCAGCATGAAGAAGGCGATCGAGGTGGAAAGCAAAATACCGAGATAGACGCGGCCACCGTCACGAGCTTCGGCGGTCCCGTGATGCGTCACCAACGGATACGTCGACACGGTCATCAATTCGTAGGCGACGAACAAGGTAAACAAGTTCGCTGAGAATGCCGCAGCGATCGCGGCAAAGATTGCGATGGCAAAACAGGCGTAAAAACGCGTTTGGTTTTCCTCGTGATGGCCTCGCATGTAACCAATCGCATACAGCGTGGTCAAGATCCACAGCCCCGACGCGACCAGTGCAAAGACCATCCCTAGCGGTTCCACTTCGAACGCGATACGAAACCCCGGTAGCATCTCGCCCAAACTGACCGAAGGTCGCTCGCCTGCGAACACAAAACTCGACAAGCGACACGTCGCAGCAAACAGCAGCGTGGAAACCACGATCGTAGCAGCTTCACGAAGATTGGGCCATCGACCACAGGCGTAAATCAACCCCAGTGCGACAAGCGGCAACACTCCCGCGATCCAGATTAATGTTTCGGCAGCCATCATTGCGTGCCTCCTAACAAGAGCGACGCGGCCCCCGCAGCCAAGTCAGCCGAGTAAACCGTCCAAACGCCAAACACCAAGGTGGCAAGGATCACCGTGTACATCGGAACCAACATTCCCAGCGGTGCCTCGATCGCTTGTTTGGCCTTTTCGGACGGCTCGGCGAAATACAACGTCTCGACCACTCGCCAAACGTAAACCAGTGCCAGCAGCGAACTGAGCAACATCAATACCGCAACCGACCAGTGGTGAGAATCAAACGCAGCGGTCAACAACAACCATTTGCTGATAAAGCCTGCAGTGAATGGCACTCCGATTAACGCCAACCCACCGATGGCCCAAGCGAATGAGGTCCACGGCATCGTACGACCGGCACCACGCCAATCGGTAAGCTGGACCGAGCCAATCCGCAGAGCGAAACAGCCCACCACCATGAACAGGCCGCCCTTGATCAAGGCGTGATTGAACATGTGAACGATCCCAGCGGCCAGCCCCGCTTGGTTCGCCATACTAATTCCGAGCAACATGTAACCGATTTGAGCAATGCTCGAATACGCCAACAAACGCTTCACGTTGTCTTGGTAGATCGCAGCGGTCGAGGCGGCAAAAATGCCCACCAACGCCATCACCATCAACGCGGTATCCAGCGGCAAAACTTCAAACGCAAATTCGCGTGTAAAGATACTGAACACAATTCGAATCAACGCATAGACAGAAACCTTGGTCGCCGTTGCTGCGATGAAACATGTGACCACCGACGGAGCATAGGTGTAAGCATTGGGCAACCAAGTATGAACCGGAAAGACGGCCATCTTGATAAACAGACCAATCGTCAAAAATGCAAACGCCACCAAGACGGTTCGCGGACCATGATCCACCGGTAATCGCGTTGCGATATCGGCCATATTGAGAGTGCCGGTCATCTGATAGACCAAGCCGATACCGATCAGAATGAACGTGGCTCCCACGCTGCCCAGGATCAAATACTGAAACGCCGCCAACGGTGCACGCCGTGATCGCCCCAGACTGATCAACGCGTACGTTGACAACGATGAAATTTCCAAGAACACAAACACGTTGAACAAGTCGCCGGTGACACACATCCCCAACAAACCGGTCAGGCAAAGCAAATACGTCGCATAGAACAGATAGTGTTTGGAACGTGGAATCTCTTTTTCGATGCTGTGCGGTGCGTACGTCAGCACGATCGCACCGAGTGCCGAGACGAACAGCATCACAAACCCGCTGAGTTCATCGACAACATATTCGATCCCATAGGGTGGCGCCCAATCACCAATGTTGTAACGCAGCGGCCCGTCGGCATTGACCGTACCGACCAATGCGACCGCCATTGCGAACACGCACCACGAAACCGTCAACGCAACGATGTAGGCAAGTTTGCGATTGCCGATCAAAACGCATAGCGGCGCGGCCAATAACGGCAACACGATCAGCAAGATGGGTAGATGACTTTCCATCAAGAATCCCGATCCAATTCCAAGATTTTGTCTTCCTCAATCGTGCCGTACTCTTCACGGATGCGAACGATCAGTGCCAGTGCCAACGAAGTCGTCGCAATCCCCACCACGATTGCGGTCAGCATCAGCACGCTGGGCATTGGGTTTGAGTAGATGATGGGCTCGACTTGCGATGACAGATCGGCTTGCTGAGCGATTTCACCGAGCGGCGACAGCACCTCTTCGGCAACCGATTGAGCATGCTCGCTCGGCGAATCCACTGCATCGTGAAGCGACGAGGTTAGAGAGTCCAGCGAATTCCCATGCCCGTTCACGCCATGCCCGTTCACGTCATGGCCATTCGCGCCATGACCATTCGCGACACGAGGCGGAATGATCGGTGCGGTGCCGCCGTTCACCTTGCCCATCGTGATGTAAAGCAGGAAGACGGAGGTTTGAAAGATGTTCAATCCGATGACGGATTTAATCATGTTCTGGCGTGCGATAACGATGTAAAACCCCGTCATCATCAAGAAGATCACGATCCAGTAGTTGTATAGTCCGACGACTTGTTCGACGCTCATACGATTCTTTTCCTGCCAGCAAAGGAGTAGAAAATCATCGTCATCACCGAGGTTACGGTGATCCCGACACCGAGCTCGACCAAGAAGATGCCGAGATGCTGTCCGGTGGGAAAGATGTGGGGATAGAAGTGGTGCTCGAGCACCGCATAATCAAGGAAGTTGCCTCCGAGTGCCAACGTCAACACTCCGGTCATCCCATACACGACGACTCCGAGTGCCATCAGTTTTTCGATGACCATCGGTGGCGCGACGCGTTTGACCGATTCGAGTCCAAAGACCAATCCGTACAGAATCAACGCCGAGGCAAAAATCACGCCGGCTTGGAATCCACCGCCAGGCCCAAAATCACCGTGAAATTGCACATAAAATGCAAATAACAAGATGTACGGGATCAAGATCTTTGTGACGACTCGAATGACAGGAAATGTTCTCACGTCAACTTCTCCGCCGAGGCATCTTGTTCGGAATCGTCATTCTCTTTGCGAAGAATAATCAGCACCGCGATGCCTGCCGTTAACACCACGGTCGTTTCGCCGAGCGTGTCGTAACCACGATAGCTGGCCAATACCGCAGTCACGACATTGGGCAACCCGTGCATATCATGTTGAGACTTTTCAACAAAGGATGGATTCGGATGCAATTGGATCGGAGCCTTGGGGTCCCCGAAGTGCGGCATATCCAAGGTGCCGTAAACGAGCACACAGCCGGTAATCAGCACCAGAAAGAAAGGCATGATCGGGGCGTGCGCGAGTTGACGATCTTTTTTGCCCGTTAGCGCCAACGTACTCAGCATCAACACGGTGGCAATCCCCGCACCGACCGCCGCCTCGGTAAACGCCACATCGGGTGCGTCGAGGATCAACATCCAACTCGCACTCAAAAAACTATAGATACCAGTGAACATGATCGCCGCCCACAAATCTCGCATCCGCGCGATCGTGACCGCGGTAATCGCGAGCAGGGCAAGGATAGGAAAATCGATCAAACTGCTCATGATTGGTTCGGCTCCTCACTACGCGATTTTTCATCAAGCAGTGGCTCTCCATCGAGCACCGGTTTCAATCCATGCGTCATCGCAGAGCGTGCCAACGCGTGACACGAACTCGGGCTGGTGACGGTCAAGAAGAACAGAATCGCGACCAACTTCAGCGCCGTCAAACTTAACCCGGCTTGCAGCAGCAGTCCTGCAACGATCAAACCAGCGCCCATCGTGTCAGTGATCCCAGCGCCGTGCATCCGCGAGAAAAACTCGGGAAGCCGGACAATGCCAATTCCACCGATGATCGAAAACGTCGCTCCGGTCATCAACAGGATCCAGCTCAGCAGATCGACAATACTCATCACGACACTCCTTCGTCACTGAAACTGCCGTATTCTGCAAATCGCAGTAGCGCCACCATGCCGATGAAATTCATCAGACTGTAGAGCAGCGCGAGATCGAGAAAATCATCACGGCCGGTCATGAAGTCGACCACACAGATCAGCAGCACGGTTTTCGTACCAAAGGTATTCAGCGCCAACACGCGATCAAAGACCGTGGGACCAAACATCGCACGGATTAACGCTAAACTCATCGTCACCAAAATGGCGATCGAGGTGACGGCAAACATGTCGATGCTGATCACGACTTCTCCAATTCACAGATACGTCGATCGGTTTCACCGGTAATGTCGGATTCGTCGTTGGTCAGTGCGAGGGCGTGGATGGTGATGCTTTCCCCTTCGACTCGCACCGATACGGTGCCTGGAGTCAGCGTGACGGAATTGGCAAGCATGACGCGTCCGAGTTCGGTTTTCGCTCGCGTGGGCACCGTCACGATGCGACGGCGGAGCGGCATTTTGGGAGACAGGATAATTTTTGCGACGGTCAGATTGGAAACCAAAATCTCTTTCATCAACCAGGGCGCGTAATGCGTAAACGGCCGCAAACCGAGCTGAGCCGGAGCCCCCTCTTCGTCGACGATTCGCATCCGCTGCGATATCCACAGACTGCAAAGGCACGATAACACGCCTAAACCCAGCAAGAATGGGCTTTCAAAGTGCCCAGACCAGATCAGCCACGTGAGGAATAATGCCACTGCGAGGGTCAATGTGTATTTCACAATTGCCGTCCTGTTGCGGCGTTCCATCCGCGAGAAGTGTTCTGCCAAGTCCAATACATGTGAAAAACTTTGCAGAATATAGCCGCCGTGCGTTTTAGTGACCATGGCGGATCCGATGGCCTGAGTCCATTCGCCCATTGCCACCTATGTTAGTGGCGTTCGCGTTTGAGAAACGCTTGCGGGACGCCAACCGGTTAGCAGCGAGAAGAAACCATTCACGTTGGCCCAGCCGGCCTGCGACGCCCCCCGATCGAAAACTCGCTGTCTCTAGCTGAGCAACTCGTCTCTAGCTGAGCAACTTGCCCAAGGTGGCTTCATACCGCGTGATCATCTCATCGCCATTGGTCACATTCATGTCCAAGTCACGCAGCCGACCGTCCGTGAGCGCATAAACCCAACCATGCACCGCAAGCTTCTGGCCTTTCCGCCACGCGTCACGCACAATCGTGGTACGGCACACATTCATCACCTGCTCCATCACGTTCAGTTCACACAAACGATCGCAGCGTTCACGCGGCACCTCAATCGCATCGAGCTGTGCTTGATGGATCATGGCGACGTCTTGGATGTAACGCAGCCAATTTTCGATCAGCCCCAACTCTTTATGAAACAGTGCCGCGGCGACACCCCCACAACCGTAGTGCCCGCAAACGATCACATGCTCGACCTTCAAAACCTCGATCGCAAACTGCATCACCGATAGACAATTCAAATCCGAGTGGACGACCAGATTGGCGACATTGCGATGGACGAACAGTTCACCGGGGTCCAAACCGACAATCTGATTAGCCGGCACGCGACTGTCGGCACAGCCAATCCAAAGATACTTGGGCGATTGCTGCTGCGACAATCGCTCGAAGAATGTGGGATCCTGTTCGACAACTTGCTCCGACCATTCACGATTGTTATTAAAAAGTTCTTGCAGCGAATGCATACTCATTTTCCGGCTAGGGTTTCGGATTCGGGGGTCGAGTGGTTAGAAGATCCTAGAGCGAAGGCAACGGTGCGATCAAGTTGGTCACGCAATTTTTCCATCTGGTCTTTGCTCAATCCTTGACCCACCAGACTGGCAAGATGAAGCGTGGCAATCACCGCAGCGCCGCCAGGAATCAGCAGCAGCCCCCAAGGCGCCGCTCCCATGAACCACTGGACGTAACCATACACACCACCGACGAACATAAAGAAAGCAGTGATAAAGTAGACGAGCATAAAAAACGTCCAAACCTCGGGACGTGGTGCAAAGCGAGCATACAACTGCGTCCCGGATTCGATATCGCTTAGCTGCACCGACAATTGCGGCGACCAAAATCGCCGCTCCTCGGGGCGTACCGCAAACTCGGCACAGTCCCCTACGGCTCTTGCATTTTCGATCGAATCCAGCTCGGCGATTGCCTGGCGGATCCGCTGCATCGCCTCGTCTTTGCCTAAGGGCAAATCCAAAGTAAAGGCAGGCAGCATTCTCAGAGACGGCACGAAAGGAACCTCGCTGCAACAGCCGCTGGCCAAAGAAAAGGAGCAAATAGGAAAATCGCGACGCCTCCGCATGGTGGCACGGATACCCCTGCCATGCTAACTCCATTTCGCTGACGCTGCATTGCGGTTTCGGGGGCGATCCCCAAAAATCCCAAATGACAAGATTGCAGCGTCGAAATCAGCGTTACAGCAAATCAGGCTGAGTGGCGTTGCCCGCCTTGGACTTCCCATCCTTTTTCTTAGCAGTCGACTTTTTCTTCGAGACCTTATCCGCCAATCGCTTTCCGTTTTTCGTATTCGGGGCGCTTAGCAATGGATTTGCCGGGCCCACCAACGGGTCACCGACTTTGGTCTCCTCGAGTCGCGATCGAATTTTGGCCGCGTACTCTTCGCTGAGTTCGGTGCCGATAAAGTTTCGCCGCAGCTTCTTGGCGACGACCAATGTGGTCCCGCTACCCGAGAAGGGATCGAGCACGCAATCACCCTCATTTGAACTCGCGCGGATGATCCGGCCAAGCAGTTGCTCCGGCATCTGGCAGCCATGAAAGCCTTGGCGTTCTTTAAACGTTCCGGCAACGCGTGGGAAATACCACGTATCCCCATCCTCTTCGAATCCATCAGGTAGATCTTGCGGGCGAAGAATCCAGGTGTTGTCGGGCAGCCGGCCTTTCGGATTCGCGCGACGGTCTCCGTAAACCAATTGCCGTGCCGAGGGGATGCGGATCTCGGGATCCGCGGCGTTGAACGTAAACTGCTTGGGATCTTTGACGAAATGAAACAGATGGGTATGCGAACGGCTAAAACCGTATTTGCAATTGACCCCAAATGTGTAATACCAAATCACCCAGCTACGGCAGACGAAGCCGACTTCGCGAGTGGCACAGACTTTTAGCTCCGCAGCGTACTCGTCGCCAATCGCCAACCAGAAAGTCCCGTCAGGTTTCAATACCTGATGAACCCCCTGAATCCATTGGCGGCACCAATCGAGGTAATCTTCGTCACCTCGCTTGTCGTCATAGACGTCGTAGTCGTAGCCAATATTGAACGGAGGATCGGCAAAACAAAGATCGACCGACCCCGGATCCATCTGCTTTAGCAACTCGATACAGTCCCCTTGATGAAGCTGGTTAAAGTCGAGTGCCACGCAATATCCCCTCTAGAAATGCCGTTAAATGGCTGATCAAGCTGCCACGTTCTTGAAATTCATCGTAACGAAACGTGAATTGCTGGCAATGCGGGGCTGCCCAGAAACGCCCACACCACTCATGACCGCCATGAGTGGTGTGGGGTTGTTTATCGGATCGCGATATCACGGATCCAAGAAGTTTACGGTGATCGCCGCCGGATTAGCGAATTTGAATCCGGTTGGCCGGAGCCGGGTAGGCGTTCGTTTGCATTTGATTCGGAGCAACGTATTGCGGAGCGATATATTGCGAATGAATGCTGGCCGGAGCGACTTGGCCTAGCGGGATCCGATTGACCACGGGGGCCACGGTTTCGGCAGGCGTCATATTTTGGGCTGGAATCGCTGGCGACGTGTTTTCACCCATTAACTGTGGGACCGAGGCCGGAATGCGTCGCACGGGAGCGGGCAATTCGACGGAGGTCTTGGTTTGCGTGAATCCACTTACGCGGGCCGGAATTTCTGCCGGAATCGTCGGTACACGCTTGGGCAAATTCGTCATCGTGGGAATCAACCGCGGCGATTGGGTTTCAATCGACACAGGCTCGAACGACTTTTTCATTTCGTAGGGTTCCGGTGCCGAAGCCAGGGGCATCGGTAGCCCCGAGCTCGCCGCAACGGGCATCGCGATGATGCGGTTCCACTGTTCTGCGGGGATATCGAAAGTGTCCTGCGACGCGACCGGCTCCGACTTATTTGACTTCGCAGAGGCGGGGGCCGTCACCGACGCGGCAGCCCCTAGCTTTTCCGTCTTTGGCTGTGGAACGGCGATCCGCTGGACCTTCGGGGACGCATCTGCCTCGGTGGCCCGATCCTTGGCGGTAGCCAGATCCTTGGCGGTGGCCAGATCCTTAGCGGTAGCTGGATCCTTGGCTTCCGGTTTCGCAACCGGAGCACGTTTGGTTTGCGGAGCCGCCAGTGCGGGAACGTTTGCCGAAGATTTGACCGAGACGGACTCTGGAGTTTTCACAACCGGCGTTTTCGCAACTGGAGTCGCTGTGACCGGAGTCTTGGCAACTTGAGGAACAGGCACTCGAGTCACCGAGGGCACTTTGTCGACCGTCACCGCACGTTCGGGCGAAGGCACTGGAAAGTTTAATACCATCGGCTTTGCATCGCTGGCCGAATCTTGCCTGTCGATCACCGGCTTGGCCTTGGCAATTGATTGCGATGGAGCGACTCGAGGCACAGGGGCTTCGATCATCCCGTCCACCAACGAGGTATCCATTGGCGGCAACACGGCCAAATCACGCTTCTGGCTGATCGGCTTCGCTTGCGTTTGATCATCCAACCGCACTTCAGGCGTGGTAACGTTCGTGCGAGCAGGAACGTCCACGTCAATCGGGCTACTGAAATTCGGCGTGGCAACGGGAGCCGTGCGATCGCTTGCACTCGGGATGGCGTGCTCGTCCTCTACCGCGACCTGAGGTGCCGCGACTTTGGGTGCCGCGACAGCATCAGCTGCAAAGGGAACATGATTGGGTTCATGCTCAATGTGAACGCCATCGTGTTCCAGTGGAATACCATCAGAGTATTCGACCGGCGGCATCATTTCGAGCATTTCAGGGTGACACGCTTGAGCTCCGCTGGGACATCCCCAGCCTTCGGGGAACTTGTTCCAACACGTGGGCTCGTAACCGTAGTACGGTTTCACGTAGGAGCAGTGCGGGCAACATTTTGCATGGGGGTTTGCAACGATTTGGCCGCAATGAGCACAGTGGTAGTACGACTTTTTGCTTTCGCGAAACTTGTCGAACCCACAGTGTTGCGCCCAGTCGTGGTGCACAGACACACAGCCAACGCTGGCACTGATCGTGACGGCAAGCGTGATCGCCACCGCCGCAGTCAGTTGTGTTTGGGATTGTCGTCGCATCGTTGTCACCGCTTACTTTTTCAAAAATTGACACACGTAGATTGATACAGTTGGGCAGAGGAATCGCACTGCTGATTGCGTCACTTGGATTGATCAGCAAACGCCCTCGGTTCCCACCACAGACCTAACATTGACTCAGGCTAGAATCCGCTCACACTTCGTGGATTTCCACCGCCCTTGAGCACACTTCCCGAGAAACGAGTCGCTGTGCCAACACTTAGTAACGAGAAGCCCATCATGCGTTCAAACGGAGCAAACATTTTGGCGAGCTTGTTGTCAAACGCGACCATATGGTCTTCTTGAACAAACAAACGGTCGCCAGGCATGAGTTGAAAGTTCGTATTGGCGGAACCACACTCGGTCACCGCGTGCCAATCGACTGGCAAAATTTGCGAGTCGCAAAGATCCGATGTGGGTCGTGCGATCCACATCTTCTTTGACGAAACCTGCTCGAGTCCATTGATTTGTGAAATCGCATCAAGAACGGTTTCGTTGCCCGTGATCGGGAAACGATAGACCGCGTCGCCGAGCTCGGCTCCCTGCAATACGATGTAGTACACCTTGCTATTGAAAGCGTGGACGTTGACCGAGATGACCGGCTCTTCCAAGAACTGTGACAAGTGTTGTTCGATCGTCCATTTCGCTTGAGCCAGCGGCATGCCGACGACCGAAACGCTGCCATAGCTGCCCAGCGTGACGGTACCATCGGGGCCGACGAGGTATTGTCCGACCAAACGCTGCGATGCACCAAGCTCGGCCAGCGACACCGCCACCTCCGGCTTCTTCAAGTATTTCTTTAGATGTTCCTCAATCGCCGTCTGAGCCTGCGGTACAGTCATGCTCGAAACCGAGACCACTCCATAAGGAGCCCCGAGGTTAATCACCCCGCCGGGTTCGATCGGATAACCACCGCCGATCGGTCCCTCAGGCAACGTTCCCTGGACTCGCACCGACAACACATCAAGCACCTTTAATGTATAAGGCGACTTGGGTACCGCGTGCACGGTCTCGATCGTCAAGATATCGGGCGGCTCAATAATGTAATCCGGCATCACTGTCTTGGCCAACTCCCGAGGCATATTTGCGACTTCGGGCGGCACCACAGAAACCTGTGACGCATGGTGACTCTTTTTGAGTCCTTGGCATCCGACCCCACTTAACAGGCAGATTGCCGCGAACATTTGTAGAGGAGCTACAAAAGGTCGTGATTTGAATTGAGACATAGTCACATCCGTGCGTTGTTCTGGAGGCACCCAAAAACATCCGGCAACATCCTTGCCCCGGCTTCCATTTGTTGGGTTTGCGACAAAAACGACCACCAAAAATGAAAAGGGTGGATGTCTTGTTGCGGTGAGCGATCTCGGGTGTCGGCAGAATGATTGGCAAGCATTGCTTGCAAACCGCTGCTTCATCCCCACGCCTCGATGCCTCGGACGATGCACTTGGACCAAGAAAGGCTTGCCATCAAAGCTTGATTGCTCTCCGGTCGACCCTTCTTATCTCTGCACGCATCGGCGATTCATCTTGGAATTCGCTCACAGGAGTTATCGTCGAGAGGGCAGGCCCCCCCCGCCGAAACGTGGGTTCATCCGCGATCTTTTCGAATTGTCTCTCGGGTTGCGCTCAACAAACCGGTTGTTCGAAGTAGGTACCAAGTGCGGGTTAGGAAAGATCTAGCGAGAAGATCGCGTCTCATTGATCCGAGTCAGTGCCATCGAATCTGGTCGTACCAGGGAGCTGGGCGGCCTGGATGCAGTGAGCACAATGGTCGATCCGATCGGACGCCCACGCTGCGCCGCTACAAAACCAATCGCACAGCGGCACAGCGGCACAGCGGCACAGCGGCAAAGCGGCACAGCGGCAAAGCGGCAAAGCGGCAAAGTGAGGAATGGCATTCCGCATTACAGAACACAGTCCTTCGGCTCGGAGAAAACTTGAACCAGCCCCAAAAAATCTTGGTGATCGCAGCAGAAACATGGGTGTCGACGTCGGCTGGTTGTCGCATCCGATTTTGCAGCCACATCGATTCGGCAACCCATTTGGCCGCCAATGAATCGACTTGGATTACAGCCCACCGGAGTGGCCAATGAGCAGCCAATCCTACTGTCCAAGCAAAACTTGGGATTCAAGAAAATCGTGAAACTCGCCTTGGGTAAGCCCCTTTGTCTAAGTGACCTTCACCACCCTTGCGGCTCATCTAGGTTGGGATACGACACATCGACTGATCCTAAAACACCTAGGCATGGGGAGTAGTTGCTTGCCCTCCCCCTCCAGCAGGCTTATGATCGTAGAGGTTGGCCCAACACCTGCAATACGGACGGCCGTTCTCACCCATTGATTCCAATCCAGGGCAATCCATACCTCCCTGCGAAAATGATGTGTTAGCGACCGAACCTTATTTATTTGCGTCCTACGAAACCGAGAAGCATTTGTTGCGGAAAGTTGACTAGCAATACCCTCAATCTTGAGTAGGGTGGACCACCACACCCAAGATTGGCACCTAGTCACCAGCCAGAACAACTACATAAGAATTCAACAAAGGCTTCTACGAAAATTCATCTCGTTTAGCAAACCGAGATATTAGTAGGTCGACGGCAAGCGATTAAGGAACAAGTGAGAACTAAGGACGGACATGCTATGACCAATAGCAGCTTGACAGTCACCATTTGAACAGCACCTTGAGTCGAATCGATTGACGTGATGTGATCATCGCGGCCAATCGAAAGCGGGAGATTGGTTTTTTGAGTAACAATGATTTCGTCGACCTGGCATCGTCCGACTCAAGCAGTCGTTCGTTGGTGCCAGTAAACGACCATGAGATCTCTCCCTCCTATATTTTTCACCATGCGTCGACTGGGAATGACCACGAAGCGCTTGTGGGTCCTCGATACCTTATTCACTCGCTTACGACGTATTGGTATCTGACCATTCCCTTCGCCATTCTGTTGGCAGGGTTATCTGCGACCGCAGTTTTGATGACGTTCACTCCGGTGTATCGTGCGAATGCGGTGATGAAGATTGCAAGCTACGCTCCTTATATTGCGTATACGACACCTGAGCCTCAAATGAATCCGGAAGATTTCACGGAGACTCAGATTGAATTAATTCGCAGCTCGCTTGTCGCAGAGCAGGTGCTTGAGGATTCAGAGATTGCCGAGTTGCCAGGACTTAAATCGATCGAGAAGCCCATTGCGTGGTTAACCGAAAATATTCGGGTTCAGCAGGTTGGCAGTTCGGAACTCTATAATGTTTCTCTTGAGACATCCGACCCCGAGTCCTCTGCGATCATTGTCAATGCGGTGCTAGACACCTATTTCGCGGTGCGAGCCAAAGACAACGAAGACCAAACCGCGAGGGTGCTCGAACTGCTGGGGCAAGAAAAACAGGCGCGTAGTGCCGAGATCCAAAATCTACGTGAAAAGATGCGTCAACTCGGTCAAGACGTTGTCGGAATGGATCCCTATACCGGGATGCCACAAAAGAATGGAGGTCAAGCGGGTGCCGGACCGCTGGAGCGACTTCGCGAACGGCTGACCGCAGCCGAGGTCGATCGCAAAATGCTTGAGATGGAAATCACTGCCATCCGTGAAGCGATTGCAAAAGAAGATCTTCGCATCGCTGAAGTGGATGTCGAAATGGCGGTGGGGGAAAGCCAGGAGGTTCTCGATCTACGCGCCATGATTGCCGAACGCAAATCGATGATGCATCGTGTCGAGAGCACGGCAGCCGGGGGACGAAACGATCCATCCTACTTGCGTCTGGAGTCCGAAGTCAAAGGATATGAAGAGAGCCTCAAACGAGCCGTTGCGAGCAGCCGTCCCAAGATCACCGACCAACTGAAGTCGCTCGCGGAACTCGATCGCCGCGACACACTTCACGAGCTCGAAGCGAGACTCGAGACGCAACTGGTGCTCGAGAACCTGCTCGGACTGCGGTACAAAGAGATGCTTGGTACCGCGGGTGAATCCGGCAATAAAATGCTGGAACTCGAATTCGCTCGTGCGGAACTCGAACGCGAAGAACGTGTGTTTGACTTGATTGCCGAGCGGTCGATGGCGCTGAGCACCGAATCGCGTGCTCCGGGTCGTATTGTTCTGCTGCAGCCCGCGGAACCCACGCTTCATCCGGTCGCAAGTTTTCCGCTGCGAAACATGGCGATCGCAGCCTTTCTGAGCGGCTGTCTGCCGTTCGGCCTCGCCCTGCTTTGGGAATTGTCCACCAAGCCGATCAGCGACGTCAATCAATTGACAAGCAATACCGCACAAACCACCGTCAGCGAAGTTGCCAAGTTGCCGGTGCGAACGATCTCGCTTGGTTCGCGACAAACCAAAGCGATGAGTATTTTTGAAGAAAGTATTGATAGTCTTCGTGTCGGTCTACTGTTAGGCGAAAAACATAATACGGTTCAAACGCTTGCGGTGACCAGTGCCGTTCATGGCGAAGGCAAGTCAAGCATCTCGTCGCAGCTTGCGGTCAGCATTGGACGAGCGACCGGCGAACCTGTGCTGCTTGTCGACGGCGATCTTCGCGCCCCGGATATTCATAATATTTTCCAGGTCTCAAACAATCTTGGTATGACCGCCGTGCTCGAAGGACGTGCCACATTGGACGAAGCCGTCATTCGCGACTGGAGCGATCAGATTCACTTGCTGCCGGCAGGTCGACTTCGTGTTAACCCTCATCAATTGATGACACGTGATTCACTCAACAAGATTTTTGACGAATTGCGAGTCCAATATCGGTATATCGTTATCGATACGCCTCCCATCCTGTCTGCATCCGAAGCGATCTTACTCGCTCGTTGTGCCGATGGCTCTCTGCTTTGCACTCGACGCAACGTCAGTCGCGAAGGCCAAGTAAAAATTGCTCATGACCGGCTCGCCAAAGCGGGTATCAAACCGTTGGGCACCGTGCTTAACGGTGTGCCCACACGGAGCTATGCAAAGACGTACGGAAGTTACGACTACGCAAGGCGTTTTGAGTAAATGACGCATCTGCATGTAACTAAAACATGCATGATTTTTAATAAAGCACATACATACGTTTGATAGTTTTAATACACGTGAAACTAACAGCGTTGAAGTAGACGGTGGCCGCTGCGCGGTCGCAGTTTCCTTCGTTGATCCATCGAAACGTAAGGCGTTTTTCCACGATCCAATTAACTTCATCGATTGAAGTGTAAATGGGGGATTAGCCCATTGAATCGGCTCGCTTTACCACTAGCATGACCCCATCCCGAGGGTGCACCACGTACCGCTTCGTGAGTGTCACCCAGGTGGACGAAGTCCGCGCAGAAAGAAGCAGAAAGAACTCGTAACTGGCTACGACCAGTTCGGTGAAGCACACGTGTTTTCTAGCTGGATTTGCTCACTTAGATAAAGCGTCTTGACCATGAGTGCGAAAAAGAACACACCCTTGCACCGCATCTTGCCTGTAAGAATTTATTTTCTGGTACTGGTGCATCTGATTATTTTCATCGCGTCCTACGAGATCGCGTTGCGGTTGCGTTTTGATATGGTCATCTCTGCGGACGTCCGTAAAGATTTCTGGAGTATGCTGCCCTGGATCTTGATCATCAAGTTATCCATGTTCCACTTGATTGGCAGTCTGCACGGATGGTGGCGTTACATTACATTCACTGATCTCGCGATTCTGCTTCGCACCTCGACGGTCGCGAGCATTCTGATTGCCGCGGTGGACTACTTGTTCAGCCAACAGTATCAAATTCCCCGATCGGTATTACTGATGGACTGGGGCATCACGATTCTGCTTGTCGGCGGGCTGCGAAGTGTCTATCGCCTAAGCCAAGAAATGATGTGGCCCGCACTGTCGCTGAATGATCGCAAACCCACACTGTTGATCGGAGCGTTACAAGGGGGCGAACTATTGGCCCGCCAAATACATAACCATCCCAACCTCGATTTTCACATCGTTGGATTCTTGGACGACGATGAACACAAGCATGGATTACGATTGGGAGGCATTCCATTTCTGGGTGGTCCCGAGGACATTGTCGAGCATGCTCGCGCTCACGATGCGAAAGATCTTCTTGTCATTTCCAATGTGTTGCCAGGGCAACAACTCCGCGAGCTTCTCGATCGCTGTGAACGCGCCAAGATCCGGGTCAAAATGGTTCCGCCGGTCGATGAACTGATTAATGGTTCGTTCCGCTTCCAGACCCGCGACGTTGAAATTAACGACTTACTACGCCGAGACCCAATCGAACTCGATTCGCAACCGGTGCGAGAGATGTTGCAAGGAAGACGAGTCGTCGTGACCGGTGCCGGAGGCAGCATTGGCTCGGAGATATGTCGCCAGATTGCACGCTGCGAACCGGCTCAATTGATCTTGGTCGAGCGTGCCGAAAACGCGTTGTTCTTAATTGATCGAGAAATGACCCTTCGCGATTATGGCGACATGTGCGTGCCCTTCGTCGCTGACATTTGTGATCAACATCGCATGCGAACGCTGTTCGAAAACTATCAGCCTGAAATTGTGTTCCACGCGGCGGCCCATAAACATGTTCCATTGATGGAATTGAATCCATCGCGAGCGTTAAAAAACAACGTGCTCGGCACCGCAGGCCTGGTCGAACTTTGTCACGAATACGATGTCGAGCGATTTGTAATGATCTCGACTGACAAAGCGGTCAACCCCACAAGTATCATGGGGGTGTCCAAACAATTGGCGGAACGCTTTGTACATGCCAAAGCAGAAGTATCCAAAACTAAGTTTGTGGTCGTTCGTTTCGGTAATGTGTTGGCCTCGGCCGGCAGCGTCGTCCCCATCTTCCAAGAACAGATTGCCAACGGCGGACCGATCACCATCACGCATCCCGAGATGACTCGCTTCTTCATGACGATCCCCGAAGCGTCTCAGCTTGTGCTACAAGCATCGAGCATGGGCAAGGGGGGTGAAATATTTGTCCTGGACATGGGCAAGCAGGTCAAAATTCTCGACTTGGCCAAAGACTTGATTCGATTGTCTGGTCTCGACGAAGACGACATTAAAATTGAGTACACAGGCATTCGTCCCGGCGAAAAACTGTACGAAGAACTGTATATGAAACACGAAGAGATGATGCCAACCCTTCATCCCAAAGTGAAGACGGCCTATCACCAATCGTTTAGCTGCGAGGAAATTCGCAGTTTGATGCAGAAGCTTCAATCACTGGTCGGCGAAGACGACGAGGTGATTCGCAAAACAATGTGCGAGATGGCGATCGCCTTTCAGTACCCAGAGAATGAACAGCATGCTGAGAATGCAGGAGTCGGAAGTGATGATCTCGCAGCCTCGGCCGAACCGATTGGATAAGCTGCGAGTATCGGTGGTAACCAAGAAACACAACATCAAGAAACACAACATGGCGAAAACGAGTAGACCAGTAACACGATGAGCACCGCGATTGAAACCGATCCGATCAGCCAGGAAGTGATTCGGATCCAGCCCGCCAAGGGTTGGATGCCACTGCGATTGGGTGAGTTATGGGAGTACCGCGAATTGCTGTACTTTCTGACTTGGCGTGACATCAAGGTCCGCTACAAGCAAACGTTACTCGGGGCGGCTTGGGCCATCATCCAACCCCTCAGCACGATGGTGGTGTTCACGCTATTCTTTGGCAAGCTTGCCGAAATGCCATCTGACGGAGTTCCTTATCCGATCTTTTCGTTTGCAGCATTGGTACCTTGGACATTTTTTGCCAATGCCATGGTGGCCTCTTCAAACAGTCTGGTTCAAGGTTCGAACCTATTGAAGAAGGTTTACTTTCCGCGATTGGCCCTGCCGATCTCAACTGTGTTGGGCGGGATCGTCGATTTCGCTTTGGCCTTTTCCGTGTTGTTACTGATGATGCTCTACTTTGGCATCGCGCCGACATGGAATGTACTCGTGCTTCCTTTCTTATTGCTGCTTGCCTTCATGACATCTCTGGGTGTCGGATTGTGGCTCTCGGCGATGAACGTTCGCTATCGTGACGTCCGCTACGTGCTGCCGTTCATTACCCAACTTTGGATGTTTGCAACCCCGGTGGTTTACCCCAGCAGTATGCTGGATGAACCCTGGCGAACGCTGTATGGCATCAACCCAATGGTGGGCGTGGTCGAAGGTTTTCGCTGGGCACTTGCCGGAACCGACACTGCACCGGGGCCGATGATTGCCGTTTCCACCGTCGTCTCGACTCTGATCTTGATATCGGGCGCGTTTTATTTCCGTCGTATGGAGAAGTCCTTTGCCGACGTCGTCTGACATCGCCAAGCTAACACTCGCTGATGACCGATGTTTGATCATCGCCGAGGTGGCGCAGGCCCATGACGGCAGTCTCGGTACGGCGCATGCCTACATCGACGCGATCGCCAAAGCGGGTGCGAACGCAGTGAAGTTTCAAACGCACATCGCGTCTGCGGAATCGACTCCCGGTGAACCATGGCGAGTAAAATTTAGTCCTCAAGACGAAACCCGTTACGAGTACTGGCAACGGATGGAGTTCACCGAGGCTCAGTGGCATGGGCTAAAACAACATGCTGACGAGGCAGGTTTATGGTTTCTTAGCTCGCCCTTTTCTAGCGAGGCGGTGGAGTTGTTGAGCCGCGTGGGGGTTGCGGCATGGAAGGTTGCTTCCGGAGAAGTCGGCAACTTGCCGATGCTTCGACAGATGGCCAAAACCCAGCTGCCTTGTATTTTGTCGACCGGCATGAACCCGATCGAAGAAATCGATACGGCAGTGCGTACAGTCCGCGAACACGATACCGAGGTCGCGGTGCTGCAGTGCACCACGGCCTATCCCTGCCCGCCGGAAAAGATCGGCTTGAACGTGCTGGAACAATTGCGATCCCGCTACGAGTGCCCGGTGGGATTATCGGATCATTCCGGCACGATCTATCCCAGTTTGGCCGCCGCAACATTGCACGCCAATATCCTGGAGGTGCATGTGACATTCAGTCGCGAGACGTTCGGCCCAGACGTTCCCGCGTCTGTCACCACGACTGAACTTGCTCAATTGGTCGAAGGGGTGCGTTTTATCGAAACGATGATCGCCAACCCCGTCAACAAAGATGCGATGGCAAAGGAAATGACGCCGCTGCGTGATCTGTTCGGAAAAAGTGTCGTGACGCGTCGCGATTTAGCGGCGGGAACGATCCTCAGCCCCGAGCACTTGACCTTGAAAAAGCCGGGCAATGGCATTCCCGCAAAACGCTTACCGGAAATCTTCAATCGAAAGCTGAAAGCTGCGGTTGCCGCCGACACTCTGTTAGCCGAGGACGATCTTGAGTAATCACAGTGAAACCAATGGTGCACGCCGCAAAATCTGCGTCGTGCTGGTCGACCGAGCCAACTACGGACGCTTGAAACCGGTGATGCAGTCGATCGCATCGCGTCCGGAACTCGATCTTCAAGTGCTGGCGGCAGGGACGATGGTTTTGGAGCGGTTTGATCTTCCGGTACGGGTCGTCGAACAAGACGGCTTCAAAATCAGTGGTCAAATCTACGTCGAACTCGAAGGCTCGAATCCCACCACGATGGCGAAATCGCTCGGCTTTGGCGTGGTGGAATTCGCCAGCGAATTTCGACGACTCGACCCCGATGTTGTCTTGATCATCGGCGATCGCTACGAAGCACTCGCAGCGACGATGGCGGCGGCGTATATGAACTTGTGCATCGCCCATATCCAAGGCGGCGAAGTCTCGGGGTCGATCGATGAAAGCGCTCGCCATGCCATCAGCAAATTCTCGCATTTTCATTTCCCGAGCACGCAGCGTGCTGCCGACTATCTCATCCGCATGGGCGAGAAACCTGAAACCATCTTGACGATCGGTTGTCCGAGCAGCGACATCGCACGCACGCTGAAACGACGTGATTGCCAGGATTTGATCAACTCCAAAGGCAGCGGGGCCTCGATCGACATCAACAATCCCTATGCCTTGGTGATCTTTCACCCCACGACGACCGAATACGGGGGTGAGGCAAAGCAGATGGAATCGCTGCTGACGGCGTTACATGCGGTGGGCATGCCGACGCTACTAATGTGGCCCAACATCGACGCCGGCAGCGATCACGTCAGCAAAACCATTCGGCGATTTCGCGACAAACACAACCCAACTTGGTTGCGTACATTGATCAACTTGATGCCCGAAGACTATTTACAAGTGCTTGCCAATGCCACTTGTGCAATCGGCAACTCGAGCAGTTTCGTTCGCGATGCGGGTTTCTTTGGCACGCCCGTTGTCCTGGTGGGCAATCGTCAAGAAGGTCGCGAAACCGATCAGCACGTGACTCCTGTTGCTCCCGAAGTTGAAAAGATCGAACAGGCGATCTTGGATCAAGTGGCCAAGGGACGCTATCCCGCCAGCGAATTGTACGGAGATGGCTTTGTTTCCGATCGGATCGCCGAGTCGCTCTCTCATCTAAATCCCTACGTGCAAAAACGTTTGGACTACATTTACCGCGAAAACGAAGCGGCCGACTCATTCTCTGGCGATGCCAAACCGTCCCCCACAGAAACGGAACCCACCAACGGGAAAAGCAAAGCATGCGTGTCCTTGGAATCGTAACCGCAAGAGGCGGTTCCAAGGGAATACCGCGCAAGAACGTACAAATGTTGTGTGGAAAACCGTTGCTGCAATACACCGCCGAAGCCGCCTTGGCCGCATCCAGATTGACACGTGTCATTCTCACCACGGAAAGCGACGAGATTGCGGAAATTGGCAAACAGTGCGGACTGGACGTTCCGTTTATGCGTCCCGCTGAATTGGCCAAAGATAACACCCCCTCGTTGCCTGTGATTCAACATGCCGTGCAGTTTGTTCAGTCGCAGGGCGAACACTATGACGCCGTGTTTACGCTACAACCGACTCATCCCTTGCGACTAGCTGCCGATATTGACGGCGCGATCGATTTGCTCGAAACGACCGAAGCCGATTCGGTGATTTCCTTTGTCGACGTCGGCGAAAAACATCCTGCCCGCATGAAGTTTATTGACGACGGCGGTCATGTCATCGATCCCCCGTTCGCCGAGGAGTTTGAAGGACAACGCCGTCAAGATCTGCGACCGCTGTACTTGCGAGAAGGCTCGGTTTATCTAACGCGAACATCGGTCTTGATGGAACAACATTCCTTCAAAGGCCAGGATTGCCGGGCCTGGATCGTGCCTCCAGAGCGCGCGTGCAACATTGACACTCCCTTTGACATGCAGATGGCCGAGTGGTTAATCACCACCGGTCTTGGATGGGGCGAGCCGGTCCAATGAGTAACCAAATTTTAGTAAGTGAATCGGAACGATTTTCGGTCCAGGCCGCTGAGCGGTTACGATCTATCGGTGAGCTGACTCTTGCGGATCTCGATCGGTCCGAACTGCTATCAGCGATCGAACAGGTCGACGCACTGTGGATACGTCTGCGACATCAAATCGACGAAGAGGTGTTCGCAGCCGCCCGCAATCTACGTGTCATCGCTTCGCCAACCACGGGACTCAATCACATCGATTTGGAAGCCGCCCAGCGGCACGGTGTCCGCGTCATTTCACTGCGGGGTGAAGTCGAGTTTCTGCGTGAAATTCGTGCTACTGCCGAACACACGATCGGATTGATGTTGGCCGTGTTACGCAAACTGCCGGCGGCGACGGAGCATGTGATCGCGGGGAATTGGAATCGCGATCTGTTTTGTGGCCGGGAACTCCATGGCAAAACAGTGGGGATTGTTGGGTTTGGTCGTTTGGGCCGCGTGGTGGCCAAATACTTGCACGCGTTTGACACTCGCGTCATCGCCGTCGATCCCAATGTCCAACAAGACCAAGTTCCCGATTACGTCGAAATGATGCCTTTGCATTCGCTGCTCGGCGAATCCGACATGGTCACGCTGCATGTCAACCTTTGCGAACAAACCAAAGGCTTCTTTGGAAAAGAGCAATTCGATCGGATGCAAACGGGTTCTTGGTTCATCAATACATCTCGCGGTGAACTTGTCGATGAAACCGCGTTTCTTGACGCACTGCAAAGCGGCAAGCTGACGGGCGCCGCGGTCGACGTTCTAAGCGACGAACGAACAAATGGCATGTCGCATCATCCACTCGTCGCTTATGCCCGTCAAAATCCTCAACTGTTAATCACACCCCATATCGGCGGATGTACCACCGAATCGATGATCAAGACAGAAATGTTTCTCGCTGAAAAACTATGTGCGGTATTGCAGGAATCTTCGGTAACTCGGTAGCCCGAGACGATCTCGAAGCGATGGTGGCCAGCCAGCATCATCGCGGTCCGGATGCATCCGGTGTCTACGTCGATCCGGCGCAAACCGCGGGTTTGGGGCACAACCGGCTCAGCATCATTGATTTGTCGGATGCGGGTTCGCAACCGATGACGTCTGCGGACGGTCGATACAAAATCGCGTTTAACGGCGAGATCTATAACTACCTGGAACTTCGCGCCGAACTGAGCGATTATCCCTACCGCAGCCACAGCGATACCGAAGTCATCTTGGCAGCGTATCAACGTTGGGGCGAAGCGTGCTTGGATCGTTTCATCGGCATGTTCTCGCTGTTGATTTGGGACGAGACACAGCAGCGATTGTTTGCCGCTCGCGACCGATTTGGCGTGAAGCCGCTGTATTATGCCAAGTCACCCTCGGGGCAATGGCTATTGGCCAGCGAGATCCGTGCCCTGCGGGCAGCAGGCTTGGTGACTCAGCCGGACACCACCGCTTGGGCAACGTACTTGACCGCGGGCGTCTACGAACACAGCGCGCGGACGTTTTGGCGTGACGTGGCGTCCTTGCCGGCGGGCCATCAACTTACGATCCAAAACAACCAACTCGAAATATCGTGCTGGTACGATTTGGTCCAGCGCTCCGGGCAAACGCTGGACACAAGATGCGAAGACGAGGTGGCCGAAGAGTATCTAGCCTTGCTAAAAGAGAGCACTCGTTTGCGATTCCGCTCGGACGTCCCCGTGGGCGTCAATCTAAGCGGTGGACTGGACTCTTCGGCGCTGCTGGGATTGGTTCAAGAATTGCAGGGCGAGTCAAGCGAAGTCAAAGCCTTTACATTTGTCACAGGTGACGAGCGTTACGACGAGTTGCCCTGGGTCCATCAGATGTTGGCGCATACGAAACATCCATCGATCCAGTGCACGCTGCGTCCGAGCGACGTTCCCGAGTTGGCCGAGTCAGTGCAATCCCACCAGGACGAACCGTTCGGTGGCATGCCGACGCTTGCCTATGCTCAGTTGTTTGCCCGCGCTCGCGCCGAAGGGGTCATCGTCTTATTGGATGGCCAAGGACTCGATGAACAATGGGCTGGCTACGACTATTACAAACGGGTCCTTGATGGGACAGCCAAGATCCAAGACGTGGGAACGGTACAAGCGGCCAAGAAAGGAGCCACTCGTCCGAACTGTCTGAGTCAAGAATTTGTGGCGGCTGCGGAATCCTTCCAAGCCCCCACGCGCTACCCTGATGCACTGCGAAACCTGCAATACCGCGACGCCATGCACACCAAGATCCCCCGGGCACTACGATTTAATGATCGCATCTCGATGCGATCTTCCACCGAACTGCGTGAACCCTTCCTTGATCACCGACTATTCGAATTGGCACTGCGTCAACCTGCCGACCGCAAGATCGCCAATGGAATTCAGAAGAGACTGCTGCGTAAGATCGTCGCTCGTTTAATGCCCGGTGGTGTGGTCGAAGCTCCCAAGCGTCCGCTGCAAACGCCCCAGCGTGAATGGCTACGCGAAGACCTGCGTGACTGGGCCGATGCAAATATCAAGACGGCGTTAGAGACGTACGGAGGTCAGTGGCTCGACGCTCGCTCGGTCCGCGATGAATGGGATGAATATCAAAAAGGCGAAAGCGACAATAGCTTTTACGTCTGGCAATGGATCAACTTAGGCCTTTGCTGCAACTCGATGAAACAACTGGTCGCATCATGAAATCGGATCTTGCAATTCACGCCGAGGGTATTGGTAAGCAATACCGCATCGGCGCTCAACAAAAAAGTTATAGCACGCTACGTGAATCGTTGATGGATCTGTCGACGAGCGCAGTGGGTGCGGTCCGTGGTGGGCTAAAAGAACTACGGCAACGACGCGAGAAGAATTCGTTTTGGGCACTCAAAGACATTTCGTTCGAGGTCAAGCGTGGCGACGTCGTCGGTATTGTCGGATCCAATGGAGCGGGAAAGAGTACACTGCTGAAAGTACTGTCGCGAATCACCGATCCGACGCTTGGTTTTGTAGATCTTCGCGGACGCGTCGGATCGCTATTGGAGGTTGGCACCGGTTTTCATCCCGAGCTGACGGGTCGTGAAAACATTTTTCTCAATGGGGCAATTCTGGGAATGCCTCGCAGTGTGGTTAAAAAGCAATTTGACGCGATTGTGGACTTCGCGGGGGTCGAGCGATTTGTCGACACCCCGGTCAAACGTTACTCGAGCGGGATGTATCTGCGGTTGGCATTCGCGGTCGCCGCCCACTTAGAACCCGAGATCCTACTGGTCGATGAAGTACTCGCGGTCGGTGACGTCCAGTTTCAGAATAAATGTATTGGCAAAATGGAGTCCGTGGCAAAAGAGGGACGCACGGTGCTGTTTGTCAGTCATAACATGGCAGCAATTCGATCGTTGTGCACCCAAGGAATCATGCTTCGTAGAGGCCAGGTGGTTTCGCAAGGTGACGTGCAAACGGTGATCCAAGACTACTACGCTGATTTGGGGTTGTTGGGATCAAATGAGTCGCCCGAAGAAGAGGATGGTCGAAACGTGTTTGGACGCATCGTTTTGGATAGCGGTGAATCCAATACGCTGAACCATGCCGAACCGTTTGAAATTTCAACGACGTTCAAATTTGATACCACGGTCAGTGGATTTCGCCTGTTTTGCTTTTTTTCGGACATGCGGAATCAGCAGCTGCTTGGGGTCTGCAAAACGAGTGAAGAACTCGGATTCAATGCAGACGTGCCTGCTGGCAAGCACCGAGTATCGGTAAGCTTTCCACCGCTGTGGCTGAGCCCCGGCATGTACTCGGTCTACTTCAAGATGATGATGGCCGATGTCGACACGTCCAAACATCAATCCGACGCGTTTCCTTTGGACGTGTTCGGCGACAGCAGTCCCGTCGACGCAATGATACATCCGGACACGAATTGGACAGTTCAAATAAGTGAGGACACGCGGAGCAACACATGGAAACTGAAAACATCCATTCAAACATCTTGAGTGAACAGCAGACGATCGAAGAATTGATACGCGATTACCAAACCACTCAATCGGCCATTCGCTGGCCAATCGAGGCGGAATTGGAAGCCGCAGTCAAAGTCAGCTATCGAAATCAATTGGCAACTCAATTGGTTCACGAAAGTGCTGAAGTGATTAGCCGACGCTACGTCTACATGACCGATGCCGCGATGAACGAGTTGGTGGATCTCGTGGAGCGAAAGCTACTCAAGCAACCTCTTCACGGCTATGGAATTGAACTCGGATCGGGTTGTGCATTGTTAGCGGCTGTGGCAGCAAAACGGGAAAACGTCAAAGCGGTACTGGGGTTAGAGGTCTGCGAGAACTTCGATGTATTGATTGAAATTGTCGCCGCCTCGGTGCTCGGGGATGACGCCGCCAAAGTCATCCCTGTCATCGGATCGTTTGACGATTTAAAGATCCCCGACAATTCGCTTGACTTCGCTGTCGAACATGATTCGCTGCATCATTCCGACGATCTTCCGCGATCGATGACCGAGTGCGCTCGAGTGCTGAAACCCGGTGGCGTACTGATCTGTTTTGACCGCTGCCACCCCAATTCGGTAACCGATGACGATGTGAACGCCTTGCTCGACCACGTTTACTCGGCCAGTTTTTTGAAGGCGAACGGGTATCCGACCGATGTCGTGCTGACCCGTCGTGACAATGGCGAACACGAGTACCGGCTCTTCGAATGGCAAGCCGCCGCCAAAGCAGCCGCACTGGACTTCACGCATCACTGCGAATTCCACAAACGAATCACGTTCAAAAAGGCGGCCAAAGGCTTGCTCTCGTTGCTTCCCAAGCCGATCGGTGAAAAACTTGGTGCCAAAAGAAACACCGACTTCAGGACCACCCGTCAATGGGGCTCGCAACGTTTGAGCGCGCTCCGATCGAACCACGCCAGCATACTGGCGCCCAAACAAACCACTGTCATGATTTTCACCAAACCAAAGTAAACGCAATGCAAAAGGACGGTAAAGAGCCAAGCAATCCACGACGGCATAACACAGAGATGTCCGATTTTTCGGCACCCGAAGGTGACGCAAGATCTGACACCAAGAACGCGAATGACTTTACACACTGAGATTGGCAGAACACTGTAGATCATCCTCCGGGGGGAAAATGATGAGTTCACGAGTATTAGAAAACGATGGGCGGACGATTGATGAAATACGCGAACACTATGAGATTGAAAAAGCGCTCGCCGATCGGTTGCGTCATGCATCAGCCGAAGAACGTGCGACGCTTTATTCGGAGGTCTATGATGAGTTGTTTCAACGCGTCAAACACCACCCCCTTGTCAGTGGCAAAGAACAAGACGGGCGGGCGCGGCGTGTGGCCAGCACGATTCCGTTTCTTCGCAAATTCCTAAAACCGGATAGCACGTTCCTGGAAATCGGACCGGGCGATTGTGCGTTGACGTTTGGCGTCGCAAAGCTGGTTGAGCAAGCTTATGCGGTCGATGTTTCTGAAGAGATTATGACCATTGCCGGGTGTCCCGAGAATTGCGAATTAGTGATCTCCGATGGCAGCGACATTCCAATCAAACGAAACAGCGTGGATGTCGCCTACAGCAAGGATTTGTTTGAACATCTGCATCCCGAAGACGCCGCCCTCCACCTCAAAAACGTGATCGAGGTCCTGTCGCCTGGCGGAGTCTATATTTGCCGTACGCCAAATGCACTATCGGGACCTCATGATGTCTCGCAATTTTTTGACGACAACGAACCCACCGGATTACATTTGAAGGAATACACGACGACCGAGTTGGCACGCGTCTTTAAAGAAGCGGGATTTACGAAGGTGATTCCTTACGTGTGGCTCAAAGGCAGACTAATCAAATTGCCACTTTGGCCGGTTGTGGCGGCGGAATCGGTGGCAAGTTGTCTTCCCCGTCCGCTGTGTAAAGTAGTTACCTCTCGATTACCATTAAAACGAGTACTAGGTCGTGTTATTGCAATCAAATAATGCCCTTTCGGAAGTCGAAAACGAGACATCTGTGATTAATATGAGGCAGATGAAAACTGCTGCATTTTTTCCCGATGGTGTCGGGATCCGCAACTTCGTACTCGGCTCCTTTCTTGATCGTGCCGCCGACTTGGGCGAGGTGTATGCCTTTCACGACATTCCCGAGCAGCATCTCGACGAGTACAAAAAAACGGAAAACGATCGAGTGCACTGGAAGCAGTGTATTCCCTATCGAGACGAACCGCTGGTACGTTTTCTACGTCGATCGTTGTCGCATGCACACCTGTATCTCAACGATACGATGGCAATGCGGTACGCTCGCAAGATGCCGGTCCGAGGCAACAAACGCAGTCGAATCCAAACGTATGCCTCTCGCGCGTATGGTTGGATGTCGGCCTCGCCTCATCGCATTGGCAAGCTGTTGCAATGGCATGATCGGGAGGCTGCAAAGCTGGCAAGCGTCGACGAATATGTCAAGCTGTTTGAAGAGATTCGTCCGACGGTCCTGTTTTGTTCTCATCAACGCTGCCTCGAGGTGATTCCGGCGGCACTGGCGGCCCGATCGATGGGAATCCCCACAGCGACGTTCATCTTCAGCTGGGACAACATCACCAGCAAGGGACGTATCGCAGCCCCCTTTGATCATTTTCTGGTTTGGAGTAACCAGATGCGTGATGAGCTGCTGCAGTATTATCCCGAAGTCAATGGTGAAAACATCCATGTCGTCGGGACTCCGCAATTCGATCCGTATGCAGATGAATCGTTGGTTTGGTCACGCGAGGAATTTTGTCGACAAGTGGGGGCGGATCCGGCAAGACCAATCATCTGCTACTCCGGCGGCGAGCCCGGCACGACCCCCGAAGACCAGAACCATGTTCGGGTCCTCATGGAATTGGTCAGCTCGGGACGCATCAAGGGCAATCCGCAAGTCTTGCTACGTCCCGCACCGGTGACGCGGGCGGATGAGCGTGTGCGTTATGGTGATGTTTGCCGGGACTATCCCGAGTTGATTTACAGCAAGCCTCGCTGGCTGCAGACCATCCCCGGTGATTGGACTTCCGTGATTCCCTCGCGTGATGACATCCAACTACTGGCGAATCTGACCAAGCATGTGGATCTAAACATCAATGTCGCCTCCACCATGACACTTGATTTCGCGATTCGCGACAAACCGGTTGTGAACATCGGTTTCAACACGATGTCGCCGCCTCCGTTTGGTGTGCCGCTAAAAGATTACTACTACAAATTCGAGCACTACCGACCCGTCGTCGAAATGGGAGCGGCGAGATTCGCAGGCACGCCGGACGAGTTAGCCGAACACGTCAATGCCTATCTCAATGACCCTTCGCTCGACCGAGATAAAAGACGCCAGTTCGTCGAGTTTGAACTCGATCTACCCATCGGTCGCTCCAGCGACAAGATCACCCAAGTCTTGCAGAGGATTTCCGCCAAGAACTGATGAAAATTTGCTTCATCTGCAACGAGTATCCACCAGGTCCCCACGGAGGCATTGGCACCTGTGTGCAAGTCCTAGCGCGAGAACTGGCACAATCTGGTCATCAGGTTCGCGTGGCGGGGATGTACCCACGAAGTTATCCATCGGCGGATTACGAAGAAGATCAAGGCGTCCGAGTGTGGAGATTCCGGCGACCTCCCGGTCCCATCGCGGCGCTGACGAGTCGTTATCATTTGTACAAACAAATCGCTCGTTGGTGTCAAAACGGCGAAGTGGACATTGTCGAAGTGCCTGATTGGGCCGGTTGGGCTGCGGGCTGGCCAAAGCTTCCCGTTCCCGTCGTGGCCCGGCTCAATGGATCGGCCAGCTATTTTGCTGCGGAAATCAACGGTTCCGTCGGCAACACCACTTACTGGCTCGAACGTGCTTCGATGCGCCGCGTCGATTACTGGTGTTCGGTTAGCAACTACACTGCGGCCAAGACTCGCGAACTTTTCAAATTGCGAAGCGGTCCCGATGCAATCCTTTACAATCCGGTCGAAGTCCAACCAACGCTAACAGCGGATCGTGACTCCAATCAGGATGTGGTGTTCACCGGAACCCTCACTGAAAAAAAGGGGGTCATTCCGCTGTTCGAGGCATGGCGTCAAGTGCTCGCTGAATGCCCCAATGCAATGCTGCATATTTACGGAAAAGACCGCGCTACGATCGATGGCGAATCGATGCAGCAGCACCTCTGTTCGCTACTGAGCCGCGACGAACTGCAACACGTCGTCTTTCACGGGCACCTTGACCGCGAGGACCTGTTCAACGTCCTTCGCCGAGCTCGCTTGGCTGTGTTCCCCTCCTATGCCGAAGCGTTTGCGCTGGCACCACTGGAGGCCATGGCATGTGGTTGCCCCACAATCGCCAGCAAACGCGGAGCGGGTTCGGAGTTGATGCGCGAGGACCAAGATGGATTGCTCGTCGACCCTGATAACATTGATGAAATTCGTGCGGCAATCGTTCGTTTACTGCAAAATGACCAAGTCGCCGCAAGGTTGGGCGAGGCGGGTCGAGCCCGCATCGAACAGACCTTTTCGATCCATAAACTTCGATCACAAAATGAGGCGTTTTATCGCCAGTGCATCGAAGCCTACTCGCAGGTGGCAGCCTAAACCGAACCAATTCCCATGAGTGCTTCCGTAACCGAGCCCCGCGTTGATGCCCGTCACCAAGAAGACGTTCTGACCTTCATTCGTAATGGAGTGAGAGTGCAGGACATTCCGGAACTGCCCGATGAATCAGCTCCGCTTCGTCAAGGTTTGACCGTATGCATCTGCACCTTTAAACGTCCCGATAGTTGTATTCGCTTTCTCGATTCGCTGCCCCAGCAAGATTTAAAGCCGGATCGTCTTGTGATTGTCGACGCGAGTCCTGGGGACGAGACCGAACAGCGAATTGCCAGCTATCCCAGATTGGCGGATTTGGCGCACGAGGTATGCTACTTTCGCGTCCGAGGTGCGTTTCAAACTTTGACCTGTTCACGCAACTTTGCGATTCGTTGGGTCGAAACCGATTTGCTCGTCTTCTTCGATGACGACATCGTGTTGCAACCGCGATGTTTGTCCGAGATGGCCCAAGTGTATCGGGACAACCAAGACCAAGTGGTCGGCGTTAACGCCCATGACCAACAAGGCGTCAAGTCGCCGCCGCTGTTGTGGCGTGTCCGCCGCCTATTTCGAATCGTCCCCCACCTAAAACCCGGCACTTACACCCGAGGTGGCATTTCGGTCCCATGGGTATTTCAGCCGCCTACCGAATCGGTGGTTCAAGGCGACTGGCTCAGCGGTTGTGCGATGATGTGGAAAACGTCGGTAATCCGCGAGGTCAAATTCAACGAAAACTTTGGGGGGCACAGTACGGGCGAAGACCTCGACATCAGTCTCCGCATGGCACGTCATGGCAAACTGATGATGGCAGGAAAAGCCCATGTGCTGCACCTGCCCGACAAAGCAGGACGTCCGAACAGCTTTGCCATCGCCTACGCAGGCATCCAAAACGCATACGACATCCACCAGCGTTGCTTAGAAAATCGCACTTTCCTAGACACGCTGCGGTTCATCTATGCGTTTGGTCTGGACACCGTATTGCGAAGCTTGACCTTCGTCCGCCCAGGACAAATGAAGCGGCGATGGAACTTTGTACGCGGCAGGACCATGTTTTTTGTGGATCGATTTTTGCGACGTGACTCCAAACTGAAATCGGGCTAACAAAGAATATCATGTCCGCCGGCTTGGCCTCTCATCGCACCTTCGTTTCGCCCGGACCTCCTCCGATTGAACACAATGCTGCGCTGCCTAAAAACAGCAGAGCAGAGAACGCAGCATTGTGGATCGGCGTCGCAGTGGCACTGCTTTGGCTGAGCACCGTGATCGTCGGTTTCAAAGCCGCTTTGGGCGTGATCACATTGTGTGGTTTTGTGATGGCGATTGTCGGGCTTCGCCATCCGCTGATAGGCGTGTTGGGCGTCAGTGCGATCTGTTCGGTCGATGCGTTATCACGCGTGTTCCTGATGACCACGGGCGTGCTGCGGTACAACACGTTTAACTACTGGCTTGTGCTCGTCATCCTGCTAACGATTCCTCTGCAATTACGCCAAAAAGATCCTCACACTCGACTGCTTCAATTTTTCGTCTTTATCCTGTTCGGCGGATTGATCCTGACCCCGGGTCTGAAAGACGGCATTCTACATCTACTGAATTTGGTTTCCGTTTTTGGACTGCTCGCCTACTTCTACCGTTGCCGAAACTATTCACACGTTTGGTACGTGTTGGGGATCTCCATTGGGACGCTTTCGGCGATTGGCGGGTTCGCGTTTTTCTTTATGCAGGATGAATTGAGTTTTGTCGAAGCTCGTGCCGAGTACGTCGCGAAAGACATTATTGATCGCAACTACATCGATCCCAACGCACTGACCTATTTCTTTCTGACCGGGATCTTTGCCACCTGTTTCGCGATCGCCGGAAAATCAAAAGAAGGAAGGGCGCGGACAACGCTGCTTGTGCTTTTTGCCGTCAATTGCTGCTGGGCTTTTTTGGTTGGTAGCCGCGGCGGAATTTTAGTAGCCAGCGCATGCATCCTATTTGTTTTGACTTCGGTCCGTTCCAATACAAAGCGGTTCAAGTTTATCGTGGTCGGGGTGCTGGCGGTGGTCATCGTGATCAACGCATTCCCGAATCTCCGCGACCGATCGATGGGACGGATCGACAAATTATTCGATGACCAATACACCGCCGCTGAACGAACCAGTAGCCGATCCGATTTTGCCATCGGTGCATGGCGAATATTTTTGGAAAACCCGTTGGGCATCGGCACCGGAGGGTTCAAGCGAGGCTGGGCCAATCTAAAAAACACCGATGGACTGGGCAAACGCAAACTTGGTGTCGAGAAAGCCGCCCACTCGGCTTGGCTTAAAACGCTGGCGGAAAATGGAGTCCCAGGGATCGTAGTATTCGCTGCCTTCGTGTTTTCCTTTGCGTATATCGGTTGGGAATATCGCCGCCGTGGCGATTTGCCTCTCGGATTGCTGGTCACGATGACATTGACTTCCGCCTTTACCTCGACCCAGTTCCAAGCAAAAGGAATCTGGTTCATTGTCGCTGCTGCAATTGTTTTTCTACACCATCGTCCTCGCATGGCACCACGCATGATCACGCCTCGACGCTCAAGTGGATTGCGTGATTCCTCTAGCCTCCTTCGTACAAATCCCAACGGATAAGATGTCAATTAAGGTATTAATCACAGGCGGCGCTGGTTGTATCGGCTCCGATTTAGCCGAAGTGTTAGTAGCTCGAGGTGATCACGTCACCGTGCTGGACGACCTCAGTAGCGGCCGCCGAGAGCATATCGAACCGCTGCTTGCAAACGATCACTTTCGTTTCATCGAAGGCGATTTGCTCGATCAACGCGTGTTGGAATCCGCGATGGATTCAGTCGAGATGGTCTATCATTTGGCCGCCAACCCGGATGTCAAATTCACTCCCGGCGATGCGACGGACAAGGATCTGAAACAGAACACGTTGGCGACCTATGCCGTCTTGGAAACGATGCGGCAACATGGCGTTAAGAAACTGGCATTCTCGTCCACCTCGGCAGTCTATGGTGTCTGCGAAACGCTGCCGATCAGCGAGCAACAAGCACCGCATCCAATCTCACTTTACGGTGCCAGTAAACTGGCCTGCGAAGGATTGATCGGATCCTTTCAACATCTATTCGGAATGCAGTGTTGGGTTTTTCGGTTTGCCAATATCGTCGGCAAGAAAGTTCGCTCACGTGGGCGTACCGTGATTGCTGACTTCGCGCATAAACTGCTCGACGATCCAACCACGTTGCCGATTCTTGGTAATGGAAAACAAGCAAAATCGTATTTACTTAGCAGTGAATGCGTCGAGGCGATGTTATTTGCGATCGAGCATGCCAAGCAACCGATCAACACCTTCAATCTGGGCTGCAGTGACTCGATCACGGTCGACCGAATCGCGGAATTGATGGTCGAAGCGATGAACCTCGAAAACGTCAAATTCGAGTACACGGGAACCGAAGGGGGTTGGGCAGGTGACGTCCCACGATTTTTATTAGATGTCTCGGCCATCAACCAACTCGGTTGGCAGGCGAAACATAATTCCGAGCAAGCGATCCGCTTTGCCATCGAAAACACACTCCAAGAAATCAACCAACCGACATGCAAGCCGTAATCCTCGCCGGCGGTCTAGGAACTCGGCTTTGGCCGTTAACCAAAACGGTTCCCAAACCGATGGTTCCTATTGCCGGGACTCCCTATCTGGAACACCAACTGCGATTGCTCCAGCAGCAATCGATCACGGACATTGTGTTGTTAACAGGCTATCTGAGTGAACAGATTGAAGAACACTTTGGTGACGGTTCCGACCTGGGGATAACGGTTCACTACTCTCGCGAAACCACACCGCTGGGTACGGGTGGAGCGTTGCGGCAAGCCGGTCCCTTACTCGCCGAATCGTTTCTAGTGATCTACGGTGACTCGTATTTACCAATTCAGTATGCAGACGTGCTAAACACACTCGCCGATTCATCAGCGACTGGTGTCGTGACCGTGTATGACAATCAAGAGGAAGACACCGGAGTTACGAATAACATTAGTTTGGACGAGAACGGTTTCATCGCCAAGTACAAAAAGGACGCGGCAGACGATCCGTCACTGCGATTTGTCGAAGCAGGCGTACTCGCGTTCCGGCGTTCCGTACTCGACTTGATCCCCGCCGGACAAGTCTCGCTCGAACAACAGATTTTCCCCCAACTTATCGCCAAACGAGAACTGTTCGGACACGTCACACGCCAACGGTTTTATGACATTGGCACCCCTGAACGGCTCGAGCGAATTGCGGATCAACTCACATGATTATTACACGTACTCCGTTTCGTATCAGTTTCGCCGGCGGTGGCTCGGATCTGGAGGTCTTCCACAGCCAGGAACCGGGTGCGGTGATTTCCACCGCGATCGACAAATATATGTACTTGACGGTGAAGGAGCGGTTCGGTAACTCGTTTCGTGTCAGCTATTCGCAAACCGAGCTTGTCGATACACCCGATGAAATCCAACATCCGATCGTGCGTGAATGCCTTAAATCGCTGGATATCCGAAAAGGGTTAGAAATCGTTTCGGTTGCCGATTTACCAGGGCAAAGCGGGATGGGATCGTCCAGCAGTTTTACGGTCGGATTGTTACATGCGCTGCATGTTTTGAACGGGCACGTCGTGACCGCAAAACGTTTGGCCGAACAAGCCTGCAATATCGAAATTAACATTCTGAAAGAACCGATTGGGAAACAGGATCAATACATTGCTGGTTTTGGCGGGTTAAAATTCATTCAGTTTCACCCCGATGGCACTGTGTTTGTCGATCCGGTCGTGTGTCGACGTGGGACGTGGGAGGAACTGAATCGCCGACTGCTACTATTTTTCACAGGCAAAACACGACGCGCAAGCAGTGTGCTGAAGAAACAAAAATCCAATTGTGAATCGCGGCGTCCCGCGCTTCGTCAATTGTGTGGTATCGCTCACCAGATGCGTAACATCCTTTCCGAAGGCCGCGACTTGAACGCATTCGGACGCTTGTTGCATGAGGCATGGGAAACGAAGAAAACACTCGAGTCGTCGATCAGCAACGGCGACATTGATTCCGTCTACAATCGTGGCATCGAAGCGGGCGCGCTCGGGGGCAAGTTGCTTGGTGCCGGCGACGGCGGCTTTGTACTCTTTTTCTGTGAACCCCATTTGCAGTCGCAACTACGCGAAGCGCTATTCGATCTGGTCGAAGTCCCTTTTCGTATGGAACCCGAGGGCAGTAAAGTCATCTTTGTCGATGGAGATCGCTGGTGAGCCGTCGCTGCATCTTTCTTGATCGCGATGGAGTGATCAACGTCAAAGCCGATGAAGGTGATTACATCCGCAGTTGGGAACAGTTCCAATGGATTCCCAATACTATCGATTGGATTCGCTTGTTCAATGCACTCGATTTTTTGGTCATTGTGGTAACCAACCAGCGTGGCGTCGCACGAGGCTTGATGACACAAGCGAATGTCGATTCGATCCACGAACAAATGGTTCGCGAACTTGCCGCGAAGGATGCCATCATCGATGATGTTTTTGTATGTCCTCATGAAATTGGATCCTGTCAATGCCGTAAACCGCTGCCGGGTATGGTTCACGCGGCACGCGATAAATGGAACATTGATGTGGAACATTCGCTAATGATTGGCGATTCCGAATCGGACCGCCAACTCGCATCGAACTGCGAGATGGGATTCATTCACGTTCACGAAGGAAAAATCAGCGGAATGCAGTTGCAGCACACCATCGGGAAACGAAGAGGTCACTGTGACGTGCGTTAAACGATTACTGATTGTGACGCACGTCACTCACTATCGACACGAGGGCAAGATTTTTGCCTATGGGCCTTATGCCCGCGAGATCAACATTTGGTGCGATCTGTTTACGGATGTCATGATTGCGGCACCCTGCAAAGTGGGACCGCCGCCGGGCGACGGCGTGGCGATCTCGCGAGAGAATATAGAACTAAGATCGATCCCGGCTAGCGGCGGCGAATCGATCAGAGCGAAGTTGTGGCAATTGATCCTGCTGCCACGAATCGTAGGGTTACTGATCTTCGCCATGCGGGCAACCGATGCAGTCCATGTGCGATGCCCCGGCAATCTAGGTCTATTGGGCGTGATTCTCGCACCTTGCTTTAGCAGCAAACTGATTGCGAAATATGCCGGACAATGGAACGGGTTCCCAGGGGAATCGTGGAGCGTCCGGCTGCAGCGGCACTTACTTGGCTCGCGATGGTGGCGTGGAATCGTGACAGTGTATGGTGATTGGCCGAACCAACCGCCACATGTGATCCCATTTTTCACGTCGGTGATGACTGCAGAACAGGTCGACCGAGCTAAAGAAATCGCGGCACGAAAAACGGCTCAACAAACATTGTCTCTGTTGTTCGTTGGTCGGTTGTCGAAAAGTAAAAATGTCGATGTGCTGATCGAGGCAGTGGCAAGATTGAAACAAGCGGACATCCGCGTGCACTGCGACATCGTCGGTGATGGCGCACAACGTCGTCAGCTTGGTGAACAAGTTCAACGATTGAAACTCGAAGAATGTGTCCACTTCGCCGGTGCAATTGATTTTGATCAGGTATTTGACTTTTACGACCGATCTCAAGTGCTTGTACTGGCGTCGGACACCGAAGGTTGGCCCAAAGCGATCGCCGAAGCAATGGCCTGCGGCTTGGTGTGTGTAGGATCCGATCGTGGACTAGTCCCCTGGATGCTGGGCAAGGGCAGAGGGTTTGTGGTTCCTGCGAGAGACGTCGATGCCCTGACAAGCACCTTGCGTGAACTCGCGTTGTCTCCGGTAGAGCGAATCGAGATATCAAAACGGGCGGCTACTTTTTCGCAGCGATACTCGCTGGAAACATTACGTGAAGCATTGCGAAAATTGTTGACGGAACATTGGCATGTGAACATGAACGAGGTCATGCCAACAAAACGCAACTCGGATCCGTGTATCAAACAACAAGCAACAGTTTCATGAACAAGCAATGGGATCGAATCGTGTCCCACACTTCGATCCACACTGGAACCAAAGCGGGCGATTTCCCGTTGCGGTGCCGTCGAGTTGTCTTGCTACGAAATGCAGGCAGATAATGAAACGACTGGTCGTGTTATCGCATGTGGTGCATTATCGTCACGACGGCAAACTTTATGCCTTCGGCCCCTATGCCCGTGAAATCGACATCTGGGCCGATTTGTTCCCTGAGGTCGTGATCGCGGCGCCGTGTCGAGACTCCGCCCCCAAGGGCGACAGCATGCCATTTGAACGTGCAAACATTACCATTCATCCCATTTTAAAAACGGGCGGAGATTCGCTCGGGGCCAAAATCGCTCAGCTGATTTGGCTTCCCCTTGTCATCGTTGGTTTAAGTCGCGCCATGGCGCATGCGGATGCGATTCATGTGCGATGCCCCGGAAACCTAGGCTTCCTGGGCGTATTGCTGGCACGTTTTTTCTCTCGCTATCGTGTTGCCAAGTATGCAGGACAATGGAACGGGTACCCGGGAGAGAACTTGACCGGGCGGCTGCAACGCTGGCTTTTGAAATCATGGTGGTGGGGGGCTCCGGTCACGGTCTATGGAGAATGGAAAAACCAACCGCCGCACGTCCATGCGTTCTTTACCTCGATGATGAGTGACCAGCAGGTGGAAACCGCAGTAACGCATGCTCGAGAGAAAACATTTTCTTACCCACTACGAGTGCTGTTCTCAGGACGCTTGGTCGCAGAAAAACGAGTGCATGTATTCATTGACGCAATCGCTGCAGTGGCCGCCAGCGGCATCAAAATCGAAGTCCGTATCGTCGGCGATGGTCCTCTGCGGGAGGAGCTAGAAGCCCAGGCCAGAGCCAGCGGGATTGCGGAATTCACCCGTTTTGTGGGTGCCGTTCCGTTTGACCAGTCACTCCAGCACTATCGCTGGGCCGACTGTCTTTTATTGCCCTCGGTCCACTCGGAAGGTTGGCCCAAGGTCATCGCCGAAGCGATGTGCCATGGACTGATTTGTGTCGCGGTAGACCATGGGCAAGTGGGCAGAATGCTCAACGGGCGAGGAATCTTGTTGCCAAACGGCGAGACTGAACAATTTGTCACTGCGCTGAAATCGATTGCGGATGATCCCGCAAAATTCCGCGAACTCGGCCAGCAAGCTTCGCATTGGTCGCAGCGATATTCACGCGACGGTTTGCGATCAGCTTTGGCCGAACTGCTGCAGCAAAACTGGAGCGTCCGACTGATTCAGCCTGGCAATACATCCACTGCCCCCGAAGTGCATTCCGCGGAAATACTCTTAAACGAATGATTGCGGAAAACAAAACCGATCGTCGAATTCATGTGATGCACATGACCGACACGCTTGATCTGGGAGGACGTGAGCGAATTGCCGTCGAGTTGGTGAACCAGATGCCTCGCGATCGGTACCGGACCTCGCTATGCACGACGCGTCGAGACGGGCCTCTTAGTCAATGCGTTTCCGCAGATGTAGGCCGGATTTGTCTGCACCGAAAACACACGTTTGATCTTCGTGCGATTCGCAACCTCGTGAAGTACAACCGCGATCACCGTGTTGACGTACTGCATGCTCACGGGTCGTCAATTTTAGTCGCGCGAATGGCGGCGATGTTTTCACCTCATCCTGCGATAATTTGGCACGACCACTATGGAACCAACGAACGCAAAGAACGTTCGACGTGGTTGTTCCGACTTTTGCTGCGGCATGTCGGAGGCGTGGTCGCGGTCAGCAAACCATTAGCGGATTGGTCACAAAACCAACTGCACTTCCGCAAAGACCGGATCTGGTGCTTACCAAACTTTGTCGACACCACCAAACAAGTCGCTCCGCATCGCGAATTGCCGGGACGCCGAGGCTCGAGAATTGTCTGCGTTGCGAATGTTCGTCCCGTCAAAGACCATCTCACACTGATTCGTGCGATGCAACGCGTCGTCATACCTTACCCCGACGCACATCTGTTGTTGGTCGGTGCCCATCCCGACGCCAACTACCTCAGTTTGGTGCAACGCGAGATTCAGATCCAGGGGTTGCAATCACATGTTACTTTGCTTGGCATACGCCAAGATGTCACCAGTATTCTCGAGGGTTGTGACATCGGCGTACTGAGCTCGACATCCGAAGGGCTTCCCGTTTCGCTGTTGGAATATGGTGCCACATCGATGTCGGTCGTGGCTACTCGCGTGGGACAGTGCGGTGATGTACTGGACGATGGCAAGGCCGGACTGCTGGTCCCTGCAAGTGAAGCGAGTCAATTGGCAAATGCCATCATCTCGTTACTGGCCGACGAATCCAAACGAAAATCACTAGGCCGTGCCTTTTTTAACCGAGTCCAGTCCCGCTACAGCGCCGAAGCGGTGATCGGACAGCTTTCGGAGATCTACGAAACCGTGTTGGGGTCGCGATGAGCGTTTCGACAAACACCTCCGTCCTGCTGGTAGGCAATTTCCTCTCGGGCAATGTCGGCAACCATTCGGTGTGCGAAGATCTGGCGGGCAAACTTGAATCGGTGGGACTGAATGTATTCACCGCGTCGGATCAGCGTCCCCGTGCGGCGAGGTTGCTTGATATCGTCACCACCACATGGAAACGGCGACACGAGTACAGCGCGGCCAACGTCGATGTTTACAGCGGACTCGGATTTGGATTGGCTGAATCTGCCTGCTTCGTCTTGCGAGCCGCTGGCAAACCGTATGCTTTGACCTTGCGTGGCGGCAATTTACCGGATTTCAGCAAACGTTGGCCGCGACGCGTCGATCGCTTGCTGCGTCATGCCGCAGTGGTCACAACGCCGTCGGAATATCTGCAGCAACGAATGGAACGGTATCGAAACGATATCCAATTGTTACCCAATCCACTGCACCTGAACCGCTACTCATTTTGTTTACGAGACAAGCCTGCCGCCAAATTGGTTTGGGTACGCAGCTTCCATCACTTGTACAACCCCACGCTGGCGATCCGCTTGGTTGCCGACCTGCAACCTACCTTTCCCGATATCCAGCTGACGATGGTGGGCCCCGACAAGGGCGATGGCAGCTTTCAGGCCACGCAACGAGCGGCCCTCGAACTAGGTGTCTCGGATCGCGTTCGATTCACCGGCGGGGTTCCGAAAACTCAAATCCCAGATCATCTGGCGCAAGCGGATGTGTTCATCAATACGACCAATTTCGACAACACGCCGGTCAGCGTACTCGAAGCGATGGCGTGTGGATTGTGCGTCGTCAGTACCGATGTCGGGGGCATGCCGGATCTGGTCGATCACAATCAGAATGCCCTGCTCGTGCCGCCTGATGACACGGCCGCGATGGGAACGGCGGTCCGCCGCGTGTTAAACGAAGACGGATTAGCCGGAAAACTATCACAAAATGCCCATGCATTCGCCAGCCAATTTGATTGGCCAGCGATCTTGCCGAAATGGGTCCGACTGTTCGAAACGTTAAGCGAAAAAGCAACGCACTGAAATGCCTCTTACGGAATCCAACCATGCGAGTCGTTGATACCACTGAAAACGTTCGCGAGAACGAACAACACTACGACCAGTCTTATCGCGACGTGAATGTCGACGAGATTGTCACCATGGTCGAAAACTTCGACGAATTCTTCAGTGACGCGGTGCGGACCGACACCAGTTGGTACGGGATGTACATGGATGGTTTCGCGGACCGGCTGAAAGGAAGACGCGTGCTGGAATTGGGCTGTGGCAACGGCGTCAACGCACTGGCGATGTGCATGCTGGGTGCCCAAGTCGTCGCGGTGGATATCTCCAGCGAGAGTGCACGGATCGTAAATCAAGCCGCACAGAAACTTGGATTTGGCCCCGAGCGTGTCCAAGGATTGTCGGGCGATTTCACCTCATTGAACCTCGAAGATGAACCATTTGATTGCGTGGTGGGCAAGGCGTTTCTGCATCATTTGACTGAGGAACTCGAGCGAGAGTATTTGGCCAAAGCAGCGGGAATGCTCAAACCCGAGGGCGAAGCAAGGTTTTTCGAACCCGCCGAGAACAGCCCTACACTCGACTCGCTACGATGGATGGTTCCGGTGCGGAATCGCCCTTCGTCGCTGAACAAAAAGGCGTTTGCGAAATGGAAAGCGAGCGACCCGCATCCGGATCGCAGCAATAGCTCGCAGACGTATCTGCAAAACGCGGCATTGTATTTCGAGCAGGTCGATGCATTGTCACTTGGCAGCATCGAGCGATTCCACAAACTGCTTCCGGGTGGCTCGTTCAATCGCAAATATCGTCGCTGGGCTCATCGGGTCGACGCCCGCATGCCTAATTGGTTCCGACACAAATTTGCACGATCCCAATTGTTGGTCTATCGCCACCCCAAGTCTAGCGCCGCGGATCGCGGTTCACTTTAGGATTAACGCTCCGTGGAAATCACCATCATCCTTAGTTCTCCGCGTTCGGGCAGCAGTTGGTTGTCTCGCGTGGTCCGCAGTATCCCCGATCACAGCGTGTTTACTCACAACACGTACACGACGCAGTTCCTATACTCGCTGTACCCGATCAAGTCAGTCAATCCGTTCAGTGATGACGGCATCGCACGGCCGGGGGTGGTCGATTCGCTACTGAAGCCATGGCGGGTGCGCCGCGTCCGTTCGTACATCGAATCACGTGCCTCTGGCAATCCGATCGTGCTGATTTCACCCACCCTCTCGAATTTCCTGCCGCTCTTGAAGGAAGCGTTTCCCGAGGCACGCTATGTGCATTTCCAGCGAAACCCGCTCGACACGATCGCCTCGATGAAAAACTTCTTGGCCAAAAACGACTGCGGTGGATTCATCGATCGTTATCGAGCCCATTCGTATGGGGGCCGCTTTTTTGCAATGCGAAGCGCGTGTATCCACACGCTGCATCGATTGCGTTGGATGCGGTTGGTGCATCGCGGGTATCTTGGCGTCCGGCCCGGCGGATTTCAACAAGCCGCTCGATACAGCTTGGTCGACTTTCTAAGTTGGTACTACACCGCCAACCAACGTGACATTCTCGCCGGGCTCGTAGATATCCCCGAATCACGGCAAGTCGCAATTCACTACGAAAAGCTCGTCGAATCTTATGACGACGAAGTCGCCAAGCTGCTGGAGTTCATGATTGGCGATCAAGAAAAACCGGAAATCCCTCATTCTCATGACGGGGTCCGCAGCGGTGCCGTGGGACGCAGCAAGGAGTTGTTCGACGAAGCACAGCTTGAGCAAATTCGTTCTTTCTTGTTAACCAACGCACCGCAACGGGTTTTGCAAACCTATGGGCTGGCAACGGCTAATTCAACCGCTGAGCAGCAACGAATTACGCAGGAGACATCATGAGTAACACATTACCCACTCAGGCGGATCAATGGGAAGAACGTCTTGTGGCGACGCCGCAAGAAACGATGGAACATTGCCGAGGGCTTTATGACGCCGATCATTTGAAGCCACTATTTGATCTCTTGCCTCCGCAAAGCAAAATCGTCGAGGCAGGCTGCGGGCTGGGGCAATTCGTCTATATGTTTGCCTCTTTGGGGCATCACTGTATTGGGCTGGATTATTCAGCGAAATTGATCGACGAGGCTCAAGCTCGAGGCGAAAACCTGACGGACCTGCCCGGAACGGTGCAGTGGGTCGAAGGCACGATTCTCGACTTGCCGTTTGAGGACAATTCGCTGGACTGCTACGCGAGCTTCGGAGTGCTTGAACATTTCACTCGCGATCAACAGCGAATCATTATGTCTGAATCTCATCGCGTACTCAAACCTAACGGATTGTTGTATCAATTTGTGCCTAGCTTCTGGTCCCCGTGGACGCTGCGCCGCGAAATTCGATACTGGTTTCGCAAATTGGTTCCGCCCAATCTGGTTTGGCAAAAAAACATCCGCCGATCCCTGCTGCGAAAGATGGGTGCGGAAGCGGGTTTCCAAGAAATCAGTTGCCAATCGGTGTATGCCGGTGTCGCGCTGCGAAGCATGAGGTTGCCGAACCGACTTCGCCGTCTGACTCCGACCCGCATCCGCCAAACTTCGCAAGACGCCATCGATCGAATGGGACAGTGGTGCGACCGCCACGATATTCTCGGCTACGGTCTTGTCTACATTGGAAAGAAATAATTCTAACGACATGCCATCACGCCCCCTAAAAGATCGCACTTGGTCATGGTTTATCTCCAAAATATTGCTGCCGGCGGGGGATCGTGCATTTGGGCAGCAAATGATGCAGAGATACCATTTCCTGCAGCAAGCCCAGTGGTGGGATCCGCAGCGAGTGCAAGCGTATCGCGACGAAGCGCTCGCCAAATTGATTAGCACGTCGTATGCGGAAGTACCTTTTTATCGACAACAAATGGAGGCTGCCGGAGTAAAGCCAGACGATATTCGCACCGCTGCGGACCTCGTTAAACTGCCGGTGGTCAACAAGACGATGTTGCGATCGGGCTATCCCCACGAAACAACCAGAGACACCGGACAAAAGGTTTACGAAGCCTGCACCTCGGGATCGACAGGCAAAAATTTTTGTATCAAAGAAGATGCTTGGACAGCTGGCTGGTACCGTGCCTCGTTCCTGTTGTGTCTGGATTGGGCGGACTGGACTTTCGGCGAACCGCATCTGCAGACCGGCATCACGTTGAATCGGTCGATCGATCGCCGCATCAAAGACCGACTTTTGCGTTGCCACTACGTTCCCGCATTTGACCTGCACGACGACCGCTTGGATGAAAACCTAGAACAAATCGATCGATACAAAATTGACCACGTATGGGGTTACCCCAGCAGCCTGTACTACTTGGCACGACGGGCAAAAACGCGTGGCTGGAACCGCCCGCTGCGATCGGTGATCACGTGGGGTGACATGGTGTATCCGCGGTATCGAGAAATGATTGAATCGACGTTTGGTACTCAGGTCCGTGACACCTATGGATGTTGCGAAGGAATGCACATTGCAGCCCAGTGTGGTCACGACAACCAATATCACATCCACTCGTTGGACGTCATCGTCGAGTACCTCGATGCGGACAACAACCCCGTCGATGCCAATCAAACCGGCGACGTGATCGTAACGCGTCTACACCCCGGCCCGATGCCGTTGATCCGTTACCGTATTGGCGATCGTGCGACCCGCAGCGATGGCCAACCGTGTCGTTGCGGACGTGGATTTGAATTAATGAGGGGTATCCAGGGCCGCGACACTGATTGTGTTGTTACCCCGACGGGAAACCGCTTGATTGTTCACTTCTTCACCGGTGTGCTGGAACATTTCCAAGAAGTCGATTCGTTTCAGGTGATTCAAAACGAACGAGATTCTGTGCAAATTCGGATCGTGCCGCGTCAAGGGTTTTCTCGCGAAACCGAACAACACATTGCATCGACCCTGGCCGAACGAGGCGCGAAAGATCTTCGCATCGATGTGGAAACGGTGACAGAAATCCCGCTGACTCCTGCTGGCAAACGTCGCTTCGTGATCAACAATCTTGACCGACCGTCAAATTTAATAGCGGATGAAGGAACTTAGAGAAGCCAACGATGGGAACACCTGATCAGTTTGATGCGTGTCTACTGGTCGCGGGCCAGCACAACGCTGTTAGCGTGTACGGAGTATATTGGAACGGGGTCTGCTTTCGCACCGATTACAAGGCATTCGTGTCAAATGGGTTCCTACCAAAGCAGTTGACGACGTAGACGCGGCGGATCTGCGAAGCCGCGGGTCACAGAGAATGGGTGAGGTCAAAGTGGTGGTGGAACCGGTAACAGAAATTAAACTCACCAAGGCTGGAAAATTTATGGCGGTAATCAATTTGACTTCAAAACAATCAAACGCAAGCACCGGAGCTAGTGAATATGTCGACCACTGAGTTGTCGCGACTGGCAACGGAATCGGCGTCTTCCTCTGCAGGAGCACGCCCTAAGATCTGTATTTTGACCCAATATTTTCCACCCGAAATGGGTGCTCCTCAAGCCCGTTTGTCGGAACTTGGTGAACGCCTGATTGATTTAGGATGGGACGTCGAGGCGTTGACAGCGCTTCCCAACTATCCCACCGGAAAAGTGTTTGAAGAATTCGATCCTCGGCAGCCGCATGTGCATCAAGTTGGCCGCATTCGCACCGTCCGCGTTCCGCTGTACACCGCTAAACAAGGCTTTAGCAAACGCATTCGCTGTTATTTCTCGTTCGTACGCGGCGCCAAGCGTTTTGGTCCCAAACTTTGCCAACGTCCTGATTTATTGTTCGTCGAGTCGCCCCCGCTATTTATCAGTTACGCAGCAAAATATCTGGCGAAACGATGGAAGTGTCCCTTTGTGTTTAACGTCAGCGATTTGTGGCCTGAGTCGGCGATTCGCATGGGAGTGGTAAAACCGGGACTCGCTACGAAGATGGCCGAACGTCTGGAGCTCGCAACCTATCGCCGCGCCACCGCCATTACGGGTCAATCCGATGAAATCATCGCATCGGTGCGTGAGCGATGTCCGGAGGTGCGAACGCAAGTCATCACCAACGGCGTCGATCCAAGTCGCTTTGGTCCTGAGCATGCCGACGATGAAGCACGTCAATTGATCGGATCCGAACCGGGGCCGATCTTTATTTTTGCGGGGCTGATTGGTTTAGCCCAAGGGTTGAACCAGATTCTCGATCTCGCCAAATCGCTCGATGCCTCGACACCAGGACGTTTTGTCTTAGTCGGAGACGGGCCCGCGCGTGAGGACTTAGAGAAACGGATTGAGCGAGAATCGATCGACCGCGTCAAGATTGTCCCGGCGCAGCCGCGCGAGCGGATTCCCGCGCTGCTCGCCTCGGCCGACGTCGCCATCATCAGTCTGGGAATGGCAATCCCCGGCGCCGTTCCCAGCAAGATCTATGAGGCCATGGCATCGTCACTGCCCATCTTGTTGATCGCCGATGGTGAACCGGCCAAACGAATAAAAAATGCAAAATGTGGAATCGCAGTCTCGCCCAGCGACATTCAGAACCTATTGCCAACGTTCAAGCAGCTCGCTTGTGACGCGGAATTGAGACGGGAATATGGCGAGCAGGGGCGTGCCGCAGCGGAGACCACCTACAATCGAGACCACATTGCCGCGATGCTTGATCGAGTTCTCAGAGACGTGTTACCGGCATCACGTGACATCTAAATGCATGTGGCAACTCTCATGACGGAGAATCAGGGCCGATGAAGGGAATTATTTTAGCTGGCGGAAGCGGCTCACGACTGGCGCCGTTGACGACCGCGATCAGCAAGCAATTGCTACCGGTTTACGATAAACCAATGATCTATTACCCGCTGAGCACGCTGATGTTAGCGGGCATTCGCGAGATCTTGGTCATTTCAACGCCGCAACACACTCCTCTTTTTCAATCCCTTCTCGGCGATGGCAGCCAGTGGGGATTGCAGCTGCAATACAAAGTCCAGCCGAAACCGGGCGGATTGGCCCAAGCGTTTACTCTTGGCGAAGAATTCATCGACGGACACACCAGCTGCCTGACTCTGGGAGACAATCTGTTTTACGGCCAAGGGATGATCAATCTGCTCCGCCGCAGTGCCTCGATCCAGCATGGGGCTCGCGTCTTCGCCTATGAAGTCCGCAACCCGTCTGCGTACGGCGTTGTCTCATTTGACGAAGAAGGACACGCCATATCGCTGGAGGAAAAACCGGAGCAACCAAAGTCGAACTTTGCCGTTCCAGGACTTTATTTTTATGACAGCCGAGTTTGCGAACTTGCCAAAACATTAAAACCATCGGCGCGAGGCGAGGTTGAAATCACCGATTTGAATCGGATCTATTTGGATGAGGGATCGCTAGGAGTCGAAATGTTCGGCCGGGGTACCGCTTGGTTAGACACAGGCACCAATGAATCATTGCTTGATGCGAGTAGTTTCGTGGGCGCGATCGAAAAACGAACTGGGTTAAAGGTTTCCTGCCCCGAGGAAATCGCTTACCGGCAAAACTGGATCACCAAGGATGAATTGGCGGAACTTGCTGAAAAGTACAGCAATTCAGACTACGGATACTATTTAAAACGACTGCTCCAACAACCCATCAGGCACATTCAATGAGTGGTCAGCAAACCGACACGCCACTGCGTGTGGTGGTGTTAGGTGCGGCTGGATTCCTGGGATCCTCGATGACGCGGTTTCTGGCGGCACAGGGTCATGACGTGGTTGCCTATTGGCGACAACCGCGTCCCGAAATTGAGCAACTTCATGGTGTGACCTCGGTGGTCGGTGACATTCGCGACACCTGGATCCTTAGTGACGCGATCAAAGGCGCTGACATTGTTTATCATTTTGCCTCAGCAACCTATCCAAGCCGATTCTTTTCGGAGCCGACAGCCGAGTACACCGAAGCGCTCAGTCCGCTGCTGGTACTAATGGAAACCGCCGCCTATCACGGCGTACGAAAAATTGTCTTCCCATCTTCGGGTGGAACAGTTTATGCGGACACCGACCAACCGCGGCATGAGAATTCAGCGACGGACCCTCGTTCGCCCTACGCTATTTTCAAATTGGCTGCCGAGCAATTGCTCGGACATGCAACGCGTCGCGGGCAATTCGCCAGCGACATCTTTCGGATTGGAAACCCTTACGGACCAGGGCAGCGGACTCGGCCGGGTCAGGGTGTATTGCCGCATTGGATCGAGGCCCTTCATCACGGCACCCCGATTCGAGTCTATGGCGATGGCTCCGCCAGCCGAGACTACATTTATATCGAGGACGTGTGTCGGTTGATGGCAATTTCATGCGATCGGTTAGATGAATCGAACGTGTTCAACCTTGGCACGGGAGTCGCCACATCGCTTGAGCAGCTGATTCATACGATACGACGTCTGCTCGATAAAGAATTCGAGGTGATTCACTTGGCACATCGCAGCAGCGACATCGCATCGATCTCTTTATCCCCAGACCGACTGCTCGCCTTAACGCCGGAATATAAATTCGTCCCAATCGAAGAGGGCATTCGGCGAACCCTCAAACATCATCGGCTACTATGCGATTAGAATGGAACGATCGTCACCCGATGTCGTTTGCAATCGTTGCACCGGACATATTGTCCATAAAGAAGAGAGTGTCCCAGCGTGCAGTTGAACGATGCAAAAAAGGCATCACCGCCGAGAACGTTTGCTCCCACATGAAAGACTCGCTCCATGATTGAGACGTTATGCAAAAGCGAAAGTGAGCTAACGAACGCACAACCGTTGTTGGCCAAACGGTTGCTGGTTGTTTACGAGAATCATCCGCTTGAAACGACCACTGCGCGTGCCGTACCGAGACTTCTGGCGCAATTGGCGGCCCATTTTGCCAGCACCGACACGGCAACCGAAGTCATTGCCGTTGGACCTGGCAACACCAACATTGATGGAGTGCGATCGGTTTCGGCCACATTAGGGCTTGCCGGACGTGTACGTTGTCGCATCCGTGGCGGTCGTGTGGGACGCTCGCTAGGTTTTCGCCCAACCGTCGAATCGACCGCTCCCTATCAACGTGCTCGAGAAGCTTTAAAGCAATTTACGCAGACTGCGGATGAACAGACGATTGTCATTGCCTCGACGATGGCGGTTGCGGCATTGGCCAAACAAGTGTTGCCACGCGCCCGCGTCGTGTATTGGATCCAGAGCTTGCCGCGATTAGGCCAAGAAGCATTGGCAGCCCGTGCCGTGGCAGGCGCCGATGCGATTGTAGCGCCCTCTCACGCGATCTACGCAGATCTATTTGCGTTGATTTGCCGCGATCGGTTTCCACCGCCGGTTTGGACTATCCCCAACTGGATTGACCAATCCCAGGTCAAGACGCTCTCACGCGAGCAGATCGCTGAAACCAGACAACGCATCGGACTGGCCGATGATGATTTTGCGGTCATGCATGTGGGGCGTGCACCGGAAAAAGGACTTCAGATAGCCAAAACCGCACTGGCGATCGGACAGTTCCAAAAGAATACGGTACTGGTCACGATTGGGGGCGCAAAAAAGGAACGCGGCCGGCTGAACGATCGTGCCGAATTTCTGCAATTGGGCTGGATCTCGCTTGAGGAATTAAACGCGGTTTATCAAACCTGCCAACTCGGACTCGTACCCAGCGTCTGGTGGGAGAATTGCCCACTGGCCCTGATCGAAATGATGTCGTTGGGGATCTGTCCGATCGGATCGCGAGTGGGCGGCATCCCCGAGATGATCGACCACGGCAAAAGCGGACTGATCGTCGATGCCCCCAACGACGTGGATGCATGGGCATCGGCGATCCAAACGTTGGCCGCCGATGACGAACTTCGCAACCGACTTGGACATCAGGCAAGTCTTAGCGTCCAGCATCAATTTGATCGTCAAAATATCTTGTCGCGTTGGCGTCAAGTGTTAAACACGGTCATCGCCACCGCATAGAAGACAACCCACTGAACGACACCCCATTGCACGACAACGGGTTTCATTGGAACACGATTTTTGACACGCGTTTGCATCACTAAGGGTAGAACAAAATGGCAACTCTCACGCAACTTGCAAATCAGTTTAATTCAGACAAGGGCGATCAGGTTCGATGTTGCCATCGATACACAACCCTATACGAGAAGATCTTTGAACCCTTTCGCGACCAAGCTATCTCGATCTTAGAAATTGGACTCCAGCGAGAAACCACACAACATCAACTCGATTGTCCCTCGCTGAGAATGTGGCTCGAGTTCTTTCCCCAGGCCCGGATTTCAGGCTTTGATCTAACCGATTTCAGCGAGGTCGACATTCCCCGAGCCAAGACGTTTCAGGGCGACCAAAGCGATGCCAATCGGCTGCGAGAAGTAGCGGAAGAAGCCGGCCCCTTCGACATTATTATTGACGATGGCAGCCATGCTTCGGCACATCAACAGATTACCCTCGGGACACTGTGGCCTTACTTGAATCCCGGCGGACTGTTTGTCATCGAAGACGCTCATTGGCAACCCCAACGCGATGTCGAGCGGCGAGACGGTATCGAAACGATGCTCTCGATTTTCAAACGGTTCTCGCTTTATGGCGAACCCATCGAATCACCCTATATCAGCGACGAACGTTGTCGCGAAATCGAACAAAACGTGGTGCGATGCACTTTTTCACATCCGTTTGTCGATGAGAAAGCGAGGCCGCAAAAGCGATCGATGATCCGAGACATCGCTCGACGCGTGCTAAAGGGAAAACGACGCTACTCGGACCAACGTCTGTTCAAACTGATCATCTTGGAAAAGAAAGGGACGGCAGACACCTCGGGGTTTGAGACCGCCGCCGTCCAAATGACGTGTGATGCCGTCTAATTTGCGCCCATTGCACGTTCCTGTTGCCCATCGATTCTCGTAACCGAAGTCTGACAATAGTTTGACACAATCACAAATGCATTCCAAAGACATCGTCGCCTGTGTGGTCGGTGCACGTCCCAATTTTGTCAAAATGGGTCCGATCCTCCGCGGGATTGAAGCTTGTGCTCCCAACGTTCAGACTCGCTTGATCCATACCGGACAACATTACGACGATGCAATGAGCGATTCGTTTTTTCGGCAATTGGGCTTGCCCCAACCTGACGTTCATTTGTCGGTCGGATCGGGTCGCCAAGGGGAACAAACGGCCAAGATTCTTGACAGCTATGAACGCTGGTTGCTCGATTGCGAACAGACGCCCGCTGCAACCCTGGTCGTCGGCGATGTCAATTCCACCGTCGGATGCGCGTTAGCTTCAACCAAACTTCAAATTCCTGTGATTCATGTCGAAGCTGGATTACGCAGTTTTGATCGCACGATGCCCGAGGAAATAAATCGCGTTGTGACCGATGCGATCTCGGAGCTACTATTGGTCAGCGAACCGAGCGGACGTGAGAACCTGCTCAAAGAAGGCAAATCGGACGAGTCGATCCGCTTGTGCGGAAACGTCATGATCGACGTTTTGCGATCACAGCTTGATGCTGCCACGGCGCTCGATCCGCTCCGCAAAATGGGGCTGACCAAGAACCAATATGCGGTTTGGACCATGCACCGTCCGTCCAATGTCGATGATCCAGAACAATTGCGCCGTTTTGTCGACGCGATGACACAAATCTCGCAGCTGTTGCCGGTCGTATTTCCTGTCCATCCACGGACTCGCAATCAGCTCGAAACCTTAGGGCTGTGGCAGACGCTCGAAGCAACCTCAACGATTCTGGCCACCGATCCACTGAGCTATCACGAGTTGCTCGGATTGACGTCCAAGGCCAAAGTCATCATTACCGATTCGGGCGGATTGCAAGAAGAAGCGACCGCACTTGAGATCCCCTGCCTGACGTTACGAGAAAACACCGAGCGTCCGATTACCGTCGATGAAGGCACCAGCGTGCTGGTCGGACACGACGTGGGATTACTTGTCAAACTTGTTGATGACGTGATCGAGAACAAGTTCAAGCAGGGTAAATGTCCCCAACTGTGGGATGGATCCGCGGGGCGACGCGTGGGTGCCGAAGTGGCAACATTCATGGCAAGTCGCAAGAATCCCTCCTAACCAATCAAACATGACTAGCGAAAACGACGCCCGAATGAACGTCCCCTTCTTTCGACCCTCGATATCCGAACCCGCCATCGCGGAAGTGACTGAGTGTCTCCGCTCGGGTTGGTTGACGACGGGGCCACGCGTAAAACAGTTTGAATCCGAGTTTGCCAAGTTCATTGGTGCTGAACATGCTGTCGCAGTGAACTCGTGTACCGCCGCACTGCATTTGGCGGTCGAAGCCATGCAATTGAAAGCGGGACAGGGGGTTTTGGTGCCGACAATGACCTTTGCCGCCACTGCGGAAATCGTGCTCTATCAGGGCGGTATTCCGATTCTGGTCGATTGCGATCCAGTCACGCTGAACATGGACTTCGACGACGCCGCAAAAAAGTTGGAAGCGGCTCGCAGCGGAGCACTCAAGGGTGCACCGATCGAGGTCGTCGGGTTGATCCCAGTGCACGTAGGTGGATTGATGCTCGACGTCGATCACATCAACGCCTTCGCAAAGCAACACGCATTGTGGGTCGTCGAAGATGCCGCTCACGCCCTGCCATCGGCCTATCGCGGCGACGCGGATCAAGCTTGGCGAATGTGTGGCGAGAACACAGCAGCAGTGACTTGTTATTCGTTTTATGCCAACAAGACCATGACCACGGGCGAAGGAGGGATGGCGGTCACCAGCGACCCGCACTTGGCCGACCGAATGCGGCAAATGTCGCTGCACGGTTTGTCCCATGACGCTTGGAAGCGTTTTCAAGGAAACAGCCAATGGGACTATCAAATCGTCGCCCCCGGATACAAATACAATCTGACCGATCTGGCGGCTGCGATCGGCTTGCATCAACTGCATCGAGTCGAATCGATGCGTCAAGAACGTGAAACCATTGCTGAATTCTTTTTCCAACGACTCTGCGATTGTGCGGAACTCGAACTACCACCGCAACTGGAAAACCGTCTCCATTCTTGGCACCTGTTTCCCATTCGCCTGTGTCTGGATCAATTGAGCATTGACCGCAACGAATTCATTCAATGTTTACGCGAGCGTGGCGTCGGATGCTCGGTCCATTGGCGTCCCCTGCATTTGCATCCCTACTATAAGGAAACGCTGCAGTGGCAAGCATCCGATTGCCCCACAGCAACCCATGTCTGGAATCGGCTTGTCAGCCTTCCGATCTTCCCCGGCATGACCGAATCCGAACAAGAACATGTGGTTCGCGTGGTCACTGAACTGTGTTCGCAATACTCATTGCGACAGCCAGCAGCGCAGACGAATCCGTCGGAAATATAACCCCTGTGTCGAACCAACCCTCTTCCATCGCGATGCCTCTGTTACAGGCGACTCCGGTTCAAACCGCCGCAAAGCGGTGCTTTGACATGTTCGCATCGGGGCTAGGAATCTTGCTTCTTTCGCCACTACTGATTGTGATCGCGGTGATCATACGGTTTACCAGTTCCGGTCCGGTGTTGTTTCAACAAACACGGGTGGGGCGGCAACTGCGACCGTTTAAGATACTGAAATTTCGCACCATGGTTGAGAATGCCCCTTCGTTGGGGCCCGCCATCACCTCGGGCGGCGATCCGCGGATCACCCGTATCGGACGACTGCTGCGGAAAACAAAGTTGGACGAATTGCCTCAATTGTTCAACATCCTCAAAGGGGACATGAGTCTGGTCGGTCCTCGGCCGGAAGTCCCTAAGTACGTTGAGATGTTCGAGGATGACTTCCGACAAATCTTGATCGTCCGGCCGGGTTTAACCGATCTGGCATCGATCAAATATCGAGACGAATCCACTGTGTTGGCCCAGGCCGAAGACCCTGAACGTGAATACATCACCCGGATTCTTCCGGACAAAATTGAATTGGCGAAACAGTATGTTCGTCATTCCTCGATCGCGTTGGATGTGAGGGTGATTTTGCAAACGCTCTTACAACTTTTTCGCTAACCACGATAGCCGCCGCGGTTTTCGGCGATTCACAGACGGTAAGACGCTGCTCGTCGTCTGCTGCATGAGCCATTTTCTGTTTCCGCTGATCTTGTATGCGGGATTCATAGGTCCAACCGTTCCGTTGTTGGCGTTGACCCCCAGTGATCATGACTTTCAATAGCTGTTCTGTTCCGCATCCCGCAACTCTACTGAATGCCAGCTTGATGAATCCATTGCTGCTGCTGGTCTTATTCGTGATGGGATTGATGGTGTCGCCATCAAACGCCGACGACGGAACGGGCGACGCTCGGTCACAATTTGTGTCCGTAGACACATCTCGCTTGATGACGTCGCCCTATCCTTACACGCTTGAAAACGCGTTTCCAAATATGGACTTCGGCGACAAGGGACCGCTGCAGCTGCTAACCGCGCCTCACGATCATGAACATGTGTACGTGCTCTGCCGTGATGGAGAACTTCATCAGTTTGCAAATGATTCATCGGTAAGCGAAAGCAATGTCCTGTTTGACATTTCCCACAAGACGGCTCGCGATGGGGAAGAACAAGGACTACTGGGTTTTGCGTTTCATCCCCAGTATCCAGAGAACGGTGAAGTCTTTGCCTCCTATGCCGCCCGAGCTGAATACGGGACTGCGGCAGCTTACTTTGACTTGACGGTCGCTGGCGTGTTCATTTGCGGGTTGATTGTGGGCAGTGTCATTCCCATTCCTCGCCGACTGGCGCACGCAATCCTTTTAATATGTACTGCACCAATTGCCGGTTTCCTGGTATTTCTTGTCGTTCCAACCGAAGGTTTGACCGCCGGACAGAAGAAATGGATTGCCGTTGGGGTTTTCGTGACTTGTTACACGGTGATTGTATTTGCGTATCGTCTTTTAATGTCACGTAATGAACGTATCGCTCTACACATGGCGGGATTGTGTTGTGGTTTGATGGGCGCTGCGGCAGTCACCGTAATACTAACGCTCGTAACGGCAAAGTTTGTTGATCGATCAAGCGAATCAATCTTAACGTCGCATAGCGCCTTGTTTCAGTCGGAGGTCGCCAACCGCTTGGCGCGACAGACACCAGAACCGCTGAAACACTATTTGCAGACGTTGCTGCTACCTCCCAAAGGCAAGTTAGTCATTTCGCGGTTTCGGATGCACCCCGATGACCCCCAACATGTTGATTTGGCATCGGAACAGCGATTGTTTTCGCTGACGTATCCAAGCCTATCTCATTACGGAGGATCGATCGAATTTGGGCCGGACGGTTTGCTATATCTTGGTACCGGAGACGGTATGAACCAAGATTCGTCTCAAGATCTTGGCACACTCCATGGCTCAATTCTGCGAATCGACGTCGACCAGCGGGATCCTGGTTTGAATTACGCTATTCCCGAGGACAACCCCTTTGCCGACGTAGCCACACGCGGAAACAAACGGCCTGAGATTTGGGCGTATGGTCTTCGCAATGTCTGGCGTTTGTCGTTTGATTCACAAACCAATCGAATGTGGGCGGGCGATGTGGGGCTGAATCGGTTCGAAGAAGTGAATCTGATCCATGGCGGAGCTAATTATGGATGGCCGCATCGCGAAGGACGGTTCCCATACAATGTCGGACACTCGTGGGACATGCCGACACCTTCCCTCGCGGAATCGCAAACCCCTTCGCAATTTGTCGACCCCATCATTACGTATGATCACCGCTACGGACGTGCGATCGTCGGTGGCCGCGTCTATCGAGGTGAGCAATTCCCCGAGCTGCAAGGTGCTTATCTCTATGGCGACTACGCTAGCGGGATGATTTGGGCATCGTATTATGATGGCAACCAAGTCACTCGAACTGTAAAACTGGCAAGTCCCAAGGTGCCGCTTGCCGGGTTCGGCCAAGACGCCGACGGAGAGATGTACGTCTGCGCCCTCGACGGAAACGTGTATCGATTTCGCAAGGTCAACGTCCCCCACGACGAACCGCAGCAGCCCTTTCCGGAACATCTGTCGGACACCGGCCTCTTTTCGTCACTCACCAACCTGACTCCGGTGCCGGGCATGATCCCCTACGAGGTGAATATGCCGATGTGGGCCGACGGGGCAAACCAGCAACGGTATATTGCCTTGCCTGCGGCAGGTCAGGTCGGTTTCTCGGTGAACGAGCCCTGGACCTTCCCCACAGGCACCGTGTTTGTCAACCATCTCTCGATCCCTGTCATGAACGAGGATCAACCGATCCGTCGACTCGAAACACGATTATGGGTTCACGGACACACGGGATGGGACGGCTATACCTATGTTTGGAACGAAGATCAAAGCGATGCATCGTTGCTTGAGCTCCCCGAACCTCGGCCACTGGAAGTTCCCACCGAACAGGGATCTGACCAGAGGCATTGGCACTTTTTAACCAACGAACAATGCAACGTTTGTCATTCCAAAGCCAATGGTTTTGCGCTTGGTCTGAATACACTGCAGATGAACCGAATCGAGCCGGACGGGGATTTGAATCAGATCGAACGGCTTGAACGCTTGGGCATTTTCCAAGATCCACTTCCATTGCCTCCGGCGACCTTACCCTCGTTTGCGGATTGGCATGCACGCGCAGGCAGTATCAAGGAGATGGCGCGGGCTTATTTGGCTGTAAACTGCGCCGTTTGTCATGTCCGTGATCGGCTTGGAATCACCCAAATTGATCTTCGCTACACCACCAATTTGGCACAGATGAAGTTGGTGGGAATACGCCCGCGACGCCCCAAGTCCGAGCGATCGGCCGCGCGAGAATCGTTGGTTGAACCAGGGCATCCCGAGGACTCGGAATTGCTTCGACGTCTCGTCGCGGAAGACGAGGACCGAATGCCTCCGCTGGGTCGAACGATTCTCGATCCCGATGCTGCGGAGGTGATTTCCGCTTGGATCAGCGGGATGCGTGACGATGCCGGAGACTTTGATCCCGAAGTGATGATCGCGATGAAGCCTGAGGTGACTCGGAGCCACGCCATTACCGAGAAGTATGACGCCGAGTACGTCCGTAAACTTGCCGAGGAGGTGCGAACCGTTGGCGACCCCAACGCTGGACGGCTCGTTTTCATGTCCGATACTGCCAATTGCAAATCTTGTCACCATGTGGGCTTAGAGGAACATGCAGACTCTTTCACCAAAGGTCCCAATTTGGCTGGTGTGAGTGTCGATAATTCGTTGGAATCGATTATCGAGTCCGTGCTTTGGCCGCAACGGACGGTGAAGAAAGGATTCGAGTTAACTGCCATTCTGTTGGACGATGGTCGCGTCGTCTCTGGCTACGTCGCGTCCCAAACCGACAACACCATGACGATTCGCGACATTTTGACGGGCAAATCAACGAAGGTTGATAAGGCATCCGTCGAAGAGTTTGGTAGCACTGGATCGGCCATGCCGTTTGGTGTCGCTAACCATTTGACTCGCAGCCAATTACGCAATCTGATCGCCTACCTTGACTCGCTGAACACCCCCCTGGGCGATTCCCAGTCGAGGCATTCATTGTCGTCTCATTCTTCCAGCTTGGAAAATTAGTTAGTGTCAGACATCCGGCATTGCTTTTCGATGCGTTCAACGATGAACGATTTGATGCGTGTGTTCACTTTGGTCGTCCATGCTGTTTAATTCTCTAGCGTTTGCAATCTTTCTGCCGTTCACCTTTGTGTGTTACTGGTGGTTACAGCGGCATTCACTACGAATTCAAAACACACTGCTGCTGCTGGCTAGCTATTTTTTCTACGGCTGCTGGGATTGGCGTTTTCTGGGCTTGATCGCCATCAGCTCTGCAATCGACTTCGTCGTGGGAATCCAACTCGATTCCGCGACGCACCCACGCTATCGCAAGCTACTATTGGCGATCAGCATCATTGCCAACCTCGGCATTCTTGGCTTTTTCAAGTACTACGGATTTTTCGTCGAATCGTTTATCGCGGCATCGGAACGTCTTGGTTTCCAAGCTCACCTCCACACGCTGCAAATCATTCTGCCTGTGGGAATCTCGTTTTATACGTTTCAATCACTCAGCTATACCATCGATGTCTATCGCCGTCATGTGCAGCCAACGCGAGATTGGATCGCCTTCTTTGCCTACGTCAGCTTCTTTCCCCAATTGGTCGCGGGCCCGATCGAACGTGCCGCTCACTTGTTGCCGCAATTCCTATGCAAACGAACATTCGATACCGTTCTTGCCAAAGATGGGCTGCGTCAGATCCTTTGGGGCTTGTTCAAAAAAGTCGTGATCGCGGACAACCTTGCACCGTTGGTCGATGAGAGCTTCGTCAACTATTCACAGCATAACGGCGTCACGCTGTTTTTGGGCGTATTGTACTTTGCGATTCAGATCTATTGTGATTTCAGTGGCTATTCCGATATCGCGATCGGCACCGCTCGGTTGTTCGGTTTCGATTTGATGCGGAACTTCGCCTACCCGTACTTTTCCCGAGACATTGGCGAGTTTTGGCGGCGTTGGCATATTTCCTTGTCAACCTGGTTTCGTGATTACGTGTATATCCCGCTGGGTGGTAGCCGCACGTTATCGAAAGCCCACCATTTGGCGAACCTAATCATTACGTTTACGGTTTCCGGTTTCTGGCATGGCGCCAATTGGACGTTTGTGGTTTGGGGATTTTTGCATGGTCTTTACTACTTGCCGTTGGTAATGACCGGCAACCATAAACGGCACCACGACATCGTCGCCGCAGGACGCTGGTTGCCCAACCTTCGTGAACTGGTCCAAATGGGGTCAACGTTCGCCTTAGTGCTATTGGCCTGGGTTTTCTTTCGTGCCGACTCGATTCCACATGCCTTGGCATATATTTCGCACATGATGACATCCCCCTGGCAGACGCCAAGTTTATTAAAAGGCTTGCCCTTCGTCGCTTTGTTGTTGGCGATCGAGTGGGTCCAACGCGACAAACCACACGCGTTAGAGATCCAGCAGATGCCGGTGTGGATTCGGTGGCCAGCCTATTACAGCCTGATTGCCGTCATGTTTTTATACGGCAACACCGGCCATGTTCCTTTCATCTATTTTCAGTTCTAGATGCAACTTCAATCTCCTACGGAACAACAACAGGATCAACACGCCGCTTGGAAGTTGATCCGACGATTGTTGTGGTTCCTAAGTCCGATCGTGATTCTAGTTCTTATCCCGGAGTTGGCACTATGGAAGACTGGCGAAACATGGCCGGCAAATCACGCGGCGTACAAGCAACAAACCGCCACGGAAGAGACCCTCTATAGCCGAGAGTTTCTATCGCAGCAGTTTGGTGTTTATAAATTCGCCGCCATTCAGTTGCGAAAACCAAAAATCATCGCTCTCGGCAGTTCGCGTGTCATGCAATTCCGCGACTTCATGTTCTCACCACTCGAAGACTCTTTCTACAACGCCGGTGGGATGACCCAAAGCGTGACAGAGCTTAATGAGTACGTTGATCTCCTCGAGAACCAGCAACTACCCCGACCGGAAATTGCGATCATCGGCATCGATCCATGGTGGATCAAAAGCGAGTATCAGCGGGACAAATCATGGCTGGCTCAGCAGGACGAATCGTACCATTTCGCAGCTCATATCAACGCATTGCGAACCCTTGTACGTCGCAACCGGATTCCCGAGCTGACAAAAGCAATCACCCACAGCAACCGCAGTCCCTATTTTGGTTATCGCGCGATTGGCACCGCCCCAATAAAATTTGGAAGTGGCTTTCGAAAAGATGGCTCTTGGCAATACACACCCCAAATCTTGCTAGAGATTGTTGAGACCCATCAGTTTATCGATCGAGAAGACCCTCCGATCATCGAGCGGATTCGCTTTCATCACGGCAATTTTTCCACCCCGGCGACCGTAGATCCGGAAAAAACCTCGCGGCTATTAAGTTTGTTAGAACGTTTGCAAACACTTGGCATTGAAGTGATGGTGCTGCTGCCACCCTATTCCTCGGACTGTATCGACGCTTTGTCCACCGATGCCAATTTGAAGTCATGGTGGGATTTCTATCAAACTCATTTTGTCGACTCGCTTCGTTCCCATGGCATCCACGTGAATCCTGCTGCGTCCCCCAAGGACTTTGGTCTCGATGACACCTACATGATCGACGGATACCATCCCGGCGAAGTGTTCATGGGGCACATTGTGCTGGAACTACTTAGATTGGCACCGTCTGAGAGCATTCTACAGAAGGTCGATCGACAGGCACTACAAACAAAAATTGACTCAGCCTTTTCTCCTCTTGGTTTTGCTTCGCCCGAAAAGGCCCTTAGCGAGAGTCGCGATGCAAAGTCGATCGCATTGATGAGTGACGCTGCCGGACCGTGACTTAGCGGTATCGCCTCGCTCTTTCTTTTCCCTTGAATCACTGAATTTTGACTCGATCAAAATTGGTGCCTAAGGGACAAACACGTTAGGATAGAAGCGGCGACAAAGGGGGGCACGTCACTACTAACGCGGAACATTTCCCGCGTCATGACCATGATCCTCACGTGGCTTTTCAGCCGCAGGAGCCGAGGCATGTTATTCAATCGAAGGGCAAGACAGTCTGCGAGCGTCCGAGCAAGTAGGCGGCGGAAACGGTGGAAGGTTCTCGAGCATCTTGAACCTCGCCTGCTGCTCGCATCTGGAAATCGTGCTCCCATTCTCTCGCACCCCATCTCCGATCTTACGCTCGCATCGGAGGCACCATTCGTCTTCGATCTTCAGCCCGCCGGTTCGGTCGTGTTTGGCTTTGATGTGGGTGGAAAGAATATTGTTGCCACTGATAACTATTTCAGCAGTGGGGTGCAGTTCTTCCAATCGTGGCAAGACGTGACGTTCACTGGCAACACGGTCTTTAACGAGAGCCCGTACCGGGTGGCGCAGATCAGCGATTCTCCCATCAACGGCGCGGTCCCCGGATACACGTGGGACCACAACGCTTACATCACCAATGCCGAGCGTCCCTTTATCATCACCGGCGGTTCGGCAACGACGGACCAATGGCTTACCCGAACCGGATTCGATACCCATAGCACGTTCTCCGATACGCCTCGCGGCACTTTCGCATCGGTGTTACCCAACGAATACGAACCCGGTCGTGGTCACGCAGTGGTCTACAATTGGGATCAACTCGATTCTGTCGATCTCGATCTCTCGTCGCTGGTTCCCCTCGGCGTCTCTTACGAAATCTATAACGTCCTTGATCTAAAGGGAGCCCCTGTGGCTACCGGCGTTTACACCGGTGGCACGATTGCACTCCCCATGACGGATGTAACCTCGCCGATTCCGCTAGGACACAAAGCGGTCGCTCCGTTGGTCGTGCAAAAGGAATTCGGCAGTTTCGTAATCGTTGCAGATGTCCCCGCGATCCCCGCGACCGGGAACGAGTTTTTTGTCTCGACCAGCGGAACGCCGCTGGGTGACGGCAGCCTCAGTCATCCGTGGGACCTCAGCACCGCGATGAGTCATCCCGAGGCCGTTTTACCAGGAGATACGATTTGGATCTTAGGTGGAACCTACACAGGCGATTTCACCAGTATTTTGTCAGGTACGCCGACGCATCCTATCCACGTTCGCGAGTGGCCCAGCGACGAGGTGATTATCGATTTAAATAATGGTTCACCGTCGCGAAGCGAAGTGATCACGATCGAAGGTCAACACACGATTTACCAAGGATTCGAGGTTTTCTCGAGTGACTTGTCATCACGCACCACCTCGATACCAGGATCGTGGCCAGAAGACATCAATCGTGGCAACATCAATGTATTTGGTGACCACGTCAAATTGGTCAACTGGGAAATTCATGATCTCAATAAAGGAGTCGGCTTTTGGGGGCGGGCGGACGGTGGCGAAATCTATGGATCGCTGATTTACAACAACGGATGGTCGGGGCCCGATCGCGAACATGGCCATGGCATCTATTCACAGAACGAAGACTTTGACCGCCGATTTGCTGACAATATATTGTTTAATCAATTCCGGCATGGCATTAAAATCTATGGTTCCAATGCTGCAAGTTTGAAAAACTATCAGTTGGAAAGAAACATTTCCTTCAATAACGGAGCAGCCGGAACCGAGGGATTCACCGGTGCTTGGCAGTATTTTGTCGGAGGTGGATCGCTCGCCGAAAACATTATCGTCGATAACAACTATGCGTATGTCAGCCGCCGTCCGATTCAAGAGCTCGACGCCGGGGACGAGGTTGTCTATACGGCGCAGCAGTCCAACGGCGAACCGTTACCTAACTGGCTTAAATTCTATGGTGATGAAGGTTATTTCGAGGGGACGCCATCGGCCGCCGACATAGGCACGATTGAGATCGAATTGACAGCCACCGACCTACAAGGTGAATCGGTCACCGACCAATTCAAACTGACCGTCACTCCGCCAAACCTCGTCCCCACCGTAGTCGCCCCGATCGAAGACTTGACACTGCTTCGTAATGACCCGATCCATCTGGATACCTCTGCTGTTTTTGACGATCCTGATGGAGACACGCTCTCGTACACGCTGTCACCACAAGCGGGTGGTGTCATTCCGAACTGGATACAAATCGATCCCGCCACGGGTGTCATTACCGGCACGGCCGTCGACGTTGGAACGACGATATTGGAAGTCACGGCGTTTGACGATTCAGGCGATTTTGTTACTGCATCCTTCGCAGTAAAGGTCAGCGATGAATTGCTGGTCAACTTGTTCCCGCTTAACCCGGTCGAAGCGAAACTGGATGGTAGTTGGTGGTCATCGATTGTCGCATCGGACGGGAATGTTTACTTCGGTTCGTCGACGCATGCTCACGACACAGCGGCTCGCATCTTTCAGTATGATCGGGTCACCGAAACCGTGACTCCCGTGGGGCCTGACCTCAGCACGATTGTCGGTGAAGACCCCACCGTCGAAGTGCCACAAGGAAAGCTGCACGGACCCTTTGTCGAATCAGACGGATGGCTTTATTCATCGACGCATTTGGCAAACTATTGGCCCGAAGCGATCGATGCTTACACCGGCGCCCACGTGTTCGGATACCGGCTGGGAAGTGGGCAGGAAGCCAGCGGTCCCGAGTTCGTTGATTTCGGTATCCCTCAATCACGATTTACCACCTACGCTTCGGTCGCGGTGGACCCGAGCGGTCAATACGTCTGGTCCTTCGGAACGCCTTGGGCGGCCGAGGACGTGTCAAACCAGACGGCTCATCTCTACCGAACCCACATTGCCACCCGCACGATCGAAGACTTTGGTGAAGTGATCGCGGGGGAAAAGGGTGCCCGAGCTAGCTTTGGGATCCATGTTGATGATCGCGGTGATGCTTGGCTTGCGCCCCAATTTGGCGGCGACAAACTTTATGTCGCACGAGCGGCAACGCAGACAATCGAATCGTTCGAGCACGCCTTGCCCTCCATGAACGATTCCATGACCCCGGGACAGCGTTCCGCATACCAAGACGGCACTTGGATCCAGTGGGGCACATCGATCGATGGCGAGCGTTTTCTGTTTACGATGGCGGACGACCAAGCCCCTTTTGCGGATCGCTCGGGAGGTTCGCTATGGGAGTTTGACGCCAGCAAAGCGATCGATGGCGATCTCAGCGACGCGTTCCGCGAAATCGCGTGGATCGGTGCCAGCAACCTTGCTGTCACACACAGCGACGACACCGTTTACTTCGTTCGCCGCAACGACGGGGGAAACAACGCCAAAATTGACGGATCCGATGACAACGGCGAGACCTGGAATCCTACGCTCGATACCGGCGTCCGGCTGCATTTATACAGCGTCAATATCAATGATCCCGAGGGCGTGGTCACCGATTGGGGCATGATCACCGATGCCGACGGACGGATACCGTGGCGGATACACAGTGTGTCCGCTGATGCGGCTGCGGGCGAAGTCTACATTTCAGGCGATTGGATCATGAACGAGTCGGATCCTGTCAATTGGCGGACCTTGCGGCATGCGGGTGATACCTCGGCAATCTACACGCGGCTGATCCGTGGCCAGGCGTTTGCTGTTGCGAAGCTGCCCGCGATCGCTGATTTGAAGGTGACAGTCAGCGACCACACCACCACCGTGCTGCCCGAAGAAACGTTGACTTACACGATCGAAGTCACGAACAAGGGCCCTTCGGCTGCAAACGATGCCACGCTCAGCAACACCTTTCCACCGGAATGGCTTGACGTGATGTGGACGGCAGTTGGCAGCGACGGAGCGACCGGATACAGCCCCGCCGGTACGGGTGCTATTCTCGACACCGGACTCCAACTACCGTTCGGGGCAACCATCACTTACACGGTCCACGCAACGGTCGCCGACGATACGCCTCATGCAAAACGATTCATCAACACGGCGAGCGTGTTTGACATCAACGCCACCGACATCGATACAAGCAACAATTTCGCGACCGACAACGACACAATTGTCGTGGACGCAGATAGTCGCTTGGTCGCTCCGGCACATCGTCTAAACCCCTACCAAGCGACGCTCGATGGGCAGACGCAAGGCTCGTTTTTTGCCTCGGACGGAAAAGTCTATTTTGCCTCGTCTACCCACGCACATGACGAAGCGGCGAGATTGTTCCAATACGATCCGGCCACCGATGCTTTGACCGTTTTCCCGCAAAACCTCAGTGAAATTCTTGGCGAAGACGTCACGACGCAAGTTCCGCAGGGAGCGATTCGCAGTATCGCCGAAAGCAACGGATGGCTCTATTTGAGCAGCCAACTCGCAAACGAAGCCAACGAAGCCGAGACCCTCTATACCGGTTCGCATCTGTTCGGCTATCAGCTGGGGACACTTGAAACCGGTAGCCCCGTGTTCCGTGACTTTGGCATTCTTAAAAATCGCTACTCAAACGACTCGGCGGTGGACATCAGCCCCGATGATCAATACGTGTGGACGATCGCTACACCGGTGGCAGATGATGACATCGAAACGGGAGGCACGTACGCATATCGTACATCGATTGCGTCAGGAGTGAGCGAGGAATTTGGTCCGCTTGCGACTGCGGTCATGGCACCGCAAACCGCTTTAGGATTTCACGTCGACGCGCGCGGCGACGCCTGGATCACGGCCTCCTTGGCGGACAACCAACTTTATGTCGTTCGCCACGACACCGGTGTGTTGGAAACGTTTGCCGATGTCCTGCCCTTAATGACCGATTCACAGACGCCGGATCAACCTGGGACGAATCAGGATGGCCGGTGGTGGCACTGGAATCATCAAATCGATAGCGAGCGTTTGCTGTTCACGATGTACGCCGACCCTACGGTCGCACCGCAACATCAAAGCGGCGGTTCAATCTGGGAATTTGACACCAGCAAGATTGTCGGCAACGACTTTAGCAACGCATTTCGCCAAGTCGCCTGGATTGGACCTCACACGTCGGCAATGACCTACAGCGACGGAACCGTGTTTTTTGTGCGTCGTAACGATGGCGTCTCTCAAACGCAAATTGATGCGTTAGCCGATGGCATTTTTTGGGACACATACTCGGATGAAGGAGTGCGACTGCACCTGTACAGCATCGACATCAATGACCCCAGCGGTACGGTCGTTGACCAAGGCATGATCAGCGACAACGAAGGACGGGTGCCATGGCGGATCGAGTCGATGTCCGCGAATCTCCGAGCCGGGCAGGTTTATCTGACTGCGGACTTGGTGATGAACGAAAACGATCCAGACCAATGGAAGTCGCTCCGGCATCGTGGCACGTCTGAGAATCTGTATCAGCAACGCATCCATGGCCAAGTCTTTATGGTCGCGCCGATCACAGTGCCACACGGTGCGAATCTGGAAATCGAGGCGTCCGACTCGATCGATCCCGTAACCATCGGCGACCAAGTTACCTACCATTACACCATCACAAACCATGGTCTCGATCCTGCCACGAATGTCGTGGTCACTAATCCGTTGCCCGAATCGACGACCTTCGTTTCCGCATCAACGCCCCATGACGAAACGGACTCTGTCATCACTTTTAATCTCGGCGACCTTGGCATGGGCGAGTCGACCGAACTATCAATCACTCTGCTGACATCCCAAATTGGCACGTTACACAATACGATACAGGTTAGTTCGGATACCGAAGAATCCATCACCGCTAATAATACGATCACGGCGACCACCACGGTCAACCCGGTCCTCGCCGACCTCGAACTTACGGTCACCGACGCATTGGATCCGCTCGTGATCGGCGACGACATTGCCTACCAATGGACGCTCACTAATCATGGGCCGCGTACGGCATCCAATGTGGTGATCGCCGGTTCGATTTCTCTCGCCGCCAATTTCGTTTCGTCATCCCTTGAGTTCGATATCGAAGATGGTAGTTTTGTGACGCGATTCGATGAGGTCACCGTCGGCCAATCAGTGGTCATCGACCTCGTCGTCACTCCAACTCAGATTGGCGAGATGATTCTTTCTGCGAGCGTCTCATCCGATACGCTCGATCCCAACCCGAGCAACAACGCCGGTTCGGAATCGACCATCGTCGAACCACTCAAAGCAGATTTGCAGCTGATTGTTACAGACGATCTCGATCCTGTACTCGAAGGCGACCAGGTTGTCTATTCGGTCATGCTAACCAATCAAGGGCCCCACGCTGCCACTGACACCATCCTTAGCTCGCCCCTGCCGTCCAACGTGACGTTTGTCTCCTCGACTGCGTCGTGTTCCCTAGAGAACAATGTAATCCGCTGTGATCTAGGCGATCTTTCCAGCGGCCAATCGGAACCGGTTTCGATCGTTGTAGCCTCCACGTTGCCGGGTGAAATTAGTAACGTGTTCTCGGTGACGTCGAGCACGCTCGATCCCGACCCAACCAACAACACGGCCACTGTGACGACGCAAGTCGATCCAATTTTGGCCGACCTAACCGTTGAACTTGCCGACGACAAAAACCGCGTCGCGTTAGGGCAGGAAATCACGTATCACGCCAAAGTCACCAACCACGGTCCTCATCTCGCACAGAACGTTTCTTACACTCAGGTGCTTCCCGCAGGGATCTCATTCGTTTCGGCGACGACGTTGATATCGAATGCGTCTGGAACGCTCACGGGTGACTTAGGAGATTTGCCGGCGGGCGAATTTGTCGAGTTTGACATCGTGGTCACCTCCACGGCATCGGGCCAGATGCCCAGCACCGCTACCGTTCATTCGGACACCCGTGATCCGGACGCGACAAACAATTCGGTATCGGAACTAACGCTTGTGGCTGGCCCGCCTGGGTCAACGGATGTCGTCTTTGTTAGTTTTTCAGACAGCGGCCGAGTGGATAACATCCCCTATGACGACGAAGACATTCTCGCGTTTGACAGCACCACGCAGCAATGGTCGCTGTACTTTGATGGATCCCAGGTCGGTTTGGCCGGCGGCGATATCGATGCGTTTTATATCCACGATGATGGCAGTCTGCTGCTTAGCTTCGATGCGAATATGAACGTCAGCGGTTTAGGGCTGGTTCGCGATTCTGACATCGTCAAATTCCATCCGACCTCGCATGGTGTTTTGACGGCGGGCAGTTTCGAGTGGTTCTTCGATGGATCCGATGTGGGATTGAGCCCCACCAGCGGCGATGTGGATTCCATCAGTTTCACCCCCGACGGACGCTTGCTGGTTAGCCTGCTGGGCAATTACCTTCTTCCTGGACTGCCACTCAGCGGCGACGACCTGCTAGTCCTTAACCAAGGCGTCTATGGCATCGACACGTCGGGGGAATGGGCAATGTACTTGGATGGATCCGAACTTGGCCTCGAGGGAAACAACGTCCAGGGCGTTTCAGTCGACCATGCCACTGGCGAAATTCACGTTACCACCGCAGACACCGTCTCCAGCGGCAATACCCAAGGCAGCAGCAGCGACGTTCTGACGTTTCTCGAATCAATCAGCAGCGAGTCGTTCTACACGCTGAACCAGCGGTTCGATGGATCCGCCCACCGTGTGACCGATGGCCAATCATTCGATGGCCTCCAAATCGGAAAATTCGCCGGTAACGAAGTCTTCGGTAGCGAAGTGATCTACATGAGCCCGGCAAGCAATTTAAATGCCGGTGGCTTTTATGTTGCTGACGAAGACATCGTCTACCACGACACTCGCACCGGTGCCTGGCGGCTCTTGTTCGATGGTTCCGACGTTGGCA
>NZ_BAABGA010000028.1:0-861 GCF_039541335.1 Novipirellula rosea | reverse complement strand
ATTATCCCTCCCGTTGAGTTTGGTTTTCGGATTGTAATTGGCCTGCGTAAAATTCCGCAGTAATCGTTTCGGAGCGTCTCGCACCCAAGGCGGCCTCCACGAACTGACTCGCCTCTCGGCATTCGCTTCCTGAAAAACCGCTGGTTTCGACTTTCGTTTCGCCGGAGGGGGCGACGGTGATTTGAATTGTTTTCAACTCGCACCTCCGACTAAGACGGTGAGGCGGATTGATCCATCAGCGAGCGATTGTTCGGTCACCGAGTGACCCTGCTTATGTGCTTCCAATACGGATTTTTCAACCGCGTACCGCTGGATAAGTCGATCGAGCTGGGACTGTTCGCCCCAGTTGCCTTCGTAATTATCGAAGTGAACCATCCCCGCAGTCGTGTCGCAGACGACGGGGTAACGCCAGCGAGGTAACTGGACGCAGTAACCAGTTACTTCGGCGCTGAAGAGCTTCACGGTTTGATGCATCGGTTCGTCGAGTTCAAGTCGACGGCACGATGCCCGCAAAGCGACCGGATCACGAATCTCAGTCGTGATCGTAACGATGTGTGACAAAGCGTTTTCCTTTCTGTTGGAGGTTTGGTCAAGTCGATTTTTCGTCGTGATCGGTCAAGTGTCGCGGTGATGTGTCCGTACCACGATGCAAGAGCAGTGGCCTCGATGCCGTGAGGTCATCGAGCATGATTTCCACAATCACTTGGTCGTCCCCAGTTTCCGGTGGGCGAACGAGCAGTAGCCAAGCCAAAGCAAGTGGCAACAAGCAAGCAATTAGCAGACCGACGTTCGTGATAGCAGCTGCGACAAGCGAGTCCCATCGACGTTCCGAGGCCAAGGAGTGTCGCTCAGTCTCAAGAG
>NZ_BAABGA010000027.1:0-861 GCF_039541335.1 Novipirellula rosea | reverse complement strand
ATTATCCCTCCCGTTGAGTTTGGTTTTCGGATTGTAATTGGCCTGCGTAAAATTCCGCAGTTAGCTTTTCGGAGCGTTTCGTCCCCAGGGCAGCCTCCAGAAATTGACTCGCCTCTCGGCATTCGCTTCCTGAAAAACCGCTGGTTTCGACTTTCGTTTCGCCGGAGGGGGCGACGGTGATTTGAATTGTTTTCAACTCGCACCTCCAACGTGAACCGTGAGCTTGATTGATCCATCAGGGAGCGGTTGTTCGGTCACCGAGTGACCCTGCTTGCGTGCTTCCAATACGGATTTCTCAACCGCGTACCGTTGGATCAGTCGATCGAGATGGGCCTGTTCGCCCCAATGGCCTTCGAAATTATCGAAGTGAACGGTTCCCGAATCTGTGTCGCAGACGACGGGGTAACGCCAGCGAGGTAACTGGACGCAGTATCCAGTCGCTTCGGCGCTGAAGAGCTTCACGGTTTGATGCACCGGTTCGTCGAGTTCAAGTCGAAGGCAAGATGACCGCAAAGCGACGGGATCACGAATCTCGGTTGTGATCGTGACAATGTGTGACAAAGTGTTTTCCTTTCTGTTGGAGGTTTGTTCAAGTCGATTTTTCATCGTGATCGGTCAAATGTCGCGGTGATGTTTCCTGACTACGATGCAAGAGCAGTGGTCTCGATGCCGTGAGGTCATCGAGCATGATTTCCACAATCACTTGTTCGTCCCCAGTTTCCGGTAGGCGAACGAGCAGTAGCCAAGCCAAAGCAAGTGGCAACAAGCAAGCAATTAGCAGACCGACGTTCGTGATAGCTGCTGCGACAAGCGAGTCCCATCGACGTTCCGAGGCCAAGGAGTGTCGCTCAGTCTCAAGAG
>NZ_BAABGA010000026.1:0-669 GCF_039541335.1 Novipirellula rosea | reverse complement strand
AGACCATTAGGACATCTGGTCCTCGGTCTCAGATTAATTGTATCGAACACCTAAGTTCGCTAACGGTTTGTGTCAGTCTCTGCTCTCCAAGGCAGCCAAGGTATTCTTCTGGCGATTTCGGCGGATTTTTCAGTCTTGCACGAGTTTGTTTAACAGCGGTCGGTACAACGCTCGAAGCCAAATCCAATTGGCTGAGAAGGAACGAGTCTGGGTGGATCGCTTCAATCACGTACGTACTCAAAGCGTCGTCGGGAAAGTCTTTCAAGTTGTAGGTCACGATTGCATCGGCTCCACAGCGAATCGCCGCGGCTAAAACATGCCGATCATCGGGATCAGGTAGCTCAAGGGCGTCGATCAACGGTTCGAAGCCAGTCACCAAGGCATCGAGTACATGCGAGTCTATCAACTGACGAGTGCGAGACAGTTGCTCTACCGTCAGATCAGGACGGACTTTGAGAACGCTTCGAGTCCATTCATCGTGGATCCTCGACGACCAACGGGCTCGAAACAGCCCGGTCAATGCAAGCTGCATCAGCAGGTCACGAAGCGGTGCCGGAAATAGAACGCAAGCGTCGTAAACAACCGGGAAGTGACTCAAGGCTCAATAACCCATATCGAGCTCTTGGGCCTGGGCCGCCAATTCATCGAGTGCTTGATGACGCTTGCGGT
>NZ_BAABGA010000025.1:0-669 GCF_039541335.1 Novipirellula rosea | reverse complement strand
AGACCATTAGGACATCTGGTCCTCGGTCTCAGATTAATTGTATCGAACACCTAAGTTCGCTGACGGTTTGTGTCAGTCCCTGCTCTCCAAGGCAGCCAAGGTATTCTTCTGGCGATTTCGGCGGATTTTTCAGTCTTGCACGAGTTTGTTTAACAGCGGTCAGTACCACGCTCGGAGCCAAATCCAATTGGCTGAGAAGGAACGAGTCTGGGTGGATCGCTTCAATCCCGTACGTACTCAAAGTGTCGTCGGGAAAGTCTTTCAAGTTGTAGGTCACGATTGCATCGGCTCCACAGCGAATCGCCGCGGCTAAAACATGCCGATCATCGGGATCAGGTAGCTCAAGGGCGTCGATCAACGGTTCGAAGCCAGTCACCAAGGCATCGAGTACATGCGAGTCCATTAACTGACGAGTGCGAGACAGTTGCTCTACCGTCAGATCAGGACGGACTTTGAGAACGCTTCGAGTCCATTCATCGTGGATCATCGACGACCAACGGGCTCGAAACAGCCCGGTCAATGCAAGCTGCATCAGCAGGTCACGAAGCGGTGCCGGAAACAGAACGCAAGCGTCGTAAACAACCGTGAAGTGACTCAAGGCTCAATACCCCATATCGAGCTCTTGGGCCTGGGCCGCCAATTCATCGAGTGCTTGATGACGCTTGCGGT